>JAJTFC010000191.1 GCA_021298315.1 Planctomycetaceae bacterium
CGAGCGTGGAATAAGAGGCCTAGCCGTGTACTGACGCCCCCTCCCTCACGGTTCGGGTTACTAGCAGACACCCCCGATGGCAGAAGGCCATCAAACTAGTAACCCGACGCGTAAGCGAGGAAGCACCAGAGTGAACACTTCAATCATGAGCAATAAAAGAGCAGCAGGACGCTCGATTCGTGCAGGGACCTGACGATGAGTACCAGTACGCGGTTGAGGACAACCGCGTTACAATATGGGCCCAAACGCGGTTGAAGGCAACCGCGATACAATTCAGTCCAAACCCATCCTATCCGACTATGTTTGATCGAACTACAAATCTCCAGCTTGTTGACGAGTATGTCGTAAGCGACAGCTTGAAACGTCACATGATCGCGGTCGAAGCAGCCATGCGAGCCTATGCCGAGCGACTGGGCGAAGATGTCGAACTTTGGGGAACCGTTGGTCTGCTTCATGATTTCGACTACGAAAGGTGGCCTAACCCCCCGGATCATCCACTCCAAGGTAGTGTGATTCTCAGAGAACGGGGTTACTCCGAGGAAATCATCCGAGCGATCTTGTCCCATGCGGACTATTTGAGCGACAAGTATCCGCGCCAGTCCCAACTCGAACATGGGCTCTATGCCTGCGATGAGTTGTGCGGCTTCCTGACCGCCTGTGCCATGGTTCGCCCAGGACGTCTCGAAGGCCTAACGGCATCGAGCGTCCGCAAAAAACTCAAGAACCTGAGTTTCGCAGCCGCTGTCAATCGAGACGACATCCAACGGGGAGCCGAAGCATTCAATGTGGATCTCGACGCGCACATCGAGTTTTGTGCTCTCGCTATGCACAACGCAAAAATCCTTTAGAGGCCTTCTCTTCAAAGGACTCCATGAAAAAATTTCCTTCATCCACCTAAAGCTAACCCAACCAAAACCAATAAGATCGGGCATAGAATCGCAATCGCCGAGAAGATAACGCCCAAAATCGCAAAAACTTTCTCACGATCCTTCTGAAGCAATCCCGCGACTCCCAACACCAATCCCACCAAGGCCACGCCCAGAAAGAGGAACAGGAATAGTCCAATAAAAACTGCAATCGGAGACTTTTCGTCGATGCCTCCGGGCGTCGATGTCTCGGCAATCCCCGCAATCACAAATACAGTCAATAACAAAAGTCCCGAGGCAATGCCGACAACAAAAGATGCGATCCCCAAGCCCGAATGCTTCTTAATGAGTTCGCTCATCGTTATTATCTCCTTTGAAGAAATTCTCAAGGAAAGTCCATAGATATAATTCTAGAGATGATATTGCCTAAGATCTATCCAAGTCAACTCGCTCTGATTTCCTATCCGAGCGCTGAACCGCGTGGGTACAGATACAACTCAGGAATTGCTCAAGGAATTCGCTCGGATTATCTATTCTGGCTTCAAGAGAAGCACTCTATTAGCGATTCAAAAAAATCCGCTACAATAGGCCATCTTCATGAGTTTGAGCGAAGATGCACCCAACGTTTGGAAAGGTTTTCTAGGAACAAAAGATGACCAAAACACCTTGGATTTCGGTCGAAAAAGCACGCCAAGCCCAGTCGGTCGGGCATCACGCCCAGGTGCGCGGTTGGGTGCGGACTCGTCGCGACAGCAAAGGGGGCTTTAGCTTCATCGAAATCAACGATGGTAGCTGTTTCGGAAACCTCCAAATCATCGCCGACTCGAAACTCCCTAACTACGAATCGGACATCCTGACCCTCACCGTCGGCACGAGTGTCGTGGTCGAAGGTGAACTCAAAGCCAGCCAAGGACAAGGCCAAGCCACCGAGATGGCCGCATCGAGCCTGCGTGTGACGGGCCTTGCTAGCGCCACGGATTACCCTCTCCAAAAGAAACAACACACCTTCGAAAAACTTCGCGAGTGGGCTCACCTCCGTCCTCGCACAAACACCTTTGGCGCTGTGACCCGCGTCCGCGATCGAATCAGCTTCGCGACCCACGAGTTCTTCCACAACGAAGGCTTCGTGCTAGTTCACACGCCACTGATCACCGCTAGCGACTGCGAAGGTGCCGGGCAGATGTTTCGCGTCACGACGTTGCCTCTGGATAACTTGCCAACGGTCAACGGAAAGGTCGATACGTCCAAAGACTTCTTCGGCAAGTCGGCTTACCTGACCGTCAGTGGTCAACTCGAAGGCGAAACCTATGCTTGCGCGTTGGGGAAAATCTACACCTTCGGCCCCACCTTCCGCGCAGAGAACTCCAATACATCGCGGCACCTATCGGAGTTCTGGATGATCGAGCCCGAAGCGGCCTTCTATGAATTGGCCGACAACATGGGACTCGCCGAGCGATACCTGAAGTTCATGATCCGTGAAACCCTCGATCATTGCGCAGAGGATATGGATTTCTTCGAGAAGAGAATCCAACCCGGATTGCTGGCAGCCTTGCAATTGGTGCTCGATAAGCCGTTTGTGCACATGACCTACACCGAAGCCATCGAGGTGCTCATCAAGAGTGGCAAGAAGTTCGATTATCCGGTCACCTGGGGCACCGATCTGCAAAGTGAACACGAACGCTTCTTGACCGAGGAGCATGTCCAAGGCCCATTGATTCTCTACAACTACCCTAAAGAGATTAAGTCGTTTTACATGCGGCTTAACGATGATGGAAAAACGGTAGCCGCCATGGACGTTTTGGTTCCCGGTGTCGGCGAGATCATCGGCGGATCTCAGCGTGAAGAAAGGCTCGATGTTCTCATCTCACGCATGGAAGGCTGTGGGCTTAAACAAGAGGACTACTGGTGGTATCTGGACCTGCGTCGTTTCGGTACAGTCCCCCACGCAGGCTTCGGATTGGGCCTCGAACGCATGGTTCAGTACACAACCGGCATGGCGAACATTCGCGATGTAATACCATTCCCAAGAAGCCCCGGGAATTGCGATTTCTAAGTTGGATGGCTAGACCTAGAGTCTTAACAGGGACATGGAGGTGAATCGATGGAATCGTTGTTTCGAAGAGCGGCAGGCCAACTGGTCCACGTCACATCGCTTGCACCTCGATTGCCAGGAGTGGCCCATCAAGACTCACAGCCTGGTACCGATGGCCCTTGGAGCATCGGCGATCTGGGCTCGGGCGATATCGGCCCGGGAGCTTATGAATTGCTCCGCTTCCTCCATCGCGCCGGTCAGCGCTGGTGGCAGATCCTACCGACGGGCCCCGTGGGATATGGGTACTCACCCTACCAATCCCCTTCTTCGTTTGCCGGGAACCCGTGGCTAATTAGCCCAGCGCTTTTGGTTCGAGATGGCTTGCTCAAACAAGAAGACCTCGACTATGCAAGTGCTGGGGTTACCGCCAAAGATCTCCAGCAAGTGAACTTCCAGAAACTGGCTCCACGACGTTTTGAACTCTTGCGACTAGCATTTCGCAGACAACCTGCAACAAGACCCGATTGGACACAAGGCTGGGAGGAATTTCGCCATCGCAATCGCGATTGGCTCGATGAACATTGCCTGTTTACCGCTTGCAAAACCTTTCACCAAGAACGAGCTTGGCACGAATGGGAACCGTCGCTCCAACGGCGAGAGCCAGAGGCGCTCGAAGCCTGGCGACAGCGGTTGCAGGGTGCCTGCGAATTCGAATCCTTTGTCCAGTATCTATTCGATCGGCAATGGCGGGAACTCAGAGACTATGCATCGAGCCTCGGGATTGGAATCATTGGAGACATCCCTATCTTCGTTTCGATGGACAGCTCGGATGTTTGGGCCCAGCAGCATCTTTTTCAGCTCGATGAGCAAGGTCGACCGATCTGTGTTGCGGGAGTGCCACCGGACTATTTTTCAGAGACAGGACAACGCTGGGGCAATCCTTTGTACCGATGGGATCAACACCAGCACACAGGATTCGCTTGGTGGATTCGACGTTTCCAAAAAGTTCTCGAGCTGTGCGATCTGATCAGGATCGACCACTTCCGTGGTTTTGAATCTTACTATGCGATTCCGGCAGAATATTCAGATGCGAAAATTGGACAATGGCACGACGGCCCTCGCCATGCGTTCTTTCAAACCATCGCTGCAGGGTTGAACAAGCCACCTGGACAGGAATTGCCCGTGATCGCCGAAGACTTAGGGTTCATCACCCCGCAGGTGCATCAGTTGAGAGATGCTTTTGGTTTCCCCGGCATGCGCATCTTGCAGTTTGGTTTCGGTGATGCTTCGGCATCCTCGCTGGATCTACCTCACAACTATCCTTCCAAATGTGTCGCTTACACCGGCACACACGACAACGATACCGTCGTCGGCTGGTATCAAAGCGTCGCTGGTGGGGCTAGTACCCGCACGCAGGATCAAATCGACCGCGAGAAAGCTTATGCACTCCGCTATTTGGATTGCACTCCAGACCAAATCCATATCGCAATGACCCAAGCGATCTGGCGGTCGGTAGCCAGCCTTGCGATCACGCCCGTTCAAGACCTCTTGGGTCTAGGCACCGAGGCTAGGATGAATGTTCCAGGCACAACCCAAGGCAACTGGGTCTGGCGATGCCCACCGGGGATGCTCACAGCGGCTCTTGCTGATTGGCTCGGGGAGCTGACCGAAACCTATGGACGCAAATATTCGCAAAAAAACCTGAACCGCTGATAAACACTTATGAACGCTGATGGCAGCGATGTAGAAAATGCTACGAGTCACACTGTTAGCCGACTAGCGCCAGCGTCGGGCAGTGTCTCTACACGGCACCGCCCAATCGATCCTCTTCATGGGATATTGCTCACTT
>JAJTFC010000192.1 GCA_021298315.1 Planctomycetaceae bacterium
CGGGCAGTGCTCGTACACGGTCTGTCGTAATGGTGCACCGCGACTGGAACCGAACCACCGTTTCGATTGGCTGTTTGTTTGCCGCACGGCGTAGCCGTTGTTAGCCGACGAGCGCGAGCGTCGGGCAGTGCTCGTACACGGCCTGTCCTAATGGTGCACCGCGACTGGAACCGAACCACCGTTTCGAAAACAGTCACGAATCAAAAAAATATTTGAAAACCAAATAATTTCCACGAACCAAAATCGGGCATGAAATTCCGACTATTGCTATAAACAAAATGAAAGGAGGGCAAAACGATGCCAGATGCTATCGCCTATTTCATTACATGGACTATCTATGGCACACATCTACCTGGATCAGAAAAATGGTGGAACAAGAAAGGTTATGGGCTGTTACCTCCAAGTTCGAGGCTTGAGCAATGGTGCAGGAACAAGCTCAAATATCCTATTCAAACACTACATACATGCGAACGTATAAGAGTTCAGCAAACAATTGAAAGCCATTGCGAAATTCGTGGTTGGAAATTATGGGCTGTTAATCCAAGAACGACTCATGTTCACGTTGTTTTGACGGCTAGTTTGGTCTTACCCGAGATTGCAAGAGACCAATTTAAGGCATACTGCACTAGGTGTTTGCGAAACGGTTCCGATCGCTGGACTGAACGTGACGTATGGACTCCTGGTGGATATTGCGCATTTTTGGACGACGAAGAGGATTTGGACAACGCAATTGAATATGTGGTTAACGGACAGGACTATGATGGTTGGTGAGAAACCAGGGGCATATGCTATCAATTACGGCGTGGTTTGATTCGCTGCCCGACGCTGGCGCCAGTCGGCTAACGGATCGCTTTGCGATCGGACGGTGAATGATTGCTGAGTTAAATCGCCTCAAGGCGTGGTTCGGCGTGGTTTGATTCGCTGCCCGACGCTGGCGCCAGTCGGCTAACGGAATTTCTGTCACATTGTGACGCTATTGACGATCAAATCAGCGCCGATAGGTCGATTCATCCTCGAGCGTTCGCTTGTCCGATCCTAGCAAAACCCGCGACATGTGTTTTGCGGGGAAATGCTGGCATTTGGAATCCGACTCATGGACAACTCGGTCCGAAGCGAACAAGTCAACGTCATAGCCCTAGTGCGAGGCGAAGAACACTACGTCTTTGTCTTCGATCCGAAACGACGCACCGAGCTCTTGAGACTCCTAGGTCGCTATGCAGCCGATCCAAGCATGTCTTTCAACTGGTACGATGCGGCAGTCTTGAGCCAAAAAATTCGCGAACTCATGCCCGCCACCGACTTTATCGATCCACCGGTGACGACCAAAGTCGAGTCTAGCGACCGCTCTCGACGTTTCTAAGTCGATCTCGATAGATCTTCAGTCCGCTGAGCCCATGGTAGAGCCCGCCGCACTCAAGCTCTACTTGCGATGCAGATTGAAGCAACTCGCATAACCGCACAACGGCTCGCTCCATCCAGGGCTCTTGAAGCTGCTGCGGTTCAAGTGCATAGGCAAGGAACTCGAGTGTGTGCCCGGTGGTTCCTATCCGCGTGCTCAGATCAGCACTGGTCCCAGGACGCACGGTGTAGTTGGCCGAAAAAGTTCCATCGGTGTTTTGATACCTTCGAATCGTCTCGACCGCTTGATCGACAGTCTGCTTGGCCGCCAACCAACCCCCTTGGAAAGGGATCTGCCGATTCCTGCAATAGCGAACCGTATGGGCCAAACCCATGAGTCGATGCATGCCGCCACATGGACTCTCGGCTATGTCTTGTTTGGCTTCAAACTCTGCAACAGACTCGAGGGTCCAAGGATTGCCATCGCCGGCTGTCCAAGTCACATCGTTTGGAAAGAGGTTGGTAAGAGCGATCAGAGTCCAACTGTATTCTCGGTAAGGATTGTTGGGCAATTGGTTTTGAGCTGACCTGCCCCAGTCTTCAAGCGTCAGCGTCTGGTCTTCGACACGAATCGGTGTGTCCAACGGCAATGCCGCTTGGGATAGATACCCGAGAAACTGATCGACATGCCCTTGTCCTACATAACTGCCAGCCTCGACATAGGCTTGGACACTGGGCCGCTTGGTGCTCGCAAGTACCGGTCCAGTAGAAAGTTCCCAACCTCGCATCTGCCCTCCCTGAAAAAGATAATCCAGGGCAGGAACCTCTTTGCCTTCGACTTGCAGCTTTAGATCTTTACCATAAGCCACTGCACCGTGTGCGACTTGCCAAGCTGCGTTGCGGTCTACCGAAAGGACACGCTCTGAGCGATTGTATTCGAGAGTCTTGTCGATCAGTGCAGCGATCGATGCTGCGTCGGTTGCTTGCCGAGTTTCCTGGGCTGGATTGCTCGGCGGCTTTGGATCGCTTTTGGACTGGCATCCACCCAACGCAGCGCAAAAAACGATCGCTGCCGCAGTGCAAGCGGAGCTATGTCTTTTTGGTCGAAGATGCAAACTTACAAACATCAGCATTAGGCAGGCGAGGATCCGAGCTGCTTGGCACTCGAGTAAACTTGGATTGGGACGATCATCCCGTACCGCTTATAGATACGATGCAGCCGGGGTGGGTCGATGGGGTTTGCATCGATTTGACGGATGCAAATCCTGACGATTTGTTTGGGGTATTTCGAAGCGATCTTGGCGTACATCTCGGGATCTTTTTCACCGCTATCGCCAACGAGTACGAAATGCCGCTGAGGCATCCGCTTGACCATGTTGTTAATCACCCCGAACTTGCTCTTGCGACGGATGATGAATCTTTTGATCAGTTCATCTCGAAGCCGAAACCATTTTAGGTGCATGCTACCGATTGGAAACTGCGCCGCCTGCAAGAACTCGTAGAGCGAGTCGTAGATTTGCCATGGGCTACTGCTAACGTAGTGAAACATCGCTCCTCGAGAGGCCCACTGCTGATAGATTTCCGACATGCCTTCAATGGCTGTGAAGGGTTCGGCAAAGGTTCTTCGCAGCATCCTTCGGCGGCTACAAACATCGGTGTGCTTGATGGTGTCATCGATATCAGTGATGACACTCACCCCGCTTTCTTGGGCCAAAAAGACAGGGCTCGAAATAGGCCTTATCCCATTGTCCCATCGGATCGAGCACTCTTGCTGGGACTCAAACAAGCGTCGAGGTAGATCGAGTCTGCATTGGAAGAGCCCGCTGGACTTGGACTTCCTGGGCAACACATACATCTGGTCGTTGATCGAAACATGGATACGCTCGCGTGAAAGAGGACTCACGAGAAACCCGTGGATGCGATCATGGAACAAAGAACTTTTGGCTGTCGAATCATCGAGCTCCAAGGCTCGGATAAGGGCCTTGAGAAGTAGTCGCTTGGCCAGCGAGGGGGCATTGTTTTGGCAGATGCGACCTTGAACTTGAACGCGCCAGAGCGATCCACGATCGACCGGGTAAGCGATCGTCGGGTATAGCTGGACTTCGGTCTGGGATTCAAGGGACGAGTGGTCCCAAGATCGGCTGGCGTCCAAGGGCTGGATTCTCTCTGGGGCTTAGCGGTTTTCTATCGAAGAAACAATCGACTCAGCCCAATTGTACTTGGCTTTGCTGCTTTATCGAACGCAAAATCGCTTCGGCAAGCAATATGTCTTCGAGAGCACTTTCCGCATCCAAAGAATTAAAAGCGTCGGGGGGTAAGAGGCTCTTGCCTTGGATCGCGGCCGCAAAGGATTCGATTTGGTCGGCTCGGCTCCAGTAGTGATTTGCCGGTGGAAAATCGGAGCTCATGCTGCACCTCTGGGCTTGAACGGCAAGATGGCCTGTGGCCGAATAGTTCAAACTCACCGCTCCATGCGCGATTGTTCCACTTGCAAAACCTAGACTCCAAGTGACCGATTCGTCGATCGTTGCAAATCGCTTCGCATCGGTCTTGGTCTCTTGGGCGATCACCCAAACCGGAGTCGAATCCACCCATAGCCGCTGGGTGCGGAGCACATCGATACCGACTTGGAACAAAGCCCCACCGCCGCAGAGCTCACGATCCAGTCGCCAAGCACTCTTCGGATCGATCGATAGAGATTGTGAAGCCTCGATGGATCGTATGTGTCCAAAGCAATCGATGATTCTAGGCAAAGGAGAGCTGGCGACGGCCAAGGCTCGGTGGTTGTCCTGGCATGCTCGGATCATGCTGCGGCATTGCTTCGAATCGATCGCCATCGGAGATTCGCAAAACACATGCTTGCCGGCCTTGGCCGCCCGCAGAGCAAATTCGCAATGCATCGCATTGGGTACGGCGATGTAGACGATGTCGATCGACTCGTCGCTAGCGATCTTATCGAACGTTTCGTAACTATAAATGTGCCCTTTGGAGAGACCGACTTTCGTGGCATAAGCCTGAGCCTTGTGCAGATCGCTCGATACGAGTCCAGCGACTGTGCACCAAGGGCTCGAAGAGATCCACTTGCAACTCGCATCGAGGACTTGTTGGCTTTGGGATCCAAGCCCCACGATCGCGACACCTAAAGGTTTCGAGTTGGACTCGAAGGCCCCTTGAGCTTGCGAGTGAACCATTCCTACTGCTGCCGCAGCGGACACAGCACCGAGAAAATCACGTCGTGTGTGAGACATAGGGAAATACTTTCGGATCTGAAGGCAGGTGATGGAGTCTGGATTATAACCCAAAAGCGAGGCGATGGTGCAAGATTGGGGCTGTGGTGTGCGTTGTGTCTTGGCTGTTGTTAGCCGACTGGCGCGAGCGTCGGGCATGGCTGTTGTTAG
>JAJTFC010000075.1 GCA_021298315.1 Planctomycetaceae bacterium
CCGAGTCGACTCGATTTAGCTGGCTTGCAGGACATCGGTTGGCAACTCATCCCTCAGAACGTTCGAGTCATTGGCAACCATACCTATGGGGACAATGCCGATTTGAGTGTCCGAGTGACACTTGGTGGTGCCTTATTGGGATCCAAAAGTAGCACAAGCTCGCTTTCTGTGGTTAATGCTCCACCGGTACTTTCGGCTATAGCGAACAAGACCGCGCAAGCAGGTGTGACCTTGAACCTATCTGGCTTGGGACAATTTTCAGACAGCGGGTACGGCATGCCGCTAGCCACTCCGCCGAAATCCGAAACATTCACATACCGCGTCCAGTGGGGCGATGGTTCGGCCGATAGCACTGGGCCGGCCACGGTCACGAGCCTAGGGAGTCCTGGGCAAGCGACCAGCGGTTTCTTTGATGCTTCGCACACTTATGCAAATCCAGGAACCTATACGGCTATAGCCCGGGTGATCGATGACGATGGTGGTTTTGCTGAGCGGACATTCCAAGTTGTCGTCAATTCTGCGGGACGAATCACTTTAACGTTGGACAGAACATCGATTGGAGAAAACGCTGGAGCGGGAGCTGCGCTCATGACAGTCACTCGCAGCGGCTCGAGCCTTGCGGGTCCTTTGGTCGTGAGCCTCACCAGTAGCGATACGACAGAAGCAGTTGTACCGGCGGTGGTGACCATACCGGCCAATGAGGCTTCAACGACAGTCTCGGTTTCCGCTGTCGACGATTCCCTTTTCGATGGAACACAGCGTGTGACCTTTAGTCCTAGCGTATCGAACTTTGAATCGATTGGTGTGTCGCTTGACGTGACTGACTTTCAACCGCTGGTTTTAACAGCGATAAGGACGGAACTGGACGAAGGTATCGCGGAGAGTTCAAGCACTCAAGCAACCTTTAGTATTCGATGTCGCGGTTAGTTTATCGGCGAGCCAAGCTGGCATCCTTGTTTTTCCAAGCAGTTTGACGATTCCCGCCGGAGCCCTACAAGCGACTTTTACTGTATCGGTTCTCAACAACGATCGGCCGTCGAATCCTCGAACGATTATTCTCACTGGCACTGGCAACGGACTGATCGTTGGTTCACAGACATTTTTGGTGCGGGATAATGATCCGGCCCGTTGGACCAACCCTGCCAATGCGTTTGACGTCGATAACGCAGGGGGGGTGAATCCCTTGGACGTTTTGACCTTGATCGATGAGATCAACCGCAGTGGTGCTCGGGTATTGGATCCTGTGCTCGACGCTCTCTTGCTCTTTGTGGATCCGAATCGCGATGGCGCGTTAGATCCCTTGGATGTTCTTTTTGTGATCGACCAGATCAATCGTCGCTGATGTGTTTTAGATATCTATTGAGCCATTGTACGGTTTCGTATTGAACGTGCATGACCGATTGTCTCGCTCGGTATCCATGACCCTCCAGCGGTAGCATCACCAATTTGGATACCCCTCCGTTGCCTTGGATAGCCTGATACATTCTCAGCGATTGCATTGCAAAGGTACCTGGGTTGCTGTCCATTTCACCATGGATAAGCAGCATCGGCGACTTGATTTTGTCCGCATGCATCAAAGGGGAAATTTCGCTATAGACCGATTTGGCCTCCCAAAGAGGGCGTCTTTCGCTCTGGAAGCCAAAGGGTGTCAACGTCCGATTGTAAGCGCCGCTACGAGCGATCCCTGCGCGAAAGCGATTGCTGTGGGAAAGGACGTTGGCCGTCATGAATGCACCGTAACTATGTCCGCCGATGGCGACTCGATCTGGGTCCGCAATGCCCATCGCAATCACATGATCGATCGCCGAGTGGGCCGCATCAACAATCTGCTCGATGAACGTGTCGTTCATCGTCTCTGGATCTCCGATGACTGGCATCGCGGCGTCGTCTAGGATCGCATAGCCTTCCAAAAGTAAAGCCAAATGGGTGCTACCTGCAATACGTAGAAAAGAGTTTGGGTTCCCGGAGACTTGGCCAGCGGTGTCTGGATCATTGAATTCCATTGGATAGGCCCAGAGAACCAGAGGTAAACGGTTCCCTGGGTGGTAGTTCGCCGGAAGGTACAATGTCGCCGAAAGAGGGACACCATCGGATCGTTTGTATCGAACAATCTGCTTGGTGATACCTCGTAACTCGGGGTTCAAGTCGACGAAATGCGTAAGTGGTTCGATGGAGTCCGAGTGCGCATGACGCAGAAAGTAGTTCGGTGGTTCTTTCGAGCTTTCCCTTCGAGTCAGCAAGGTGATTTCGGCGTCTCGGCTCCAAACGGCAACCACGTTCTCAGAGCAATTGGTCGAGCATCTCCATAACCTTTGGGTTTCGAGATTCTTGAGGTTTTTCAGATCCAGGAAGGGGCGATTTCCATCTGGACTAGCACCGATGCCGGCTAAGATGACGTTGTCCTTGATCTGCTTGGCGATCGAAAATCCAGCGAGGTCTGGTTCGAGCATGATGCGACCTGGATCCCCATAGCGATCCCTGATACTGCGGTCAAAGAAGACATGCGATTGGATCTGCGGACTTGAATTTCCGGCAGTATTCAGGCGATGGATGGTCGAGGTCGTCCAGCGTCGGTCTCGATCGTATTGGGTAGTCATCCAAACATTCGCATCGCGAAAAAAAGTGCTACCCGAGTAACGACCTTGGAGCTTAAGCAAAGGGATCGCAGGCTCAGTAAATGGGGCATCTTGGTAGAACAACTCCTCGCGATGCTTGATCTTGCGGTTCGGATCACCTCCATCGAGAGCCTCGGTCCACAGGAGTCTTGCAGGATGCCCGGGCCACCATTGCACTGATCTTGGCCCGACCCTGACACCTTCGATAGGGATGTTGTCCGAAAGCGGAACGTCTGCGATTTGAAATAGAAAAGACCCATCCGAGCGCCGCACCTCGATCGACTTGGGGAAGAATTCCCAAGGCAGGGCGAGTGAAAAAGGTCTTTTCAATCGGACGGTAAGAAGGTGTCCTCCATCTGGCGAGACCGACACATGGGTAAAGAGGTCCGGATCACCTAGGTATTCAGGAGGACAACCTGGTTTGACGATGGTAATCCTCGATGTTGCATGGTATTCGAAGAGAGATTCGTCATCGGAATTCTTGAGGAGATCTTGATAAGTCCTTGCGGGAGACTTGCGCCCATCGGCAAACTGAATGTTTGGCTCGTTAGGTACCCCAGAGGCTTTTGGTGGACCGGGGCGATCGCTAGGAACACTGCCGCAGAGGATTCCCAAACCATCGGGCATCCAATCGATTCCCATGAGCACCGTTTGGAGTCGATCCGTGAGGATGACGGGTCGATAGGGCTCATCGCATCGAACATACCAAAGTTCGGTTGATGATCCAGTATTACGGGAGAAGACAAACGCATCGCTTCGATGAGACCAAGAGACAAAACCGATGCGATTGAGTTTTGAACCATCGGGATTTGGAAGCGAGATCGTGGTGAAGTTCTTGCCCGAACGATCTCGGAGTGTCAGGCCGGTGTAGAAGTCGATTTGAAATCCCGAGTTGGCGTTTGGATCGATCCGCATACCGGCCAGCGCAAGCATCGGACGTGCGAGTTCCGCGATATCTGGGAGCGGTTCGCGAGACGCCAAGACAGCCCAGTTGGCATCTGGGCTCCAAAGAACCGACGGGTCTGGAATGGTTTCCAGAACCCTTGCGATCGAATCAGGGGGTAGTCGGTAGGGCACGCATCAAACCTGGTTTGGCTCAGGGTGGATCCATGGCGCCCTGTAAGGACGCCGCAGCATGGAGGTCGCTTGATCGTCTCCAAGAACAACATGCTTGATGGGATCAAATGTCAGGGTGCGACCGAGTTTCATCGAGAGATTTGCAAGGATGCATGATGCTGTCGAGATATGCCCTTGTTCGATGTCCGCCACAGGCTTGCCTCTTTCTGCAATGGCTTTTAGGAAATCGAGCATGTGCACACGGATCGCGGGGGCCACGTGCCTTTCGAGATCCTTCTCGGTTTTGTCCTCTGGGTATTGATCGAGTTCCATTTTGACGTCTCGATGGATCGGTTTTGCATCAGAGCCACGCGGAATGAAATCAAAGCTATTGACACTGAGTTTCAAGGTTCCTTTCTCGCCATAGAGCGTGGCGCCCCATGGATAAGCTGGATCGGGGGGATCGCCCCAACTGCGGTGGGTCCACTGCACATTGAGTTCTGGGAATTCAAAGACCGCCGTTTGAGTATCGGTGATGTTAGCTCTGGAGGCTTTGTCGACGTAGATCCCACCTTGGCTCGATACGCGAGTAGGCCATCCGAGCCCGAGCATCCAACGAACCGTATCGAGCATATGGATGCACATATCGCCTAGAATCCCGTTGCCGTACTCGTTGAAAGCTCTCCAGGATCTTGGATGCACCAGTTTGTTGTAGGGCAGCATCGGGGCGGGCCCAGTCCACATTTCGTAGTCGAGATTCGGCGGTGGTGGAGAGTCGGGAGGATTTTCGCGAGCTCTCATGTGGTAATAGCAATAGATCTCCGCATGCGAGATCTTGCCCAACAACCCCGGGTCAACGATCTGCTGCTTGGCTTCCATCAGGTGAGGAGTGCTTCGTCGTTGCGTTCCGACTTGGACCACGCGGTTGTACTTCCTGGCGGCCGCAAGCATCGCTTGTCCTTCGACCACATCGACGCTGATAGGTTTTTGGACATAGACATCGGCACCATTTTTGACCGCTTCGATCATCGGCAGCGCGTGCCAGTGATCCGGGGTTGCGATCAAGACGATATCGAGTTCTTTTTCGGCCAAGAGTTTTCGATAGTCGGAATAGGTACGAGGTCGGTTACCTGACTTTTGACGTTCTTTGACCATATCGGCAGCATCGCTGAGCATCGTGCTATCGACATCGCAAAGCGAAACGACTTCTACCGGAGCGACTTGGATCAAGCGGAATAGATCTGCTTTTCCATACCAGCCCGTTCCGATGAGTCCCACTCTTTTCTTGGGTGAATCTTCGAGGGCCGCAAGAGTCTCGCGGTAGGGGACCAGCAGGCTGCTGGTTGCCGCAAGCCCGGCCGATAGGATTTGTCTTCGTGCGATCGGAGAGTTCATCAGAAACGAAACCTTGCTCAGTAGAGGTCTGCTTGTGGTTTGAAAATGGAATTGCAATTGGCTTAACCGCCAAGGTCGGGTTGTTCAAACAACTCCCGAGAGTATAACCGATACACCGTGAAGATTGCATCGTTTGCTACAAAAATGGGGGATGCCCAAGATCCCGAGATCCTGCAAAGAGCCGGAAACTGCACACAGATCGATAGGAAACAGATGGACAGGAATTGGGATGCGATCGTTGTTGGAGGTGGTGCGGCTGGTTTGTGGGCCAGTGGGACAGCGGCTCAGCGGGGTAAAAAGGTTCTCGTTTTAGAGAAGAACAACAAAGCCGGCGTGAAAATCCTTATGTCCGGTGGAACGCGTTGCAACATCACCCACCATTGCGATAGTCGAAAAATCGCCGAGGCTTTTGGCAAACAAGGGCGAGTATTGCTATCGGTGCTAAAGAGACTCTCACCCGAGGATGTCGTTCGGGAGTTCGAAACCGAAGGGGTGGCGACCAAGGTTGAGCACACCGGAAAGGTTTTTCCGGTAAGCGATCGGGCCATCGATGTGCGAGATGCGGTGGTTCGGAGATTGGCTCGATTCGGTGCGCAGCTCTTGTGCGGTTGCGCTGTCGAGTCGGTGCGACCCTCGGCTGGGGGGCAAGGTTTCACCGTCAGGGCCACAGTCCAAGACCAACCCGTGGAGTTGACTTGCAAGTCGGTGTTGATCACAACCGGGGGGCTTAGTTATAGCGGTTGCGGAACGACCGGAGACGGTTATGCATGGGTTCGGGACATGGGCCATACGATTACGCCCCTGAAACCGGCACTCACGCCTCTGACCTCGCCCGATGCGAGAGTGCACGAACTCAGTGGTCTGACCCTGGAAGATGTGATGGTACGTGCCGATGTTTATCAAGGGAGTCAGAGCAAGGCTCTGAAGCTCGAGAGAAGAGAGTCGCGAGGTGGATTGCTGTGGACTCATAAAGGCTTTAGTGGCCCGACTTGTATGAATGTCTCGCGATGCTTTTCAGACTGCCTCGATGGCGATCGTTTAGAGCTGGTCATCGACTTGCTACCCGACTTAACGTTGCAGGGACTCGAAGAGTGGATCGCGCAGGAGACACGGCAGAGCAATCGAGCCATTTCGACAGTGCTTGCAAGTCGTGTTCCCAAGCGGCTCGCCATGTCGATCTTAGATAGCATCGGAGCGGCTTACGATCCCCACTTGGCGGAGTTGCCCAAGTCGATTCGGAGCAAAATGATCGAGAATCTCAAGAACCATCGGGTAGCGATTTCGGGTACGTTGGGGTACCCCAAGGCCGAGGTTACCGCTGGCGGAGTCGATTTAGGGGAAGTGAATTTTCAAGACATGCAGAGCCGATTGCAGCCAGGATTGTTTTTGGCCGGGGAGATTCTCGATTTGGATGGGCCCATCGGTGGCTATAACTTCCAAGCTGCATGGAGCACTGGACACACGGCAGGCTTGCACTTGGGTTAGAGGCCTCAAGGCTAGCCGCTAAAGTCCGTTCTTCAGGTATTTCGGTGGGTGAAACCTAGGCTTTTTCGTACTCAGCTTCGCGGTACTCGTGCTCGTACTCGTACTCGAAACGCCTGTATCTATTCAAGTTGATCGTCTTTGCAAGGAAGCTGGAACCCCAGTATTTGGGCCGCATGTCAACGACATCCCAATATGACCCTTCTAGTACGAGTACCGTTTCACTTAGTACGACTAGGAGTACGAACAGAACCAGTGGGATCAATTCTGAGCCACGATAATTCCTGAAGAACCCTAAAATCCGTCGAGTAGCAAATTCTCCAACAACCCCAATCTCAAGGCTTGTTGCATACTACAAAAGACCGGCAAAACCGCTACAACATAGAGAGGTAAATCGACTCTTTAGAACCTGTTGAAGCGAAAAAGCGACGTCATGAAGATTGTATGCAAGCGTGAAAAATTCCTCAGTGGCTTTCTGATCGTAGCCGGAATGGTTCCTACGCGAAGCCCTAAGGATGTTTTAAGCCATATCAAGCTCGAAGCGATCGATGGCAAAGTCGTGCTCATGGCCACCGATCAGGAAGCAGGAATCCGACTTGAAATCGAAGATGTCGAGATCGTCACGCCTGGCAAGGCGTTGCTGAATGTCCAGCGGATCGGAAACATCCTGCGTGAGGCCAGCGATGAACTGCTGACCTTCGAGACCAGCGCCAATGCTTTGGATATCCACGGTGTGAATTCCGAGTTTCACTTGCAACTGATGAATCCTGACGAGTATCCATCCGTCGGTAAATTCATCGAAGACACTTATTTCGAAATGCCCGCCATTGCATTTCGCGAGATGGTGCGCCGAACGATTTTTGCGACCGATACCGAGAGCACGCGGTATCAACTCGGTGGCGTTCTTTTTGAGATGGAAGGAGAGGATATCACGACCGTAGCGACCGATGGCCGGCGATTGGCTTGCATGAGGGGCAAGGGGAATTCCGTCAATGGTTTTAAAAATACGGGAGCATCGACGATCGTTCCAACAAAAACGCTTCAGACCATCGAGCGATCGATCGCCGACACCGATTCGAGCGTCAAAATTGCGGCTAGATCGAGCGATATCTTGCTAAAGACCGATCGTTGCACGTTGTTTTCGCGATTGGTCGAAGGCCGATATCCGAATTGGAAATCGGTCATACCTACGCAAGAGGGGCGAACTCATATCTCAGGTTTGGTCGGCCCGTTCTTTGCTTCGGTTCGACAAGCCTCGATTGTGGCTGATCCAGAGAGCCGAGGAATCGAGTTCCAGTTCGGCAATGGAACGATGATTGTCGGTGCCAAGACGGCGGATGTCGGACAGTCTCGGATCGAAATCCCGATTGATTTCCATGAAACGCCTTTGGTATTGACCATGGACTATCGGTTTGTATTGGATTTTTTCAAGGTTCTGCCGCCTGAGAGCACCTTTACGTTGCACGTAAAGTCCAACACCGAACCAGCTTTGTACACCACTGAGGATGGCTATACCTATGTGGTTATGCCGATGTCCCGGCACTAGGATCGGTTTGCCAGTTGTTGCCCTTTGCATTGGAGTGCTCGTTTCGATCGCCAAGGGGCAAAACTCGGACACCGTTTCGATCGATGGCAACAAGTCGATTTCGATCCAGGTCGATGGTTATCCGTTGATAATCACAACCACTTCGCGATTGGCAGGGGCAGTGCATTCGATCCGATGGAGGGACAAGGAGTTCATCGACAGTGCGGATCATGGTAGGCAGTTGCAGTCTGCTTGCAGTTTCGATGCGATGTCTGACGAACCCTTTTGGGCCGAGCGATACAATCCGACCGAAGCTGGATCGCGACATGATGGGGCAGGGAATCGGAGCACCAGCCGATTGCTAGGGATCGAAGCGACCGAGAAAGTTTTGCGCACTTCAACGCAGATGGCTTTTTGGCTCCGCCCAGGCGAGCGATCCGAGGGCCGTTTGGCCCTCAATGCAACTTCGCTGTCTGACCACCTGCTTCACAAACGCATCGAGTTAGGCGCCCATGGCGATCCTCACATAATCCGAGTGGACAATACCTTCGAGTGGCCCCAGAACCAATCGCACCGTTACGGACAGTTTGAAGTCTTAACCGGTTATATGCCCAGCGAATTTTCTGATTTTTGGAGAGTCTCGTCGCAAGATGGCAATCTCGTGCGGCTTGATGATGGGCCTGGTGAGCAAGCCGACCCGGTGATTTTTTCTACGCCCCAGGGGGACTTTGCCATGGGTGCCATCGCCATCGGTCATCCCGATTGGATAGAAGCAAAGCCTGGTTATGGGCGATTTCGATTTCGGGCCGAAGATGTAGTCAAGTGGAACGTCGTCTTTAGGCATCGACAGGTGCCTAGGTTAAGTGAGCCAAGGGCAAGTTTTCGGGTGTTGGTCGTGATTGGCGATCGAGCTTTGGTGCATCGGTTACTTGTCAAGGAATTGCAAGCTGGTGGATCGGGGAAGTAAGGTAAGTCAGCGCCGACTGATTGTGCAATGTTCAACGGCAGTCCATTGTTCAACGGCTGTCCTCAGCCGTTTTCCGACAAGCGTTAGCTTGGCGTAGCTTTCGAGGAACTCTCAGACTCGCCTCGCAAGCTAGGCAGGAGGGCGGTTGGGGACAACCGCCGAACAATATTGTTCAATGGCTGTCCTCAGCCGTTTTCCGACAAGCGTAGCTTGGCGTTGCTTTCTAGGAACTCTCAGACTCGCCTCGCAAGCTCGGCAGGAGGACGGTTGAGGACAACCGTCGAACAATAAGCAATGTTCAACGGCTGTCCTCAGCCGTTTTCCGACAAGCGTTAGCTTGGCGTTGCTTTCCCGGAACTCTCAGACTCGCCTTGCAAGCTCGGCAGGAGGACGGTTGGGGATAACCGCCGAACAATAAGCAATGTTCAACGGCTGTCCTCAGCCGTTTTCCGACAAGCGTTAGCTTGACGTTGCTTTCCCGGAACTCTCAGACTCGCCTCGCAAGCTAGGCAGGAGGGCGGTTGGGGACAACCGCCGAACACTGGGCGGTTGGGGACAACCGCCGAGCATTAGCTCGACCTAACCCTTACGAGCGCCCGCGAAGACAGTAGTCTTTCTAATTGCAAAAGCTTTTTTGCAGGATTTCTACTATGAAATTCCGATTTTCGGAATGTTAAAGCTTTACCGCGCAAGGGGCTAGGGCTACAATCATGCTGTTTATTCCCCGAATTTTCGTGGGTTTACTAATTTTGTGTTGTTTTTTTGTTTTTTGTATGAGGGTTTTATTATGAGCAGGATGAATCGCCGAAAGGGTTTCACACTTGTGGAACTGCTGGTCGTTATCGCGATCATTGGCATCCTCGTTGGATTGCTGTTGCCAGCAGTTCAGGCAGCACGCGAGGCAGCACGTCGTATGCAGTGTGCCAACAACCTCAAGCAGTTGGGATTGGCCGCACAGAACTTTGAGTCGGCTTTGAAGCGTTTTCCTCCGGGATACATCGGTAGTCGTAACTTCGCTACTCCGATGGATGCAGCGAACCGAACCTACGTCGGTCACATGGTTTTGATGTTCCCTTACATGGAAGCCAACCAGCTTTACATGATGTGGGAAAACAAGAGAAACCTAGACGTCGACGCTAAGAACGCTTCGACCTACTCAACTGCAGAGCGATGGAGATTCATTCGTTGGGTTGATGGTACCTATCCAAATGAGTCCCTCTGGGATCAGCATCAGTACCGCATTTCCAACTTGCTTTGCCCCAGCGATGATGCTTATTCCAATACCTATGCGATTGGAACTGAGATCATCAACACCGGAACCGGAGCAACCATGTACGGTTGGGGTGAGCCGACCCAAGTCGGACGAACCAATTACCTCGGTTCGGCTGGTCAGTTGGGACAAGGTGTTGGGGGTATTTATGAAACCGCCCAAGTTTGGGCGAATAATACCACCCGCAACTCTCTCCGAGGATTGTTCTTCAACAACTCGAAGATCAAGCAAGGGAACATCACCGACGGTACCTCCAATACCTTGGCCTTCGGCGAAGTCACCGGTCTGTTCAATGACAACCTTCGAGGCACCGGTCGTCAATGGTCGATTTCTTGGAACGCCGGCCCGCAATTCACCGAATGGCACCGATCTGTTTACAACCTGCAAAATGCCAAAGTTTGGCACAAGTTCTCCAGCTTTCACACCGGTTCGATTCAGTTCGGATTGGCTGACGGCTCGGTTCGAGCTATTCCAAACACGGTGGATGCAACCATCTTTATTATGCAATCGGGTATTGGTGACGGTAACGTAACTAACTGGACGGATGAATAAGAATGAAATTGAAGTTATTTGCTCTGATGGTTGTCGCACTCACAGCTTTCGTTGGTTGTGGTGATGACAAGAACAAGGTCACTGCACCAGATAAGTTTCTTCCACCGACCAAGCCCGTTGGGGTTGGAACGGGCGGGGATGCTGGTGGTGATGCCGGTGGCTCTGCAAGTGCTGAAGTCAAGTAGTTCTGATGGGTTGTAAAACCCGTTTCGGAATCTGAATCAAAAACCTCCTTGCGAATGGCAAGGAGGTTTTTTTTTGGGGTAGCTAGAAGGCGATCGAATTGAAACGAATCAGGCTTTTCGAGTACGAGTACGAGAAAGCCGAGCCTTTGCCACTAAAATTCCTGAAATCCCCAATTTCCTAAACGAGTCTGATGGCTTTGGGATTCTCGGAATATAATTCGCGGTGGGCTTGTAAGTGGTGTCGATGGCGTCGATGTAGGATAGAGGTAAGCGGTTTGTGGTAGATCCAGTAGAGAGTCGGAAAATGGACGCTTGCCGGGAGATTGTCTATTTTGGGCAGCCCGATCCGATGGGACTCAAGCAGTTGAAGGAGGCTTGGAATTCCCGCGAGTTGCTCCTGAGTTTTTTCCAGCGGGATTTGCTGATACGTTATCGACAGGTCCTCATCGGAGTGCTTTGGGTTCTGATTCAACCTACACTCGGTACCTTGATCTTCTTGCTCCTTTTTTACTTCATGGGGGCCAATCGAAATCCTCATTTAAATACCAGGGAGATTTGGCATGATGCCTCTGTGATCCTTGTGGGAATGCTGCTTTGGCAACTTGTCAACAACTCTTTGCGGGATGCTACCGGATCTTTGGTAAACCATCAGCACGTGATTACGAAGATTTACTTCCCTAGGATGCTGTTGCCCCTTGCTAGTCTTCTGTGTGCATTGTTCGATTTGGCGGTGGGTGGGATATTGTTGTTTCCCGTCTCGGCTTGGTTGGGCCAGTCGTTCCATTGGGCAACCAGTTGGGCTGCGTTGCTGGCCATTGTGTGGCTGGTAGTATTTTGTTTTGGTGCGATCCTTTGGCTCAGTTCGCTCAATGCACAATATCGTGACATTGGTTATGTCCTTCCATTCGTCATGCAGTTAGGCATGTTCCTATCGCCCGTGGTCTACGGATTGGAAAGAATAGAAAATTCGCTAAGTAGGTTTTGGCAAGTGATCTATTGTGCCAACCCTGTCGCCAGTTGTATTGGGCTTGCCCGGTGGGGTGTTTTGGGCTCTCCGATGCCTCCCGTGTTGGGGTTGATGCTCGCGGCAATCATCACTTTTTTATTGGTCGCTTCAGGCTTGGTTTGGTTTCAGCGATCCAATCAGTGGATGGCTGACAGGATTTAATGGCCATGCAAATGGATGAAAACACACCACTTGCGATCAGCGTTGAAAACGTCTCAAAAAAATTTCGTTTGGGCACTTTTGGTGAGCATCATCGGCTCACTGAGGCAATCTCAGACGGGTTCAAAGCGTTGCTTTCGGGCAATTTCAAGACTTTGACAGGCGATACTCGAGAGTTTTGGGCGCTTGAAAATATCAGCTTCAAGGTTCTCAAGGGAGAGGTCGTCGGCATCATTGGTCACAATGGAGCCGGAAAAAGCACCTTGCTGAAAATCCTTTCTCGTATCGTAACGCCTACCAAAGGTCGGATAGGAGTTCGAGGTCGTATCGGAAGCTTGCTCGAGGTTGGTACAGGATTTCATCCAGAGCTAACCGGTCGGGAGAACATCTATCTCAATGGTGCGATTCTTGGGATGAAACGATCAGAGATCCGCAATCGCTTTGATCAGATTGTTGAGTTTGCAGAGGTCGGCCAATTTTTGGACACTCCTGTAAAGCGTTACTCAAATGGGATGATTGTACGTCTGGGTTTTTCCGTTGCGGCCCACATGGAACCCGATGTGTTGATTATCGACGAAGTCTTGAGCGTGGGAGATCAGTCTTTCCAAGACCGATGTATGGGCAAGGCTACGGAGCTTGGGAATCAAGGGAGAGCGATTCTGGTGGTCTCTCACAACTTGGCCGCAATCTCGAACATTTGCTGCCGCGCACTGCTCATGGATCACGGATCGATTGTTTTAGATGGGCCGCCCAAGCAAGTGATCGAGCACTATCTCAAGGGTATGCAGGTCGACACAGGCAAAGTCGTATGGGAACCGGCAACCGCTCCGGCAAGCTCACAGATCCGATTGCATTCGATCGGTGTTCGAAACGTCCATTCACTCACGAGCAACAATCAAGTTGACATCGATCAGCCGATCGCAATCGAGATTGAATACGAGGTGCTCTGCGAAGGAGCAATCAATACGGTTCAGCTTCATCTGAAGGATGAGAACGGAGTCTTTGTTCTATCCTCGGCAAATGCACCATCAATGAACCTAGCTATCGACCAGACCTACGGCAAACCTCTACCGCTTGGTTTTTACCGAGCCGAGTGTGTATTACCCGCAAACTTCCTCAACGATTCTCGATATGTGCTGAACTTGTTTCTCGGGCCTGAGATTGGTAAGCCGACGATTCAGTGCCATAACGTCTTGGCGTTTCGCGTTCTAGATACCGGTGCGATGCGTAAAGAGTACTTGGGCTCATGGTATGGGCCAGCCATCCGCCCCAGGCTCGCTTGGTCAACATGCTCGATCCGGTGAGTTGCTGGATTTGGGCCGTCAAACCTAGCGCAGTTTGCCTACTCGGAATACCGAGAGGAATCGTTTAGTTTCCTATAACCGCTTATCGATGCTAGCTGTTGAAGAAAGGTCTGCTCATCGCTCGGGTAACACCCGAGGGTTTGCTAGCTAATTGAATTTGTTCGATAGGCTCAAGCGTGGGTTTAGAAGCCTACGAGCGTTAACGTTGTCGGGGAAACAATGGACTCAGTGAGGTCGACAATTCGGTGGCTTGCGCCGGCGATCGGCTCACTGTTCTTTTCCCTGCTGATTTCATGCCAAGCTGTTGCGCAGGGGCGAGTTGAGGAATTGGCTGATCGGGCTTTCTGGAATAGCAAGCAGGCTCAAGCGATCGTCGATGCGCGTGGAATCTGGTCAGTTCCTCAAAAATGGTCTTTGGCCAAAAAGAATTCTACCCCGCAAGAGCTTAACTTTTTGCTTTGTATTTCCAAAGAGTGGGAGAACCAAGTTCGTTTCGAATCAGCCGTCAATGCTCTACGGTCGCATTATGCAATCGCAGCTTGTCAGATGGGGCTCGAGGTTAACTCGCAAGCAATGGCGTATGCCAAAGAGCAAGAAGACGTGCAGGAAGAGTTGATCGAGTTTGGTGGCCAGGTCGAAGATACCACACAGATCAAGCGCGTGCTGATCGAGCTTGAGGATCGTCGGGTAGAGCTTGAGGCCAGTTTGAAAAAGCTCAGGCAGGAACTCGCATTGCTTGTAGGTTCGGAGTTAGCATGTTCCTACAATGCCGAATTTCTCTGTGCCCCAACGGCGGATCTCCATGATCCTTGTGACTATGAGGCTTGGGCGATCGATCAACGGCGAGAGTTGCAAGTGTTGCGGTATGCAAGGCAGCATATCGATTTAATCAACCAGGAGTCTTTGGATATTCTTGGTGGAATGGTTTTTTCTTCAACGAGCTTGCGAGCGATCCTGGGGCAGGTCAAACCATCGGGTTGGCTGAATCACAAGCCGTCCTCGGAGCAGCTTGCCAAACGAGCAGCAGCTTTGGATCGAACGATTGCGGATCGTGCACAACAGATCCGTGTAGAAACCAATAATGCTTATACCGATAAAGCGTCGGCTCTGGAACGTTGGAAATTAGCCGTTGCAAAGTCCGACACGCTTGCCGAGAGGGTGGAGCGGCTCGCGATGCTTGCAGAGCTCAAGGGGAATTTGCCTTTACAGATTCAAGCTAAATTGGATTTGTATGCGGCAAGGGGGCTGGAGGTACAACGTTGGCTCGATTGGTACTTGGCAGACTGCGATCTTCAAAAAGCCAGTGGTAGGATCGGCTATTGGGACGATTGAGGACAATCGTCGAACAATGTTGTTCAACGGCAAATTGTTCAACGGCAGTCCTCAGCCGTTTTCCGACAAGCGTTAGCTTGACGTTGCTTTCGAGAACCCTCAGACTCGCCTCGCAAGCTCGGCAGGAGGGCGGTTGGGGACAACCGCCGAACAATATTGTTCAACGGCTGTCCTCAGCCGTTTTCCTACAAGCGTTAGCTTGACGTTGCTTTCGAGAACCCTCAGACTCGCCTCGCAAGCTCGGCAGGAGGACGATTGAGGACAATCGTCGAACAATGGACGATTGAGGACAATCGTCGAACAATATTGTTCAACGGCTGTCCTCAGCCGTTTTCCGACAAGCGTTAGCTTGGCGTTGCTTTCGAGAACCCTCAGACTCGCCTCGCAAGCTCGGCAGGAGGACGATTGAGGACAATCGTCGCACCAACCGCATCCCGCTCGGACTCAGAACCAATAAGTTCGATCGCAATCCAGGTGCCATTGGTCTTGGTTTGGTTTCTTAAAACGGAGAGTGGATGATCCAAATGGGTGATATAGCTATCGACCAGCCCGTCTCGATTGAAATCCCAAAGACCGAGGGATCGGGAAAGGTATTCCTTGTTGAAAAAATCGCCGAGGGAATCGTTGGGTTGCTCCGCAAAGCTCGCTTCGCGTTGAAGGAAGACTTGTGGTCGCATCGTGTAGGGCTGACCTTTCGAGCGGAAGTCATCGACGTGTCCGTTGACTAGGAGCAGATCCTGCCAGCCATCGCAGTCGATATCCAATGATTGAGCTCCGAAGCCAAGGGTTTTTTTCTTCGGGTCGATCAATCGGTAGCGACGCGATGCGTCGACAAAGAAATTGGACTGGCTCTGAAGGTAAAGCGCGTTGTATTCATCAATGAAATTCGTCATGAACAGATCGAGTGTTCCATTGCGATCAAAGTCCGAGCAAGCTACCCCCATGCTCGCTTGGGGTTTGCCTGAGTTATCCACCGCGCATCCTCTTCTCAATGCTTCGTCGGCTAGCACAAACCTTCCTTGGAGATTTGGGTTCTGTGCACTTAGGTAGAGATTGTTCGCTGACATATCGTTGGCGATATAAATATCATTCCCGTGCTTGCGGTCGAGGTTGCCGACGATGACCCCTAGACCTCGACCATCCTGCATCTGCAGGTTCCATGTTTGATTCGCCAGTTTGAAACCACCTTGGCCGTCACTGATGTAGATGTAATCCTCAGAGGCTGGAAACTCGGTCGGACGGCAGACTTGCGGTATGTTCTCGCGTGAAATGCACAGATGGGTGATCACATCGATGCCTGAGGCGTAATTGATTTCGACAAGATCTGGTAAGTGGTCGCCATCGATATCGGCGATCGCACCACTGACACTCCAAACAGGTTGATTGGCGATATCGCGTCTCATGGAATCCACGGGTATGGCTTCAAAAGTTCCATCTCCTTGGTTTCTAAGAAGTCGGTTTTCTCCAAAATTAAGGACGAACATATCGGCCAAACCGTCTTGATCCCAATCGCCCACCGCAACACCTTGTCCATAAGCCCGTTGGTTTACACAAGCTTGAGTTGCTACGTTTTCGAATCGTTTTCCTGCGATATTTCGCAGTAGCACATTGGGGTCGTTGGAGGCAGGTTCTCTAGGATCGCCTCCACCTTGCAAAACGAATAAATCCGGCCAACCGTCTAGGTCATAATCGATCACGCCTGCCCCTGCTCCATTGCTTTGGTAGGTCTGCATGCCCGGAACATTGGGATCGTCTCCGTTACGGTAGATGACATCGGCTTGCAGTTCTTTAGAGATATCGGACCACGAGAGTTTAGCTTGGACGACTCCATAGCCCCCAGGTGGCATACGGTTGGTTGGCTGGATCATCTCTTTAGACTCCAAGATCGCGTTCCAATCGATCTCAGGGTATTCCTTTGAGGGCTTATCGACTCCCGACTTGAGACTGGGCAAGACGGATTTGACCAAGCTGTTGCGTTTTGCTTCGAGTTCTCGGATGGTTGTTCCCGAGGGGTTATGTGTTCGCTGGTCTAGTTCTCGCCAAAGGATCGATTCGAGCACTCGACCTCGGCTCTCGAGCGTATCTGCGATTTGCAATATCCATTCGGATCGCCGGTTTCCGTCTCGGCAATAGTTGAGATTTCGGTTTGCAAGTTGGGTTTCATGGAAGATAGCTTCGGCTCTCTGAGCTGCGGTATTGTCACCGAGAATCGCGAGAGTTTGAGCCAGATTGCCGGCTGCTAGGGGATTCATCGGGTCGAGTTCGAGGCTGCGCGTAAAGCATTTTGCAGCTTCTGTATGTTTGTTTAGATGTTGGCACCAAAGCCCCATTGCTCGCCAATACTCTGGGAAATTTTCGAGCGATTCTCGGGGGACTTGTTTGTACCAATCTCCGAGTTGATCCCATTTTTCCTGATCGATCAGGGAGAGTGCAAGCCCGATCCAGTAAGCAGGCGTGGCTTGGCCCGATTGAATGATCTCTCGAAAGATCGCTTCGGCTTGATCGGGTTTCTTTTCGTAAAGGGCCCCGAATGCGATCGATCCTTTGAGTCGCAGTTCCTTGGGGTTTTGTTCAATTTGCTTTTGAGCGATTTCGTCGCTTGCGATAGGTTTGACCGTATCGAGAGCCAAGACCATGGTGGTTAGATCGGTTGCTCCAAGGGACAGAAGTTTTTGGAGCAATACAGAGGATTCGAATCTACGTCCTTGGAGATCCAACAATGCTGCGAGCAATTTGATTGTTTCGTAGTCATCCGCTTTACGCTGGAGTATTTTCAGTGCTCGCTGTTCTGCGGATTGGAGCATAAAGCGGCTTTGGCACCATGCCAGAGCTTGGCGATGTGCCAAGATCCCGTATTCAGGGTCAGCGATGGCGATTCGGTCGATCATCGACAAAGCCTGTTCGAGTTTGTTGCGCTGCGAGAGAACCTGAGCCGAGACATAGATCGCTCGGCTATCGTTAGGGGTAGCCAGGAGTACCTTTTGGCACTCATCCCAAGCTTCATCGAAGCGACCTGCTTCGAGCAACTTCAATGCGCGAAGAGAAGTGGCTTTCTTGGTGCCCTCTTTTTGACTCTCGTTCGCAGTCGCTGGCTTTTGGGGATTGCTGCTGGATGGTTGATTCGATTTAGGTTCGCACCCGAGTGCTAGGACCGCAAGTATCCCGAGCGACACTTGGCAAACGATACTGAGGCTGATTGGTCGGATGGGCTTCATGATGCGTCAGGATTCAATCGGCATTGAAAGATTCGGATTTCGCGTTGGCCATCCTCAAGATCGATCAGGTGAGAGTCACATCGCCAACCTGCTTTTCGAATCCAGTTCTCGAAACGATCGCCGGTGTGCCGTTGCGGTTCGCTCAGCAAGACCACTCCATTTTGCTCGATGACCTGGCGCATGCAAGGTTCCAGGATAGGATAAAGCGATGGGTTATAGACGATATCTGAGCCGATCACGATCGGAAAGCGTTGCTCGAATCCTTGTGTGTTAGACCAATCGAGTTTGCGCACTTGGACATGATCGGTAAGGAATCTTGCATTGTATCGGCACATGATCAGTGCCATGCTCGATGCATCGGTGATGCAAACCTGGGCGCCACGAAGTGCTGCGGAGATGCCTGCCCTGCCCGAGCCTCCTCCGAGTTCAAGGATTCGTGTTTGTGGATTTATGGTTAGGGTTCCAAGGTACCTATCAAGACCCTGTGCCGCTCGCCAGTTTGCTGCCCAGAATGGATCCAGTACTGCCGATTCGGGTTGATCGTTGCTGAGTGTTTGTTCGAGCAATCGATCCGGGTCGACCACGCGAGCCCAAGGGTAGTCCTGTCCTGCGATCTGAGTGTGGCCATGCACGATTTGGACCCTGCGTTCGAGGCGCTTGAGTAATTTCAGCGCGTTTCTTGGGTCGGCTAGCGTGTGCATTCTATGATCGTTCTTCCATCTCCCGGATATAGGCTCTCAAGCGTTCGAGTTCGTCTTCGGTTCCCTTGAGTTTGAGCATGTTCTTGACACGCTTTTGAAATTCCAGCGAGTTGACCGGTTTGGATAGAAAATCGTCCGTGCCGGCTTCCACTGCACGTTCGACATCTCCGAGTTCGCTCAATGCCGTGACCATCAATACCATGATGCGCGATGTGATCGGATCGCTCTTGACGATTCGGCATACCTCAAATCCGTTCTTCTTGGGCATCATTACATCGAGCAAGATCAAATCGGGTTTGAAGCTCTTGACCTTATCGAGCGTGTCTTGGCCATCGACGGCCATTTCAGTATCGCAATCGACATTTGCCAAAAGAGCTTCGAGAAGCTCGCGGTTGGCGGAGTTGTCGTCGGCGATAAGGATGCGGGGAGTTGGCATAATATTCGTTGGTTGTGGCTTAAGTGATCTAGGAGCAGCAGGAGTTTGGTTCGGCACCCGTGGCACAACGCTCCGCAGGAACTGGAAAGGAACTCGCTAAGGCTTGGACATCCGCATGAATACGAGCCAATGCGTCCTGGTTATCATGGGACTTTAAAGCAGCGGAAATCCAGTGTCCGATTTGCTTGAACTCGTCGTTACCCATGCCTCGCGTGGTGAGTGCTGGGCTACCGATTCGAATTCCACTTGGATCCATCGGCTTACGAGTGTCGAAGGGGATCATGTTCATGTTGACCGTAATGCCGCAGCGATCGAGCGTCTTCTCGGCGATCTTGCCACCAATTCCGGCCACAGTCACGTCGACAAGGACAAGGTGGTTGTCGGTTCCACCGCTGATTAATCTCAAGCCATGCGATAGCAGCACATCAGCCAGGGCTTGGCTATTGGCAACGACACGTCGACCATATTCTTTAAACGATGGGTCTAGAGCCTCTCCGAAGCAAACAGCCTTGCCAGCGACCACATGCATCAGCGGCCCACCTTGGGTTCCCGGAAAGACAGCGCTGTTGATCGCCTTGGCGTATTCGGCTTTGCATAAGATCAGACCGCTGCGTGGTCCTCGAAGCGTCTTGTGGGTTGTGGTGGTTACAAAGTCGGCGCAAGGGACTGGAGAATTGTGGATGCCCGCTGCGACCAAACCGGCATAGTGAGCCATGTCGACCATGAGTTTGGCACCGACATCTTTTGCGATCTCAGCAAATCGCGCATGAGGGATCTCGCGAGGATAAGCGCTCGCGCCAGCGATGATCAACTTGGGTTTGTGCTCCTTGGCAAGCGAAGCGACTTGATCGAAGTCGATTCGATGGTGTTGTGGATCGACACCGTAGGAAAAGAACTTGTAGAGTTTACCGCTGATATTCAACGACATACCATGAGTAAGGTGTCCACCTTGGGCCAGATCCAGTCCCAATACGACATCGCCCGGTTGAAGTTGGGAAAGATAAACCGCAGTGTTGGCCTGCGAGCCCGAGTGGGGTTGGACGTTGGCGTGCTCAGCGCCGAAAAGTTGCTTGGCTCTTTCGATCGCGATGGTTTCGACCACGTCGACATGTTCGCAACCGCCGTAATACCTCTTCCCTGGGTAGCCTTCGGCGTACTTGTTCGTAAGAACACTGCCGACTGCCTGCATCACGGGAAAACTTGTGTAGTTTTCGCTAGCGATCATTTCGAGGCCTTCTTTTTGCCGCGTGGCCTCGGCTTGAATCGCTTGCCAAATCGTTGGATCTTGGGTTCGTAGGTCGTTCATAGGCGGCTCTTGGGATTAGTTTTGTTTATACGGAGCTGAGGTGTGTTTGGTTTATAGCCCGGGTGTAGGGTCTATTGTTCACCATTCGATTTGGGCCGTCAACAAGAGGCCCCGGGCCGGTCGGATTATGCTGAGAGGATGCGTTAGGAGGAAGGGGCAAATAAAGGTGGGATTGCAAGGCCGGAGCGTCGATACCCTCAGTTGCACGGAAGTTTTTTAAAGCAGCGCGCCGGGGATGGATCGGTGGATCTGTCAGAGTTTCAAGGCGTGGGAGAGTACTCGATTTGATGTGGATTTACGAGAATGTTGGAAAGAATATTCAAAAGCGAAACGGGACCAGGTCCCATTGAGTATGTGGTTTTGTTGATGGTTATGACCGTGGCTGGCTTGGCCGTGGTTCGCACAGCTCCCAAGAGTGCTGGGGTTCCAATGACCCAGAAACCAGTGGTTTCTGAACCCAACGGCTAGCTTCGAATCGTAGGTTCTTTGTGGACCTTTCGATTCGGTTGCTCGGGCAAGATAAATCAATCCTCAGCGGTTGCTTGGAGGCGAAACTGCTCGGTAAGCTCGTTCCAAGTTTTTGCCAAACGCTCGAGTTCCTGCGGGCGTTGAGTGGCTAGGTTCTCTGTTTCTGCCCGATCCTGTGCAAGATCGTAAAGTTCCCAGGGCGAGTCTTTTCCCGAAGCGACAATCTTTAAATTGCCATCGCGCAAGGCACGGTTCGCTTCGTGTTGCCACCAGAGGACTCGCGATTCGGTCCTAGATGCTCTGTTGGCTTGTTCTTGAAATTCCCGGGCAAAACTCAGACCAGGAAATTTCGGGTCGGGCGACTCGAACTCGGTCCCAGCGTGCTTGCTTGCAAGTGCAAGGATGGTCGGTGCAATATCAATCACATGGTAGGGGGTAGACACAGGGTTTGGATCCGGTTGGATTCCGGCGGGCCAATGGGCGATCATCGGTGTGGCGATCCCGCCTTCGTGCACCCAAGTCTTATGCCTTCGGAAGGGAGTGTTTGAGACCGATGACCAACCTGGACCTAAACACAAATAGGATTCCGCAGAACCTGCTGCTGCATTGGGGTTGTGCCCATCTCCGCGTACCATAATCTCGGCACTAGCGCCATTGTCCGACAAAAATAGAACAAGAGTGTTTTCCCAACGTGCAGAGTCTTGTTTTATAAAGTCGAAAATTCGCCCAATCTGACTATCCATGGCTTCGATCATCGCTGCATGGACGGCCATCTTATCTGCTTGAAATGCTTTCTGCTGGGGACTGAGTTGTTCCCATGGGAGAGGTCGATTGAGTTCACCGGTCCCGAGTTTTTGCAACGCTTCAGGGAAATGGTAAGGAGGTCCGATGTCGGTTTCGATATCGCTTGGCCGTTGTAAATCACGAGCAAGGCCCAGTTGCTTGAGCTTGTTCCATCGTTGTTGACGAATTTGATCCCATCCTTGTTGATAAATGGGTCTGTATTTGTCGACGATTTCTTGAGGTGCATGGAGAGGGAAATGGGGTGCGGTAAAAGCAACAAAGGAGAAGAAAGGATTTCCTTGATGGTTCTCCTGATGGTATCTCAATTGGTCGATCGCGCGAGAGGCGATTTCGTTGCTCGAATAGTATCCATCGCTTGAAGTGGCCGGTGGTAAGGGCTTGTCATCGATGGTGTGGTTCTTTGGGTGAAAGTGTCGGTCGTGATCCTGTAGGCTATAGGATTTTTCAAAGCCATTTTGGGTGGGCAAACCATCGACATGCCATTTACCCGAATGGTAGCTATGGTAGCCAAGGTTCGAGATGCGCTCAGGAAGGAGTTTTGCCCATTTAGGACGAGTGCCTTGGCCGCCGCTTTTGACTCCAGGCACCGTATCGCGTCGAATCTGTTGGGCATAATAGCCAGTCAGCAACGCACCACGTGTTGGCCAGCACCGAGCGGTGTTGTAGAACTGGGCAAAGCGTCTGCCTGAGTTGGCGATCGCATCGAGTTGCGGTGTGTTGATTTCACTGCCATAGCAACCCAAGTCGGAGTAGCCCAGATCGTCGCATAAGATGATCAAAAAATTTGGCGGTTCGGGGGCTTTGGGCTCGCCTGCCTGCAGAAAACTTGGCATTGCCAAAACGATCCAAAGCATCAAGCCACTAATAAAGTGATGTTTGCCGTACATTGCAAATTGGGTTCAGTCATTCGTTAAGGTAAAAAGCATCAGTTCCCGCACAGATGGCAATGATAGCGAGTTGCCGAGCAAATGCCACAAACGCCGATCGGGCAGATGGTCTGGTAGAACGAATCGACTCGGGAATCCTAAAAGGTTCGCGACCTCTCGAGGGGAAAACAGCCGGTAGCCTTCGTCCTGCCACAGATACGATCCTGAGCGATTGAGGGCTTTGCCATAAGAAGAGCCAAAGCAAGCGGTAGTAGCGTTTGCATCCCCGGGGTTTACTCTATCGATCGATTGGTGGTATCGCTCCGTGGTCTGATGATCGAGCCAGAGTTCCGGGTTCCGCTGACGAGTGATGGTCGGATCGAGGAACTCCAGGAGGCTTCGGGGCAGGGTAGGGGAGGATGTTGGATACGAACCCTCGGACCAACTTTTTAGGATGTGCTGGTAGAGTTTTTCCGAGATAGGATTTTTCCAAGCGAGCAAATAGACTCGCCGGCGACGGTTTGGCCAGCCGATTTGTGTGGGGCATCTTTTGCAGATTTGAGTACCGTAGCCCGATTGCTCAAGGATTCGCAATGTTTGATTGCAAGTCTCGGACAGTTCGAAACCTGGTACATTTTCGATCACCAGAAATTGCGGTCTGAGCTGTGAAGCCAATTGGATCAGATTTCCAAGTGCCTCAGTGCGCAAGTCGGCGTTATCTTTGCGTTTCCCTTTTTGTGTAAAAGGAGTGCAAGGAGGACTCAACCACCACAGGTCGGCTTGATAGTCCGCCAGTTGATTTGCTCGGATCGTAGCAAGTTCGCAGCAGATATAGTTTCCTGCGAAATTACTTGTATAAACGCATTTTGCGTCCCGATCGATATCCATGGCCGCTTGGACATCAAGCCAAGGGCAGGCAGCCTTTAGGCCGCCGATGCCCGCAAAGAATTCAAGCGTCCGCACGGCAGGCGGCTTGATGTTCAAGGATCGTTGAGACCAGTGCTGTCCAGCCTGTTTGGTGGCTTGCTCCAAGCCCGCTACCGTTATCGCCATGGAAGTATTCGTAGAACAAGACAAGGTCTTTCCAATGGGGATCCTTCAAGTACCTGGGGTCTTGGCCGTGGCATGGCCGTCGGCCCTCGGAATCCTTCAAGAACAATTGCACCAAACGCCTCTCTATTTCATCGGCGATCTGTTTGAGATTTCGGTGTTGTCCTGAACCTGTCGGGCACTCCATGGTGAAGCTATCGCCATAGTATTCGTGGTAGGAGCGCAGGGACGCGACGATCAGATAATTCAAGGGGAACCAAACTGGGCCTCTCCAGTTGCTGTTTCCACCGAACATTCCCGAATTGCTTTCTCCAGGTACATAGCCCACGGAACTCGTTCCACCGGCATGTTCAAAGACGAAAGGATTGTCTCGATGGGCTAAGGAAAGGGATCGAATACCATAAGGGGAAAGGAACTCCGACTCGTCGAGCATGTAGGTTAAGAGCCGTTTGAGTCGTTCGGTCGAGGGGATCGCAAGCAACCGCATGCCCCCGGATCGAGAACTGTCCTGGTTGCTCGGTTTTTGTTCCAAGTAGGTCATGTATTTGGACATATGTGGTTTGTTGTTAAGAAACCAATCCATCCGACGCTTAAACCCCGGCAGTTTGTCGATGACCGAATCATAGAGGATGACGTTCGAGCAAAGGGGGATCAGTCCGACAAGCGAACGCACTTTGAGCGGGATGCTCTTGCCATCTCGATAAAGGTGGTCGTAGTAGAACCCGTCGTGTTCTTCCCAAAGTCCTGTTCCGTGGAGTGAATTCATCGCTTCGGAGATTGCGACGTAGTGCTCAAAGAACTTGCTGGCCATATCCGAGTAGGCCTTAGAGTTATCCGATAACTCCAACGCCATTTGCAGCATGCAACCGCAATAGAATGCCATCCAAGCCGTCGCGTCGGCTTGATCCAGGATCCCGCCACCGGGCAATGGGGCGCTGCGGTCAAAGACTCCGATGTTATCTAACCCGAGGAATCCACCGCTGAAAACATGCTGGCCACGGGTGTCTTTACGATTCACCCACCAGGTGAAGTTCAACAGCAGTTTTTGGAACGTCCTGGCTAGAAACTCTCGATCACCCGATTGCTGGTAAACTTGCCAGCATGCCCAAGCATGTACGGGAGGATTGACATCGCTCAAGGCCCATTCGTAAGCTGGAATCTGGCCATTGGGATGCATGTACCATTCACGAAGGAACAGCAGCAGTTGGGCTTTCGCGAAATCCGGATCGATTCTTGACATAGGGATCATGTGGAATGCAAGATCCCAAGCGGCATACCAAGGGTATTCCCATTTATCGGGCATGCTGATGACGTCGCGATTGAAGAGATGTTTCCAATCCGCATTTCGGCCTTGTAACCGCGAGGAAGGTAGTTGTCTTCCCTCGGGATCCCCTTGCATCCATGCATCGACGACGTAGTAGTAGAATTGTTTGGTCCAGATCAGCCCAGCATAGGCTTGCCGAGCCACCGTCTTTTCGTCATCGCTTAGTTCGTTAGGTATGCATGCTTGGTAGTATTCGTCCGCCTCTTTTTTTCGCTTCTCGATGATCTCGTCGAATCGGCTATCGATGGTCGCAAGCGGAGTATAGCTGTCCGACGCTTTGCCGCCGATGACCGGGATCGCCTTGAGTCTATCTTTGTCACCGGAACTGGTCAGTCTGCATCGAAGAACCGTTGGACGATTCGGGTGGACAATGGTCATAAAGTGGGCACCGCATTTGGTACCAAAGGGTTTTGGATTAACCTTGCTCTTGTCCCCTTGGATGATGTAATCGTGAAACGCATCCTTGAAGTGGCTGCCGCTTGAGAGCGCGCCAGGGTGCCTGTTGGTGTTGGTTTCGTTTTCGGTAAAGAGCCATTCGGGTTTATCGAGATCTTGGTCCGATTGAACGCGGAACTCCAGGTGTCCCAGGGTTTCGTGATCGCAAAAGACGACGCCAGAGGGTTCGTTCTCAGGGTAGATGAGTTTCATGCGGGGTTTTGCCGTGCATCCTTCGTGAGTACATCCCCAAACCCATGAGTTATGGAACCACATTTGCGGAAGCAGGTGCAAAACTGCAGGTCTAGAACTTCGGTTGAAGACCGTGAGTTTCATCAGCATGTCGTCCGGGGACTCTTTGGCATATTCAATCTGGCAGTCGAAATAGTCGTTCTCATCAAAGGCACCTGCATCGGCCAGTTCAAACTCGGGTTCCAAACGGGATCGAGAACGATTCGTATCGGTCAATTTCTCGTAGGGGAATCGAGATTGCGGATATTTGTAGATGCCCTTTGCGTACGAGCAGGTGGGGGTCGCATCGAGGTAGAAATAAGTTTCCTTGACGTCTTCCCCGTGGTTTCCCTCGGGCCCCGAGAGACCATAGAGTCGCTCCTTGAGGATCGGGTCTCGGGTGTTCCAAAAAGCAAACGAGAAACAAAGCCTCCCTTGGCGATCACAGATCCCCATCAAACCGTCTTCGCCCCACCGATAAGCTCGGGAACGTGCATGATCATGAGGAAGAAAGAACCAAGCCTCTTGGTTGTCCGAGTAGTCCTCACGCACAGTGCCCCATTGGCGTTCGGAGAGGTAAGTCCCCCAGCGTTGCCAGTTGGCCTGCCGTTGACTCGATTCCTTTAATCTTGCATGCTCGGCGGTCGAAGTATGATAGTTCTTTGAGCTCATAGGGATTGCTGATTTCTTTCGCATTCCAAGTAGTAATCGAGGTGTGCCAGTTTGCTTGCAGCCGCTTGGTCAATCACCACTGTCGCGTTGGGATGAAACTGGAGGATTGACGCGGGAACCATGGCCGTCACGGGGCCTTCGACGGTATCCCTGATGGTATCGGCTTTATGGACACCCGTAGCCAGCAGCAGGATTGCACGAGCGTTCATGATCGTACCGAGGCCCATGGTGATGGCCATCTTGGGTACTTGATCCATCGATGCAAAGAATCTCGCGTTGTCTTGTCGTGTCTTGGACGTAAGCGTTTTGACGCGAGTGGCCGAGGACAACGAGGAGCCTAGTTCGTTGAATCCGATGTGCCCCTCAGTGCCGATCCCTAAGATCTGCAAATCGATTCCACCGGCTTGAGCGATCGCGATCTCATAAGCTTCAGCACTTGCCGGAAGATCCTGGCAATCGGTCTTTGGAATGTGTGTGTTTAGCGGCAGGATATCGATGTGCTTGAACAGATTTTCCTGCATGAAATAGTGGTAGCTTTGAGGATCCTCAGGAGGCACACCACAGTACTCATCGAGATTGAATGAAACAATGTTACGAAAGGAGATCTCGCCGGCTCGATGACGTTTAATCCATTGTTGGTAGAGTCCTAGAGGAGTGCTACCGGTGGCTAGCCCCAAGACGCTTGTTTCTTGCGATTGACTCGATGAGGAGCAAGCGAGTCCTAGGTATTCGATCGATTCATCGGCTGCGACCATGGCGACCTGATCGGGAGATTCGCAGACGACGATACGCACAATGACCTCGAACTAAATTGGGGTAGGGATTTACGTCAGTGCTTGATCGGTGAGGGATTCAAGCCAAGTATAGGATGGCCATTCTAAATGAAAATTCGAACCCAATACAGAATAGCTTCGTTCTTTTCCCCTGGAACGAGGGCTTCTTAGGGCAGATACCTACCAGTTCCAGGGTGTTTTGCGGTAGACTATTCCCTATGCGGAGCTTCCCAAAGGTGGGAAGCAGTCGTGTCCTCTTAAACTACTTCGACCTTTTGGTGTATCTATGCGTCGTCTTTTTCGCTTTGGTCTGCTTCGTCGATCCCTTGCGGGCATTGTCGTTTGTCTACCCGCCGTCGCCCCAGCTGGCGTATGGGGTCAGGAGCCTGCAGGTAAACCGGCAAAGGTTTACAGCCAAGCACCCAGTGCAGCACCGATTCAGGGAGCACCGCAAGGTGCTATCGATTCTGCAAGCGGTGCGCTTCGGGATAAAGCCCTTAAAGAAGGCGGGCGGCCTTTGTGGATTTGGGGGGACAATGAAAACACGCGTTACGTGATCCGCAAGTCGTTCGAGGTTTCAGGCAAAACCCAGGGTTGGCTAGCGGCTTCGGCCGACAACGGGATGTCGATTGCTCTAAACGGCAAGCCAATTGGTCAGAGTGAAGCATGGGAAGAAGGGTTGCAGGTCGATATCAGCAACGCATTGGTCAATGGAAAGAACGAAGTGGTCTTCGAAGTATGGAATACTGGAGGAATCGCAGCATTGGTTGCCAAGTTGGCTTGGGTCGATGCCAATGGCAAAGTCCAAACGCTCCAGAGCGATGAAACTTGGACCGCTTCCCCGAAAGACAAGCCCGCCGAAAGCAAGGCTGTTAAGGTGATTGCCAAGTACGGCGATAACCCTTGGGGAAAAGTTCTCGAAGGGGGCAACAGCGGTTCGTCGAGCGAGTTTATTGTTCCGTCCGGCTTTGTGATCGATCAGTTGTTCCGTGTCCCCAAGGACGAACTGGGTTCCTGGGTGTGCATTACGACGGATCCTAAGGGCCGTCTGATTGTCAGCGATCAAGGAGACAAGGGATTGTTTCGAGTCACGCCGGCCAAACCCGGAACGCAAGAGGAGACCAAGGTTGAACGGATCCCTTTGAATATTTCGGCTGCACAAGGCCTTCTCTATGCGTTTGACAGTTTGTATGTAAGTGTCAACGGTGGGATCGGAAGTGGTCTATATCGTTTGAAGGATACCAATGGGGACGATCAGTATGACGAGATCAAGAAGCTCAAGGAATTTCGCGGTGGAGGAGAGCATGGGCCTCACGCTCTGAGACTTTCCCCGGACGGCAAGTCGATCTATGTTTCCTGCGGAAATCACACGTTGCCTCCGATGGATCGCAAAACCAATGCACCGCCACAGACAATGGGTGGTGCCCGTAACGAGCAACTCACTGCAACCCTTCCGCAGGGTTACACAAGCCGGATCGTACCGAGTTGGGACGAAGATCTTTTGCTACCTCGTCAATGGGATTCCAATGGACACGCTGCGGGGATTTTAGCACCTGGGGGTTGGGTTGCTAAAACCGACCCCGAGGGGAAAGAATGGGAGATGTTCTCCATTGGATACCGAAATCAATACGACTTTGATTTCGACTCCGCTGGGGAAATGTTCGTCTACGATGCGGACATGGAGTGGGATGTCGGTACACCTTGGTATCGGCCTACGCGGGTGGTTCATGCAACCAGTGGTAGCGAGTTTGGGTGGCGAAGTGGTACAGGCAAGTGGCCTGAGTACTATGCGGACAGTTTGCCGGCTCTTGTGAATATTGGGCCCGGTTCTCCGGTCGGAGTTGAGTTCGGTACGGGAGCTAAATTCCCGGTCAAGTACCAAAGGGCGTTGTATATTTGCGACTGGACCTTTGGAACGATGTACGCGATTCACATGGAGCCCAGCGGAGCATCGTATGCAGCGACCAAGGAAGAGTTTGTCGCGCGAACGCCGTTGCCGCTCACAGATCTGACGGTTGGAAAGGATGGCCATTTGTATTTCACAGTCGGGGGACGAGGGACTCAATCGGAACTCTATCGTGTCAGATACGTCGGAAATGAGTCGACTGCACCCGCACCGAAGATTGCTGTCAATGAATCGCACTTGCAGCGTCGGGCCATCGAAGCTCTCCACAACGACCAGCCCAAGGACGATGCGACCATAGCCAAATTGGTTTCTCAACTAGGAAGTAGCGATCGGCATATTCGCTACGCTGCACGCGTGGCACTTGAACGAGTTCCGGCTGCCAAGTGGCAATCGGAGATTCTCAATAGCACCGATGCGAACACGATCCTCAATGGAGTCATCGGATTGGCTCGTGTTGGTGAACCGGAGATCAAGGAGCTATTGCTCAGGCAATTAGGAAGCCTGCATTTGTCAAGTCTTTCGGCTTCTCAGAGACTCGATTTGGCACGAGCAGCCCAGCTCGTTTTGATTCGACTCGGAGGGGTCGATAATTCTTTCCGAGATTCTCTGCTCGGTGCAATCGAACCTTTGTTTCCCTCGGGCGATGACATGCTCGATCGCGAATTGGTCATTCTTCTGACCCATCTGCAATCGCCAGTGCTATCAAAAAAGGCTTTGCCTTTGCTGTCGAAAGAACGCAAGAAGACTGAGGCCGACTATCGAGATATCCTCGAACGCAATCGAGGTTACGGTGGACCGATTGTCGCGATGCTTGAGAATCAGCCCGATCTGCAGCAGTTTCACTTGGCCTTCTCGATGAGAAATCTCAAAGAGGGTTGGACGGTTGAACAACGCAAAGAGTTCTTTCAATGGTTTGAGAAAGCTCAAAAGTGGAGCGGTGGAAACAGTTATCAAAAATTCCTGATCAACGCTGCCAACGATGCTTATTCATTCTCCAACGATCAAGAGCGATTTGTGCTTGAAGCACTCGGAGTTCGCAAACCGGCGGCACTTCCCAAGACACTCCCTGAGCCCAAGGGGCCCGGTAAGGCTTATACGACGGAATCTCTCGTTAAATTGGCTTCCGAGAACATGAAGGGCCGAAACTTCGAGAACGGCAAGAATATGTATGCGGCTGCTCGATGTGTGATCTGCCATCGCTTTGGAGGTGATGGAGGTGCCACTGGCCCTGACTTGACCCAGGCTGCTGGTCGGTTTGCTGTCAGCGATCTGATCGATGCGATTGTGCGACCTAGCCAAGTCATCTCTGATCAGTACAAAACGATGGTTTTGCAAATGGAAGACGGAACTGTTCACACCGGAAGGATCGTCAACGATGTGGCAGGCAAAGTCACGATAGTGGTCGATCCAGAGGATGCGACCAAGACCGTTACGGTCGATCGCAAAGACATTGAACAAGAGAAGACCTCGGCGATCTCTTTGATGCCTGCAGAATTGATGAACAAACTCAATGAACAAGAAGCGCTCGATCTGATCGCTTACTTGCTCTCGCGTGGGAATCCGAATTCTTCGATGTTCAAATCCAACTAACAGCAAGAGTTGAAGCGATGACCGAAAAACAAGAGTTTCGAGTTCTTTTGCACAAAGAGCAACTCGTATTCTCGTCGGCGCACTTTATCACCTTCGCTGGTGATATCTGCGAATGTTTGCATGGCCACAACTATGGACTCAAAGCCGAGGTTGCCGGACGGCTCGACGAGAATCGTTATGTGATCGACTTTATCGCTTTTCGCGATTCGCTTGCGGAAGTCGTTAAACAACTGGATCATCATATGCTCGTCGCACTGCATCATCCGATGATCCATGTCGAGCTGCAAGATCAAGAAGTGGTGCTGAGGTTTCGGCAAAAACGCTGGGTTTTCCCCAAAGAAGACTGCATGTTAATGCCAATCGTCAACACCACTGCCGAAGAGATCGCGGGCTGGATCGCAGCTCAAATACGAGCGAAACTCTATCCGAAGATTGGTGATCGCTTGAAGTGGATTGAGATCGGAGTCGATGAAAACAACGGGCAGTGGGGCTATTGCCGACTCCCTTGGAACTCCCAATAACTCCTCAGTTGGATATCGATGCAAGATGGTGGCTGTCGAGCAGTACCTAAAGCCCGAATTAGCGTCGCAGATCAAGCGATTGGATTTGCGCGCCCAGCTTGTGGTCAAAGGATTTCTTCAGGGGTTGCACGCAAGCCCTTTTCACGGCTTTTCCGTTGAGTTTAGCGAGCATCGACGTTACTCCCACGGCGACGACCCGAAGGACATCGATTGGTTGGCTTATGCCAAAACCGATCGCTACTACGTTAAAAAGTTCGAGTCCGAGACAAATCTCACCGGCTATATCATGATGGATACGAGCCGCTCAATGGCTTACACCTATCGGCAACAGCTGACCAAATTCGATTACTGCCTTTGCCTTGCGGCTGCCTTGTCCTATCTGATGCTCATGCAGCAGGATCCAGTAGGTTTAGTGACCTTTGACCAGAAGATCAAAGCGAGCATCTATCCTCGGTCTCGCAGAAGTCAGTTTGCTGCTATCCTCAGCCAATTGGTGAAACTCAAGACGTCGGGAAAGACCGAGTTGCGAGGTCCCATCCAGCAAATGATGGCAATGCTCAATCATCGATCGCTGATTATGATCATGAGCGATTTGCTGACCGACTCGGATTCGTCGCTCGATGCTGTTCGGATGCTCAAGCATGCTGGGCACGATGTGATAGTGTTTCATGTGCTCGATGAAGCTGAGGTGCATTTTCCTTTCCAAGGTCTAGTCGAGCTTAAAGATCCCGAGACCGACGAGATCGTGCCAGTCAACGCAGACGATATCGGGCATGATTACAGGGAGAATGTGCGACGGTTTCGAGAGGATTTGAAAGCGGGTTTCAGCCAATCGAGGATTGATTATGTGCCACTCGATACGAGTGTCCCTTACGACAAGGCTTTGATGGAATATTTGATCAGTCGAAGGAATCGCTTCTAAGGGGACAAGTACTTCGATGACCTTCCTGCACGTCTCTCTTCTGGCTGGATGTTTGGCAGCGCTTGCGCCCATCATTTTCCATATGCTCGGTCGAAGGCAGCCAAAGACGCTTGAGTTTCCCGCGATACGCTTCGTTAAGAAGACGGCAGTCGAGGCTCAGCGAGGCTGGTCGGTCAAGCGATGGATTCTGCTTGCAACCAGGGTTCTTATGGTTCTTTTGCTCGCTGCGGCCCTTGCAGCTCCGCGCGTGGCAAGCGGGCTCTTTGCCAATAGCCTCCTTGCCGGTTTACTAGGTATCTTGGCCATCCTCAGTTCGCTTGCGGCGATTGTTCTCTGGGGGCGAAAACGGGGAATGCTCGCGATCGCGATTCCAGCGATTCTCGGTTTGGGGCTTTGGCTCGCTGCTGGATTCTACGGTTGGGCAGTTTTCAACCGATCCAGCGACACGCCTCTCGCCAACAATCAAGGTCCTGTGTGTGCCGCGATTGTCGTCGATACCTCTCCGACGATGGGCTATAAGTACCTGAATCACACTCGACTTGAAGATGCCAAAGAGATGGCCAGTTGGCTTATGGATCGCTTGCCCGTTGGTAGTGAGATCGCGATCATCGGGAGCGATGCTGGTGGCCGGGTCAATCAAGATCGATTGTCGGCTGAACGGCAACTCGATCGCGTCGCTGTTGAAGGGAAGGCTTGCGATTTGATCGAGAGAATCACCCTTGCCGCAGACACGGTTCGCAAGAGCAAGCTCGAACGTCGCGAGGTGTATGTGTTATCCGACATGAGAAAGATTGCTTGGCGAAATGCCGATAACGTCGATTTGAATCCTTTTATCACGGGAGAAAGCACAGATGCGAACGTTGAAAAACAACCCCGGATACTTTTACAAATCATCGATTTGGGCGTCCCCGAAAAGGATATACGAAACTGGGCTTTGGAGAATTTGAGGCTATCGTCCGAAAGCGTTGTACCTGGTGGCAGCGTCACACTCCAGGCAGATCTTCGGGCTCTCGAAGGCGATATCAAGGAACAGTTGATGATCGAACTCGCTGCGGAACCTAACGAGAAAAAATCTGTTTCAGGCAGAGACGGCCAGTGGCAAATTCCGGACGCGAAATTGCTCGATAGACAAGTCGTACAACCCAACGAGCAAGGTTCCGCAAGCATTCAGATCCCTTGGAAAGATCTAGCAGAGGGAACTAATCATGCGGTGCTGCGATTGGCTCGACCTGATCCGTTGGAGATTGACAATGTTTATCACCTGACGATCGAAGCAAGAGAGCAGGGGAAATCGGTGGTGATTTGCGACGATGCCAACGATGGTCAATTGGTCGCTCTGATGCTGGATCCTTCGATCGGGGTCGGAAAGGACAAGGGCTCGGAATCCGCTAACAGTGTTGATGTCGAGACGCGGGCCAGGATCAGCCATATCGACTTTTCCAAATACTCCAGCGTAGTCCTTTTCAATCCTTCCGAATTGACAGGAGATGAAGCAGATCGCATCGCTGGCTGGGTGCGAAATGGGGGTGGACTATTGATCGTGCTTGGGCCAGGAGCCGTCGGTCCGCAGGCGATCAACGGCAATGCCAGTGCGATAGCTGCTGGTAGTACGCTTTTAGAAAAAGGGGCTCAGGGAGGGGTGCCTAGTTTGCTCCCTGGAAAAATACGAGGTTTAACCAAATCCCCGATGGACGGCACGCTTACCGTTCTACGACCTGTTCTAGCGAATCATCCGATTTGGAGTATTTTCGAAAGGCCCCCAGAGGAGATCCCTTGGGTAAGCTATCCGGTGTATCAGCATTGGAACTTGGTCGACCTTGATCCGGCCGCTTCGGTGATCGCTTCCTATACTCAATCGGAATTGCCTATGATGGTCGAGTCCATACGGGGATCGGGAAGAGTCGTCGTTATGACCCTACCTTATCCAGAGCCATCGGTGACGGCCAGCAAGGGAGCCTGGAGCGAGCTTTACACGACCAGCTCGGACGCATGGCCTGGGTTCGCTCTATTTTTGGGGACCGTCCGTTATCTAGCAACGCAAAACAAGCATCCTTTGAATTACAACGTTGGAACGACGGCGGTCTTGGAGAACAACACCAAGGAGTTCCCGAAAACCTATGAGTTAAGGCAACCCAACGGGGAAGAGATTCGAGTGGACTCCGAAGACGAATCGATCAGCTACAGCTTTACCCAGCAGCCTGGTCATTATCGGTTGCGTGGTATTCGAGCTCGCGGTGTTTTGAATCGGGGTTTTAGCGTCAATGTCGATCGCAATGAAGTTTCGCTTGAATCGGTTGATCGAAGCGTTTTGGAGAAATCCATTGGGGTCGAAAACCTATTGATTGCGAAAGAAAGGGATCAGGTACAAAGCTCGATTGGGGAAGGGCGGTATGGTCGGGATTTAACGCCATTTCTGTGGGTGATCTTGGCCATGATGGTGATGGCCGAACAAACCATGTCGAGCCGATTCTACACTTCGAAACGCAAAGGGAAGTCCTGATGGAATGGACTCTCTCTCCGGTCTTTGGCAGTTACGGACTCGTTTCGCTCATCGCGATCGGACTCTTGTTCGTTTGGTTCTTTGTGATGGACATGCAGGGGCTGACGCGGGTTCAGAAGTGGATTTTGCGAATCATCAGACTGCTGCTGATTTTGCTATTGATGCTCGCGATCCTCAAGCCGGGTGTTAGCTGGACCAAGCAGCGAGAGCCGGAAGGAACCATTGCCGTCTTGATGGACAAATCATCAAGCATGCAGTTGAGCTCTGGGGATGGAAAAAAAAGCCGTTGGGAACAGCAGTTGGAGGTTTGGAATGGGCTCTGGTCAAACCGTGCGCAACTTGGAAACCAAATCAGACTTGCTCCTTTCGTCTACGACACGCAATTGCAATCGCTCGGGCAGAAGGTACTAGTACGGATGTCGGTGGCCCTTTGGCCCAGCTTACGAGTTCGACTTTACCGAGCCCACTGATGGCGGTGATTTGGATGGGCGATGGTTCCCAAACACTCACACCCGCTAAGACTGACCCACAGCAAATAGCCAAGCAGTTTGCTAGGCAAGACATTCCGCTTTATTTGATAGGAATTGGGCCTCGTGGAGATAGCGATCAAGCTCGGGATTTGGGGGTCGAAGGTGTCCCCGAACAGCTCGATGCTTATACCAAAAACCAGATTTACGTCCGAGGGATGCTCAAAGCACGGGGTGTTGCAAATCGTGACATTACGATCGCCATGAAGATTGTCGGCAAAGATGGGACGCCAAGGCTTATCGAGCAGGCGGTGGTTCGCCCGACCAAGAGTGATCAAGCCATTTCCTTTCAATTACCACTGCTTGCACCCGACGAAGGGTCTTATGAGTTGTGGATCGAAGCCAAGCCCGTCGATGGCGAATCGGTTTTAGAGAACAACCGCATCACATCGTACCTAAATGTTCGAGGTGGGGGTGCGAGGGTTTTGTTCATCGAAGGTGAGCCAAGGACAGAGTCAAAATTCATCGCCAATGCTCTGCTTGAGTCGCCTGACATGCAAGTCGATCGCTTGTGGATCGCAAGAGAGCCCATCCAAAAATGGCCGATCGATTTGAGTCAGCGACTATCCAACGGCGTGTACGACCTATTCATTCTCGGTGATCTAGACTCCGATGCTATTGGGGCTGCAGGATGCAAATTGCTTGTCGATCAAGTTCAGCAAGGTGCCGGAATCATCACTCTTGGCGGCTATTATGCTTACGGGGCAGGGGGGTGGAGCAATACTCCACTGGCCGATGTTTTACCGATTCAAATGGGAGCAGCGATTCGCCAGCCTAAAAACGGGCCCATCGAGTTGAAGAATCATTACGAAGGTTCCGTGCAATTTGTTCCCGTGGCTGTCGATCGATTGTTGCAAATCGGCGAACCAGGAACGGATTACTCTGCATTGTGGAAAGAGATGAAGCCTCTGACGGGAGCCAATCGATGGGGTGGGATCAAGAACGCACCGGGGGTTAAGGTTCTGGCGACCGGAGATTCCGGACAGCCACTTATGGTCAACGGAATCGCAGGAAATGGACGGGTCATGAGCCTGGCTTTTGATTCCACATTCCAATGGCTCAGGCAGGGGAAAAGCAAAGAGTTCAAACAATTTTGGCGGCAGATGGCTTTGTGGGGTTTGAGACGCGAGGCCGTTGACGAAGGGATGCAATTGAGCATGAGTCGCCGACGGTTGCTCTTGCAACAAGGTGCCGAGGTGATGATGACATGGAGCCCCGGAAGCAAAGAAGTCAAAATGCCTTCGGAGGTAGGTCTGAAATTGTGGAAATTCGAGCCTGGTCAGCAAGAAGATCAACCTGCCAAAGAGCAACTGCTTGGAGAGTATCGCTTAAATCCCCGCGATGCGACAAGCATGAAGTTAGCTTTCGATGGCGTGAAAGATCCCGGTCGGTATGAGTGGAGATCATCGGCGGTTGGATCGAAAGGCAAAACGCTCGAATCACGATTGCCGTTTGTGGTGATCGATCAGAGTTTGGAAACACTTCAACCGTTACCTGATTGGCAGTTGATGGGTCAGTTGGCGAAACTCAATGAAGCAGCCGGTGGTGTACTGGTCAGTCCCGAACAAACGGCCGATCTGATCAGCCGATTGCTTGAGCGTCGTCGTCAAGCGACCGAGACGGCTATTGAGACATTTCAATTAGGGGATACGACACTCGATTCTTGGTTCGTTTTTCTAGCAATCGCAGGTCTGTTGATCTTGCAATGGGGCTTGCGCAAACGCTGGGGCGTACCCTGATCGTAGTGTTCGCCAAGGGCGGACGGAGGTTTCGCGAACGTTTTGTCATCTAAACTAGAAGAACAATACATGAAAGCAGCACGATTGTTGTCACTCCTAGCATTCGGCTTGGCGTTGACGTTTGCCACCCAGGTCTTCGGCCAAATGGCCGATACGATCTATCATAACGGTTCGATCCTGACCATGGCAGGCGCACAGCCGAACTATGTCGAAGCCCTTGCGGTGAAAGATGGGAAGATCGCGTTTGCGGGCAGCAAGAATACCGCACTCGAGATGAAAGGCGACGCCACCAAGATCGTGGACCTCGGCGGCAAGACTCTCCTCCCGGGCTTTCTCGATGGACATAGCCACTACATCAACTCACTGTTAGTCGCCAATCAGTGCAAGCTCTACGCCCCGCCATCGGGTGTTGGCAAGGACGTGCCGAGCATCATCGCCGAGCTGAAGAGATACGCCACGGAGCGCAGGATTCCCAAGGGCGAAATGATCATGGGCTACGGCTATGATGACACGGTTATGCCCGAAGGCCGCCTGCTCAACCGCGACGACCTCGACGAAGCATTTCCCGAAAACCCCGTTCGCATCGAGCACGTCTCGATGCACGGCGTGGTGCTCAATAGCCTCGCGTTGAAGTATTACGAC
>JAJTFC010000193.1 GCA_021298315.1 Planctomycetaceae bacterium
AGGACTTAAACCAAGTAGCGAAGGCCGGACTCGAACCGGCGACACACGGCTTATGAAGCCGTTGCTCTAACCGACTGAGCTACTTCGCCAAAATTGTGTGCCATAAAATAAACCTACCTTGATCCAATGGCAAGCCTTGTTTTTAGTCAGAGTGCACCTTCCTCGAACCTCTGGAGGGATCCTAGCCCCTAAACCGTAAGCAGAATCCTACTGAATCCATCGGAAGGTTATTTAAGTATCCGACCTCTCCCTTTGGCCTGCAGCCTTCTGCCTCACTTGGGGTGCTCTTGGCCAATGAACTCCGATACCGATTGACTCGGTTTCTTGCTGCCAGCCCCCTGACTATCCCCCCATCCCGAAAACCAACTTTTCTTGGCCGGACGCATCGGTGACTCGGGTTTGGGATCCGGATACGGATCCAACCAAGACGCCGTCGTATTCCATGCCCGCTTGGTCGAAACCCACATCCGCTGCGAAAATGTCTTGTTGTCCCGACGATAACTGCTCACCGGCCCCCGGGCCTTTGGCTTGCCGCCCCCACCAAACCAAGATCCCCAACTCCCACCCGCCGACTTGCTCTTGCCCATCGACTTGGACTTGCTGGCAATCCACTCTAACCACTCGGGCTGCTGCTCAAATACCGACGCAACTTGGCCCACCGATCGATCCGCATCCTGCCCAAAGGATATTTGGGCTGCGAACAACAACCAAGCAATGCTTAGACAACTCGTCAAAAGGCCCAACGATCGATTTTTCGTCGCCGTTTCCATCCAAGCCTCCACGCAAAAATTGATTTCCTGAGAAATTAGGCTGCAAAAACACCTTCGTTCTCGTGGGAATTACCAAAAAAATCAACTTTGCGCCTAGATGGGATTCGACCGGGGAAACGGCTTAGGACAGCCGTTGGATGAATTAGCGGTGTTTATGAATCCAAACGGCTGAGGACAGCCGTTGAACAATGGGACAGCCGTTGAACAATGAGGACAATTCGGCGAGGGTTGCAAAAGTAGGCTTGATCGGGATTCGGTTTTCGGTTAATTTTTCACCGGTCGCGAAGATAGGTGAGTCGAAAAACACTCTTCCTGGCTTGGCGACCACAAAAAATAGTACGAGGGTTTTGGTCAGGCACTTTCCGTGCGGGCGTAGCTCAGTTGGTAGAGCACAACGTTGCCAACGTTGTTGTCGTGGGTTCGAATCCCATCGCCCGCTTTCTTGCCTACAAAAACCCTTTTTTTATTCACTGCGTCCTCTTTTTCCGTTTGGCGAGTTACGAATGTCTGCAGTCGATTCCGACGTCAAAAGCAAGTTAGATATCCAAGTCAAAATCGATAAAACGGCCGCTTGCCAACGGCACATCGTCGTGACGGTGCCCCGCGCTGAAGTCGATCGCTACTTCCGCGAAGCCTACAGCGAAATCGCTCCCCGGGCTGACTTGCCAGGTTTTCGCCAGGGCAAAATCCCTCGCAAACTCCTCGAATCGCGATTCAAAAAGACAGTCGCCGATCAAGTCAAAAGCAGCTTGGTCATGGATAGCCTCCAACAGATCACCGAAGGTGGCGATATCTCGGCCATCGCCGAACCAGATATGGACTACGGTGCAGTCGACCTGCCGGATTCTGGCGACTTTACCTTCGAATTCAACATCGAAGTCCGTCCAGAGTTCTCCTCTCCGAACTGGCAAGGTCTTAAACTGACCAAAACCGAATACACACTCACCGAAGACGACGTCGAAAAACAACTCGTTCGCACCCTCGAACGATTCGTACCCGGCGAACCTTGGGACGGCGAAGCTAGCAAGGGTGATCGCCTATTGCTCGAAGCCGAGTTCTCGAAAGACGGTCGTCGCATCAGCTCCTTCGACGAAGTCCTCGTGACTCTCCGCGATGAACTGAGCCTTGCCGACTGCATCATAGAAAACTTCGGCGAACTTATGAGCGGTTCCAAAGAAGGTGACAAGGTCGCCACGAAAGTGAAGATCCTCGAAACCTCCTTGAACGAATCCCTCCGTGGTACCGAGGTCGACGCGGTCTTTAAGGTCATCGAAATCCGTCGAGTCAACGTCGAGGCCCTCGGACCTAAAGTTCTCGAACAAATCGGGTTCGATGATACCGACGAACTTCGCGAATTCGTTCGCTCAGAACTCAAGCGTCAAAGTGAGTACCATCAGACCCAACTGCTTCGTGAACAAATCACCAAGCAACTCACCTCGGGTGCCGATTGGGAACTCCCCTCGAAACTCGTGCGTCGACAAGCCGAACGTGAACTCCAAAGACGCGTACTCGAACTGCGTCGCAACGGATTCGAAGACGATCAAATCAAAACCGTCGTCAATTCGATGCGTCGCAACATCGAGGAAATGACCCGCGAAGCACTCCGCGAGCACTTCGTTCTCGAAAAGATCGCCGAAGACCTGAGCATCGAACCGACCGAACAACAATACGAAGAAGAGATCAAATTCATCGCCGAACAAAGCGACGCTACCGTTCGACAAGTTCGCACCCGACTCGATCGCAGCGGGCAAATGGATGCGATCCGCAACCAAATCCTCGAACGCGACGTGATCGATAAGATCGTCGGTGCCGCCGAAGTCAACACGGTTCAAGGTGAATCGATCCTCAAGAAAGAGCCTAAAGAATTCGCAGTGGAATTCCTCGTGGCCCCAGTTACCCAGTCTCTCCCAGAGGCCAAGTACGACGAGCGACCCGAAGACGGTGCCGACGACAAGAGCCCTGTAAAGCCGACTTAGTCGTTGCGTTCAAACGGGATGGATCCTGAAGATCATGGACGAATCCAAACCATCCGAACCAGATCTTAAATCGATTCTCCCCGAGGCCTTCGGGGAGAGAGAGAAAGATCGCCCAACTCCAGCCGACGAGCCGAATTCGTTGCTGGTCAATGATGACCTCATCGAGATGATGAGACGCACGGTCGATCAGTTAGATAACAGCGACATATCTCGCGGCGACCTGAAGATTCTCTCTCGATCGCTCCGAGAACTCCGCTACGCTTTCAAAGTCTTTGGGCCCTATCAGCGCCGCCGCAAAGTCACCATCTTCGGTTCGGCTCGAACCAAACCCGATCATCCGGCTTATATCCAAGCCGAAGCGTTCGCAAAACGGATGGCTCAGCACGGTTGGATGGTGATCACCGGAGCAGGGGGCGGAATCATGGAAGCGGGCCATCGTGGTGCAGGCCGCGAACTATCCATGGGCTTGAATATCATGCTCCCGTTCGAACAGTCGGCCAACCCCGTGATCGACGGCGATCCGAAACTGGTCACTTTAAAGTACTTCTTCACTCGCAAACTGATGTTCGTCAAAGAATGCAGCGCCGTGGTCTGTTATCCCGGTGGCTTCGGCACTCTTGATGAGACTTTTGAAGTCCTGACCCTTTTGCAAACCGGCAAGCAGACCCTTGTCCCGATGGTGCTGGTCGATGAACCTGGAGGAACTTACTGGAAGAACGTCGAAAGGTTTTTTAGCCAGCAGCTGCTTGGAGACAAATGGATCAGCCCGGAAGATGTTCATTTGTACAAAGTCACCGACAACAACGATGAAGCGATACGTGAAGTTTTGCAATTCTATCGCGTCTACCATAGCATGCGATACGTCGATGATGCACTGGTGATGCGACTGACGAGTCGCTTGCCTCCCGAGAAAATCGATAAACTCAACGCTGATTTTTCCGATATCCTCGTCTCGGGTTCGATCGAGCAAGTCGGAATGCTGCCAGACGAAGCTGGCGAACCGGAGTTGGCCGAATTGCCGCGTCTGAAGTTGCACTTCAACCGACGGAACCTTGGTCGACTCCGACAACTGATCGACGCCGTGAACCTTCCTTGATCGATCCAAACAGATCGATGGAGACTTCGTCGCATGAATGTCTACGATCGTGTCATTCCTACCGATAAGAACAGCCCCCATTATCGTGAATCGGGCATCACGTGCAGGCTATGGTGCGGAGATGCTCGACCGAGTTTCATCGTCGGAATAGTCCATGGCATGGGCGAGCACGCTCAGCGTTATGCACACGTTGCCGAATATTTCGTAAGCCACGGTGCCACGGTCTATGCGATCGATCAACGTGGACACGGGCGCACGGGCGGACCGTTGCCTCATTTCGATGTTCTGGTCGATGACATTGGGCAACTGGAAAACTTTCTCCATGAGGCTTATCCGAGCATACCCCTGTTTCTCTACGGTCAAAGCTTGGGTGGTAGCATCGTCGCGAACTATGTGCTCCGCAAGAAGAATCGCTTGGCCGGTGCCATTTCGATGAGCCCCCTTTTGAGGACCACGTTTCCACCACCTGCTTGGAAACTCACCGTTGCCAAGGCGCTCGGTCAATGGTGGCCAAACTTGACACTTTCGACAGCGATCAAACCCAAAGAACTATCGCGGAATCCGCAAGCCGTCGAGGCTTATGTCAATGACTCGATGGTTCACCAAAGGGTATCGGCAGTGCTCGGTTTATCGATGCTCGAGGCCGGACAATGGGCCGTCGATCATGCCGGAGAACTCGAGACTCCGATGCTGCTGATGCATGGAACCGAAGATCGGATCACATCCCATGCAGCGAGCCAAGAATTTGCAAGCCGATCCAATCCAAACTGCACTTGGGTATCGTGGCAGGGGCTTTATCACGGAAGAGAATCGAGCAACACCGCCAGGATGATCACGCTCCCGGTCACAACACGCTTGATCGGGTCGGTCGCACCCATTTGAGCCAATCCCGTTTGCAGGATCGAGATGATCAGTACACCGATGAATGTTCTGAAAACCGAGCCTTGACCACCCCTGAGGCTCGTCCCCCCGATGACGCAGGCAGCGATGGCGCTGAGTTCCATGCCGATGCCGGAGTTCGGATCGACCGTCGAGAGTCGTGAGGATTGCATCATGGCCGCCAGTCCGCACAAGCCACCGCAGATCGCATACAGATAAACAAGAGGTGGCGTGGTTCGAACCCCCGCCATACGCACCGATTCGGCATTCGTGCCGATGGCAACGGCACTTCGTCCTAGAACGGTCTGATGCAAGATCCATTGACCGAGCACAACAACCCCGATGGCGATAAGAAACGAAACCGAAACTCCCAGGCCCGCGATGGGATCCGAGAACCATCCAAGCGACGAGCCCACATACTTGGTCGTCGAGTCGGTCAGCAGATAAGCTGCCCCCCGCGCGATTTCGAGCATGCCTAAGGTGACGATGAATGCAGGGATGCGAAAGTATGCACTGATCCAACCATTGAGCCCTCCGCAGAAGGCTCCCAGTAAGATTGCTCCAAGAGCCGCCAACCAAAGAGGGCTTTTCCAGTCAACCATCAAAAGCCCCAACATCGATGCCGACAGAGCCATCACCGACCCGACCGACAAGTCGATACCACCGGCGATGAGGACCAGAGTCATACCAACAGCGATCACGGTGATGTCAGGAATGTTATTCGCGATCGTCAGAAGCGTCGTGGTCGACAGGAAATTCTTGGCAAAAAGCCCAAAGAACCCCACGAGCACCAGGATCGCAGCCAGCAGCCCAGCGACAGGACCAATGGAACGAAGTGAACCAACAGAAGCGATGGAACTCATAAAACACTATGTGGGAGATTGGGAATACATTTCGGGAGAATCGTAGCCGGCGAACATCGATCGGACAATTTGCTGCGCGTCGTAAGTTGGTCCTTGGTAGGTTTCAATCCATTTGCCGTTGGACATAACTCCGATACGGTGACATAACCCTAGGAGCTCCTCTAAATCGCTGCTGACAACGAGAATGCCTTTGCCGTCGGCTGCGAGTTTTCGGATCACTCGGTAAACCAGTTCGCGGGCTGCAATGTCGATCCCGCGTGTCGGCTCATCGAACAAAAACAACTTGCCGCCACGGTGGAGCCATTTGGCGATCACCACCTTTTGTTGGTTCCCGCCACTGAGTTTTCCGACCGGCTGGTCAACGCTCTGGCAACGAATCTCCAGATTGCTTCGATAGTCCTCGGCAACCTCTCGTGCTTTCTTGGTTTTGTATAAGCTCCATGATCCGAAACGATCAAGCCCCAGTTTAGGGAGTTGGATATTGGTTGCGATCGATTCACTTAGCAAGAGACCATCGGCCTTGCGATCTTCGCTGATCAGAACCACACCACTGCAGACCGCTTCGCGGGGGCTGCCAAAGAGTGGACGAATATTGCCATGCGGAAACTCCAAGCAACCGCCGCTTGCTCGGTCGGCCCCAAATATGGCTCTGAGAAGTTCGGTTCTGCCCGATCCGACGAGTCCTGCTACACCTAAAATTTCGCCTGATCGTAGGCTCAGTGAAACGCGTTTCACGCGGGGCGGTGCATCGAGTTGTTGAACTCTCAAGAGCGGATCCGTCTGATCCGTCTGATCCGTCTGATCCGTCTGATCCGTCCGATCCGTCCGATCCGTCCGATCCGTCCGATCCGTCATGC
>JAJTFC010000076.1 GCA_021298315.1 Planctomycetaceae bacterium
GGAGTGACGATCGATGCGGTGAATGTTTCGCTCGACCGAGTCAACTTCAACTCGACACAAACGACCCTGTCGCAAAGCCTCGAAGACCTGACAACAACCAACAATGGCCCTGTGAAACTTCAGAGCCTCTCTGGGGACATCGTCGTCAACCCAGGAACAATTGGCTCTAGCGGTATCACCGCCAATGGCACTGGCGATATCCTCCTACAGGCGCTCGCCGGTGGCATCACGACCAACGCCAATGTTCAAAGTGGCAATGGCGATATCACCCTCGATGCCTCAGGAGCACTGACTACCAACGCGGCGATTCAGACAACGGCAGGTGGAAGCCTTTTCATCTCCTCAGGTGCAAACGCTTCGATCCAATCCATCAGCACCAGCGGCGGAAATCTCCAAGTCCTTTCGGGTGGGGACTTAACCCTCGGCAGTATCAATGCCGGTTCTGGCCGAGTCTACTTGCAAGCCGCAAGCGACATCAAAGATGCCGACCCACTTGGCAACTCGACCAACGTCACGGCAAGTGCACTGGCCATGCGTGCCGGAGGCAAGATCGGAAACTCTGATACCTCAGCCACAGCAAACACCAATCGAAATGCCATCGGCACCCAAGTAACATCTCTTGCTGCTGTGTCAGCAACTGGTATCTACATCCAAGAATCCGATGGGGTAACAATCGATTTGGTGAATGTTTCTGTCAACCGAGTCAACTTCAACTCAACACAAGCTTCGCAGTCGCAAACACTCGAAGACCTTACCACGACCAACAACGGCCCAGTAAAACTTCAGAGTCTCACCGGGGACATTGTCGTCAATCCAGGTACTCCGGGTACTGCTGGTATCAACGCCCACGGCATCGGCGATATTCTCTTGCAAGCCCTTGCTGGCAATCTGACTTCCAACGCAACCATCGTCATTGGTAGTGGAAACATCACCCTCGATGCCACTGGAGCGCTTACCACCAACGGGGCTATCCAAACCAGTGCAACAGGCTCGGTCTATCTGTCCTCAGGTGCAAACACGAACCTCAGCTCGATCACAACCTCGGGTGGGAATATCCAAGCCGTCTCAGGAGGTGCTCTATCCCTAGGTAGCATCGATGCTGGTTCTGGCCGAGTCTACTTACAAGCCGCCAACGACATCATCGACTCGGATCCGTTGACCAATTCGACGAACGTCACTGCAAATTCATTGGCGATGCGTGCCGGTGGCAAGATCGGCGACTCCGATACCAGTGCACCAGCAAACACCAACCGCAATGCCATCGGTACTAGGGTTTCAACCGTTGCCGCACAATCGGCAACTGGCATCTACGTTCAAGAATCCGATGGCGTGACGATCGATGTGGTGAGTGTTTCTGTCGACCAAGTGAACTTCAACTCGACGCGAACAACGCAATCGCAGACGGCAGAAGACCTTACCACGACCAACAACGGCCCAGTAAAACTTCAGAGTCTATCGGGTGACATCGTCGTCAACCCAGGCACCGCAGGCTCTGGCGGTATCAGTGCCAATGCCACAGGCGATATCCTTCTCCAGACCCTCGCCGGTAACATTACGACCAACGCCATGATTGAAAGTGGCAGTGGAGACATCACCCTCGACGCATCGGGTGCAATCACAACTAACAAGGCGATCCAAACCGGTGTAGCAGGTTCGGTGTATCTGGCTTCGGGTACAAATACGACCCTCAACTCGATCACAACCGCAGGTGGCAATGTCCAAATCCTCTCAGGTGATACGCTGACCCTTGGTAGCATCGATGCAGGTCTTGGCAGGGTGTATTTGCAAGCGACCAATGACATCAACGACGCTGACCCACTTGGCAACTCGACCAACGTCACAGCCAGCGCACTGGCCATGCGTGCGGGAGGCAAGATCGGCAACTCCGATACCCTTGCGCCGGCAAATACCAACCGCAATGCCATCGGAACTAAGGTTTCAACGCTCGCAGCGGAGTCAGCATCCGGAATCTACATCCAAGAAGCCGATGGAGTGACGATCGATTCGGTGAATGTTTCGGCCAACCGAGTCAACTTCAACTCGACGAAAACAACCCAATCGCAGTCTCTTGAAGACCTTACAACGACCAACAATGGCCCTGTAAAACTCCAAAGCCTCGCTGGAGATATCGTAGTCAATGCCGGCAGTGCTGGCACCAATGGCATTACGGCTAACGGTACTGGGGGCATCCTCCTAGAGACTCTCAATAGTGGATCAATCCTGACAAGCAGCGTCGTCATGAGCGACTCTGGTAATATCACACTCAACTCAAAAGAGGCATTGAACATTGTCGATCTGATGCGAACTGGCTCGCCAGGCACGCTCTATCTGAGATCTTCTCAAAACGTCACCGTCGATCATCTGCAAGCGAACAATGATATCGCGATTGTCTCGGGTGCAACTATCAGCCTTGGTCGAATCGATGCAGGTTCTGGAAACGTCTACCTTGAGGCCCAAGTCAACATACTCGACTCCGATTCTTCTAGCAATTCCACGAATATCATTGCATCAAGCTTGGCGATGAAGGCTGGCGAGTCAATCGGCTCGTCAGACTTAACGAATTCCCAAGACTCGAATCGAAATGCTATTGGGACACAGGTCACCACGCTTGCTGCCCAAGCAGCCAAGGGTATCTATGTCCAGGAGATCGACGGAGTCATCATCGACTCGGTTTCGATCGGCATCGAGCAAGTCCAGTTCAATTCGACTTTGACCGATCGCTCTCAGAAGCTCGAGGATTTGGTAACCACCGACAATGGCCCGATTAAGCTTCAGAGCTTAAACGGAGACATCGTCGTGCGTGGCGGAACCCAAGGCACACCCGGGATTGAGGCAAACGGAACTGGCGATGTTCTTTTGCAGACGGCCACAAGTGGCACGATCATCACCCAGGCCCAAGTTCGATCCCAAACCGGAAATATCACCATCAATTCCGTGGATGACTTGACGATAACCGATCAGCTAAGGACGGCTAGTCCCGGAGTTATTTATGCGACCTCCAAGGGTAACGTTTCGATCGATTCGATCGATACTCAAAACACCAATCTAGCGATTGTTTCAGAGAAGTCGATTCAATTGGGAACGATTCAAGCAGGCAGCGGTAGGGTTTATTTGCAAGCCGCAAGGGACATCGCCGATGCGGATCCTCTCAGTAGCACGACCAATGTGACCGCACAAGCTTTAGCGATGTTTGCCGGTAACAAGATCGGCGATTCCGACCTACCCTCGAGTGCCGATACGAATCGCCATGCGATCGCAACCAAGGTCGATCTGCTGGCGGCCCGTTCCTCAAATGGGATTTATGTTCAAGAGACAGATGGTCTGACAGTCGATTCGGTTTTTGTTGCTGGCAGCAAAGTGAATTTTAACTCTTCGAAATCCGATGAGAGCCAGGTTTTGGAAGACCTAACGACCACGATCGAAGGCCCGATCAAGCTTCAGAGTTTAACAGGAAATATCCAAATCAATCCAGGTGCTGCAGGCCCATTTGGAGTTGTGGCGGCTGTCTCTGGGGACATCTTGCTGCAAACACTCAACAGCGGCACGGTCATTCTCAATGGAGTAGTCGCAAGCGAGCTTGGCGATATCACGATCAATTCCAAGGATGCCTTGGTAATCGGGGATAAGATACAAACAGGCGGCCCACCCAAATTAGCGACTATCTATCTGCGATCCGATCAAAATGTCACCATCGAAGCTTTGACGACCAACGACTCGTCCCTTTGGGTTGAGTCCGGTGCATCGATCGTCTTGGGCAAGATCCAAGCGGGGACTGCAGGCGTGTACCTCGATGCCAAGGAAGACATCATCAACGGGTCGATCGTACCGGCTATCAATATCGCCACACGAAGCATTCTTGCGATGAAAGCCGGAGGTCAGATTGGACCGATCGTCACGCAAGTCGACTTCTTAGCTGCCGTTGCCGCCGATGGAATCACGATTTCCGAGATCGATGGGGTAACGATTGGGACCGGAAGCGTCAGCGTCGATCAAGTGCATTTCAATTCCTCAAAGACTCAGAGAGATGCAACCCTTGAAGACTTGACCACCACCAATGGAGGATCGATCGCTTTGGAAAGCTTGGCCGGGGACATCGTCGTCGAGCCTGGGCAAACTCCAGGAATAGGAATCTCGGCCAACGGTTCGGGACAAATTGTGCTGCTGACTACCAATAGCGGAAACATCATCGTCAGAGGGGATGTCCTCTCGGGCTCAGGAAATATTTCGTTGAGTGCAGCCGACAACGTTTTGCTTGGTGCCCAAGTAGCAACGGCTGGAGATATGGTCCTGGAGAGCATCCGTGGGGCAATCACGGAATCAAGCGACAGAGCAAGAGTTCAAGCCGATGATCTACTGCTAAAATCCGGCAGCTTTGCACATCTGCACGATACCACCGTAAACACGTTGACGGCTCGAACTTTGACGAACGCCGTTCTGAGCTCATGGCAAGAGTTGAACCTACAAGCTAGCGACCAAGGGGACGATTTTGTCGACGCGTTGGGAACCGTATCGGAGAGCACCAAGAACGCACTCCGGGCCCAGTATCGCTTTGCGGAGCGATACCAGGACATCGGCTATTCGCTCTATGTTGTCAACAGCAAGGCATTGACGATCGACTCGGTGATCGCTGGTAGTTTCACCAGCGGACCATTGCAAAGCGATAAGCCCGGTATCTACGTCGAGACCAAAGCAGGGGATCTGCTCGTCAAGGATGAGGTTGTATCCAGAAGCGCCAGCTCTCAAGCAGGTGGGGTTGTGTTGGTCAGCGGGGCAAAAGTTCTTCTGGATCCTTCCGCAACCTTACAAAGCAATTACATCCGAAACGGAGTCCTAGAGGTTCAGCTCATCAACGATCTTGACCTGAAGGCTAGAATTTTCGATGCACTCGAAAAGCCCAATCCCGCAGGCGGATTTTTTACGACCAGGATCGTATCTCGAAATGCCTTCTCCGAATCGATGCTTCCGGAGAACCCAGTTTCCCCAGGTCCGACCAAGCGAATCCTGCAGGGGGTATCGACCCACTACGGATCGACTAATGAATCGGGATTCGATCTGTACATCGGATACGCCGATGGAAAATTGGAAGCCTTCGGCCGCCAAGGCGATATCTACCAACGGGACAATAACAACCAAGGACCCATCGAGGCCAGACCTCAAGCCACCGGCAGCGTCGGATACCTAGAACGATCCAACCCGTTTGACGGTGATTTCCTCAATAGTACCCAAGAACTACTTACCGATGTCGTGATCCGTCGCTCGGATGACTTTTTTATCTTCCAAAAGGATCAGCCTGTCGGATTTGATAATTTCAATCCTCCCAACGGCCCAGCCAACACGTCGACCGGTTTCTACGATTTGACCGTCCAGACTCATCGGGTTCCCGATGTGATCTCGGAAGGATCCGACAGTGGTCTACCAATGCCACCAGCCCCTGAGATCGAGGTTCCAACTTTCCGCCAGCCGGAACCCTATGTCGTCGTACCATCGGTCATGATCCTCACCGAATCACCGGAATACGAAGAACCCCCTGTGATCGAGCGAAAAAGCAGGATCGTCATCAGTCGCATCAAGGTCGAGGTCCTCGATGAGGGGCAGGATATTGTAAAAGCAGATCCTGATGAACTTGAAAACATCTCCAGCGACAAGTCAAAAACGGTGGATATTGAATTGCCACCCGACCTTTTAAGCGATAGCGGTCAGTTGGAAGGAAATGAAATCGAGCGGATCCGCAAATACCTCGATCTCCAACCGAGCACTAAGCAGGGGCAATACATCATCATTGTCGAGACCTCCGATGGTAGTCGCCAGATTCTCGGCACGTTCATCATCGGCAAAGAAAAGCTCCCCGATGCAAACCCCAATTCCAATACCCCCCCCGAAACCGAGCAGCCTAGCGACCCCGACGAATTACCCTCGGGAGAGGATTCCCAGGAAGAAAATGCAGGAAAACCATCGAATCCTAACGATCAGTCATTATACTTACATCCTCAGACTCCGAAGACCTCGGTCACTTTGGAATCTTCGCTAGACAAGGTATCCGATAATGACTTGGGGCTTATGCTCGGTTCCTTATGGCTTGTTCGCAAGACCAAGGAGCTAAGCCAACCGAAGAGCAACTCGATGACCGACTACACCATCCACTCGCGACGGATCCGAAGACTCTCGTCGCCCGAAAATACTCAAGACCAGTTTGTCCCAGACGACACGGCAAGAGAGTAAACATCAGATCATGAATAAAGATCAAGAAAACTCTGACGAGAATTCCAAAGAGAAAGATTTCCAACCCGACTTCACCGTCGATCTGGATGCCCCTGAGTCGAAAGATCTAAAGGCAGATCAATCGACCATACAAGGCTCCACAGCGCAGGGTTCAACTTCCCAAAGCGAAGGTGTTACGAGTATCAATATCTCGTCGATTGGCCAGACGATGGATCTAACCCCATCGAGCCAGCGCTTGGATGCTGGAACGCTCGACCTAGAGCAAATCAATGACCAAACCGTCGACTTGTCCGAGCAAAATCCACATGAGCCTGAGCTAGACGGTGGGACTCGACTAATCTCCCCCTCGATGTCTCCCTTCGGTGGTAAAGTTTTTGAACCAAGCGCACCTCCGCAAGCACCCGAAGTCGATGGCGGAACACGTCTTATTGGCCAAGATCAAATAATTGGCCAAGATCAAAATCCTTATGGCCAGACCATGGATATCCAAGCTCCGGAAGACTCAGGTTCTGAGCAACCTCCGGACAGGACTATGCTCCTGAGCGATAGCCAACAAGGCTCGCAACCTGGTTCGTCGAGCATCTCTGGCAAATCCTCCTACGATCAGACCATGGATCTGCACGAGTCGGCTTCCGATTCTAAGAGCGGTAGCGATTCTCGCGCAGGTTCCAATAACATTCGAACCGGTCAGTCGGTCAATGCCTCAGACCGATCCAACATCAAGTCGATGGGGGATTCCCAACAGTATCTCAAGGCCGAGCGGGGTATTGCCTCCGATTCGATCTTCGATCGAATCCAAAAAAGAACTATCTCCAATACGATCGACTGGGACAATAAGACCGCCGATTACCAAATCAACAAAAAGATAGATCCTAAGACTGGTAAGCCGGATCTTCATGTGCTGGGAAAAGGGGGTATGGGGCTTGTATATCTCGCGACTCAAAACTCCGTGAATCGCCAAGTCGCCTTGAAAATAATCCGAAAGGACAAGCAGAACGAAACGTTTTCGAAACAGTTCTTTTACGAAGCGGAAATCACCGCCCTACTTGAACACCCCAACATTACCCCAATCTACGAACTTGGAAAAACCGATGAAGGTGTCTATTTCTACACCATGAAATACATCCTGGGGACTCCCTGGGAAAAGAAGATTCGATCCAACTCGATCGAAGAAAACCTTGAAATCTTTGACAAGCTCTGCGATGCCATCGCCTTTGCCCACAGCAAAGAGATCGTTCACATGGACATCAAACCCGACAACGTTCAACTCGGTGAGTTTGGAGAAGTCTATGCGGTCGACTGGGGGGTAGCAAGCAATCTTAAACGACCCGAGTCGGTTCGTTGCGCCGGTACTTGGCAATGGATCAGTCCCGAAGTGGCCCGAGGAGAAAAATCACGGATCGGAAAAGGAAGCGATATCTATTTGCTCGGCGGTATCTTGTTCCAAATCGTCACAGGGCACCATCCGCGATTGCCTAAAGACCCCGCCGAGAAGATGCCCGATGCGGTCCTTAGGAAAGCATCCATCAACAACAGCATTCAGCCGACCGATTGCAAAGACCCCATGGTCGCCGTGGCGCTGAAAGCCTTGGCTAGCGAACCCCAAGACAGGTACGCTAAAGTTGAACATTTGCAAGAAGCGATCCATGCGATACAAAAGGAGCGAGCTGCGATCAAGGCCAGCCAAGAATTGACCGAGCGCTCGATCGTGCTTGCAAGCCAAGCGACACAGCAAGGGGAATACGGTCTGTTTAACCAATCCCTCTTCGGTCTCAAAGACGCGATCGAACTTTGGGATAATAACCCCGACGCCCCCGACGAGCTCAAGAAGGTGCGACTCGCCTATGGCCAATGCGCCTTTGACAAAGGGGACTACGACCTAGCTCTCCAAACCCTCGATCGATCCGAAGCCCAAGAAGACGATCTGTATCGCAAGGCCGAGCAAGCGCAAACCGCCGTCAAACTCCGAGCCCAAAGATTCAGGCTACTACGAAACGCTTTCATCGCATCGCTTTTATTGGGCTCCGGGATTGTAGGATTCCTTTGGATTAGAGCTGAACAAGCAACCAAAAAGGCTGTGGCAGCCAAGGATGATGCCTTAACCGCGCAAGCAGAAGAAAGGAAGGCTAAAGAAAAAGCCTTGCTCGCACAAGAAGAGGAAACGAAAGCTAAAAATAAAGCTTTACTCGCACAAGATGAGGAAAGGAAGGCTAAAGATAAAGCTTTACTCGCACAAGAAGAAGAAAAGAAAGCTAAAGATAAAGCGTTAATCGCACAGGAAAAGGAAGCTAGAGCTAAAGAAGTTGCCGAGGAAGCTCGCAAGAAGGCCGAGTTGCAGCTTGCCAAAACTCAGCTTACCGAAATCGTCTCCCAACTGGGACTGGCTCGATCAAGCATCGGTGAATCGAACCCCTCGGCCGCGTTTGGACTGCTCAAAGGGATCAACGAAAAAATCGATGAATATAAAAATGACAAACGAGCCAAAGCAGAATCGGAAAAGGGTTCGCGAGACGCTCAAGAAAACTCGCTAATTACCAACATACCCGAACTGGAAAAGAACAATTGGTCTAAGAATCGTATCGCATTTTTGGATAACTCTGATGAATCTGTTAGCACAGAGATAAAGATATTCGATCTAAAAGAAAACGAGAAACAGATCGATTTCAATCGCAACGAATCAGCGATGGCTATCGATCCAGTCAACAGCCACTTGGTTGTCGCAAATCCTTCGGGCGATATCCATCGAATCGCCTTTGATGGTTCCAAACCGGATATCATCTCTAACAAGGATACAGAGATCCTAGAAAAGCAAATGCCAGCGAAGCGCATTCGTCCTTCTAGGGACGGTCGAAGATTGTTCCTGAGCTTCGATCGGGAAAAAGATCCCATCGTCTTGGTTGATCTGGAAAACAAAAAGAGAATCGATTTTGAAATCGAATTACCCAAACTCAACGATCTGGTTTCTGTGAGCCCGAATGGTCTAAGCATCGCAACTTCCAAGGGTGGAACCGTTTGGTTCGTTCGAAATGAAAAAGGTGCAAAAGGGGTCTCGATACCCACCAACCAAAAAGCTGAGCAACTCCACTGGCTTACCGACGAGTTGATACTCATTCTCCTAGAGAACAACGGTCGCTACTTTCTCCAACTTGTCGCCCCCTTTGCCAAACTCGACAGCGAGAATCGTCCCGTTCCGATCGATCTGATCGTTGCCTTGCAAGAAGATGTCGTGCGGTTTGCGATCCTCGATGAAGAACTACCCAACCTAGTCTACTCAGTGCGACCTTCTGAACTGATAGACACTGTGGAGATGAGCGACCGCAAGAAGAAAATAGGAGAGGAATTCTCGGCGATCCTTAAATCGCTTCAATTCCTGTTCGGCTTTAGCGACGGCAATCTAGCTCAGGTGAAACTGAACAACTCCAACAAAGCCACCCAGACGAAAAAAGCTAAGGATGTAACCAACGATGTAGAGACCTGGGAACTGACAAATAAATTCATACTGACTCGCAAGCATTATCACAGGATCGAGGAAATCCAAGTTCAAAACGAGTTGATGCTTGGGCAACGAAATCGTCGGATACTCTCTAGAGCTTCCGGGGAGCAAGCCGTACAGATTTGGAACCTCAACGACCAGGCGAGGCAAAACAATGATCAAACCGCTGGACAGAGTAGCGAAAGCGTTTCGCACCTTCTTGCACTTGCAGGCCTACCCCTCGATGATCAATCCTCAGATTTGGGAATTAAGTTAGCCGGATTCACTCGGGATGGCAACGTGCTTTTAGTCAACTCCGAGTTCAAAGCGCAACTCCTGGATGTCGACGAACAACTCAGTCGACAACGACTCGCCCTGGAAACCCCTTTCCAATCAAGTACCTACGAAGAACCCCCCTCTAAGTGGTTGTTCGACACCACGAATCAACAGTGTCTTTCGATTGACGGTTACGGCGCCATTACCAGATACAACCTGATCCAAGGGAATCGAATCCCACTTGGTAAAAACACATCAGCTTGGAGAATCACTCAGAACACCAATCCATTCAACAAAGAGGAAGTTGAAGGAATTGCTTTGCTCGATGTTCAGGGAGATGTGAACTACTGGGGCCATTCTCCGTTCGCCCAGGTCCAGCACTTTGCAATGAGCCCCGACGGGGAAACAGCGGTAAGCATCGCCACAATACCGGCACAGAAGTCAGTCTACTTTGTTCCTCGAAACACTGACAAATTGGCCGAATCACTCAAATTTAAAGAAGTTTGCATTTGGCGTATCGACCAAAAGAATAATAACAGCCAGTTTGTCGAACGACTGGTGTTTCAATCCGATTCTACAGATGTGCTTGTGAGCCCTATTGATAACAGCCGCTTCATCCTTAGCAATTCTCAAACTCTTACTATTCTCGAAACCGGAACTCCGTCGAAGATTTCCGATCAGATGGCAAGCACCGCAGTGCGGCTTTGCGTACCCAACAACATATTTCCGATGTGCAATGCATTTTTCCGGGTCGACGGAACCAAAGCCACCGGCTGGATTGGAAACATACTCTCTGAGAATGCAACAGGCTCCGATCGGGAGCGTTGGTTCTCGCTCGATGACAATCGTAGAGCTTTTGATTCTTCGATTCCCATTGCAGGCTGCTGGAGCAGTGACGGTCTGCGACTCTATGTTCTAGACTCGAAAGCACAAATTCGCAAATTCGCTCTCGATCCCACTGCAGCAAGTCTGCCCATCGCAAACGAAAAGGAAAATTTCGATTTGCTATCATCGGATGATGCCACGGGAAATCAACGAATAGAACTAAACCAGCTTTCAAAAATACTGCAAAGCAATCCTCAAAGAGTAAAGCTTGGGATCTCTAAGTCTCAATCCAAAGAGGGGATTTGGTCGGACGAACTCTATATTGCCATCAACGACCAACTTGCAGGGATGGAAGAAAATCTCAAGAGTTTCATTCATGCCGAATTCAAGAACAACAGTAATCCGACATGGATTTTCTCTGCTGAAGCCTCCGAGAAGCAAAGAGAATTTCAAGACATTTCAAAATCAATTGCTTCACTCTACAAATCCAATCTTTGGGACGTTTCAAAAAATCAGAAGTCGTCCAATCCCGGTGACCAAAGCAGTATAGATCCAACGCATCAACCCCTTCATGCAACCACCGATGCCCATGGCAAACGCGTCTTGCTGCTCTATCCAAAAAGCATTCTGTCCATTTCGATGCAAGATAGCAAGGATCCATCTTGGTTCCGTATAGACAGACAAAAGTATCCCTTCGATCAGACCCCATCCCACTTTAGCCTCTCTCCCGACGGCAATCGCTTGGCGATCGTCGATTCCAAGGGGCTCCACATGTACCAAGTCAACCCGTCGAGCAACGATCAGAGTATCGAGTTGGTCTTGACGCCAAGCACTATCACTGGTGAGAGTCCAGTGAAGTTCTTTGCTTGGGATCCCGAAGGCACCTCCAATCGCTTCTGTTTCATTCGCGAAAATGGATCCTTCGGTTACAGCCAAGACGACCAAATCAACGAACTGGGAGACCTCAAGGACATTGCTATCAGACAGGAAGATGCTGAAAAAACGATCCAAATTGGACTCTCAGACATCCAACGTATCTGGTTCTTTAAGGAATCGCTTGTGGATGAAACCCAAGTACCGCGAGTTTCGAAAACACTCAGGTATCTAGCCATCCAGCGATTCAAGAAATCTACCAACAGAGCCTCAGCAAAAAATGGCAATGACGAACCCTCGAGCATTCTCTTTGTTCAACTCCCAACATCCGACCCCTTAGATACCCCCCACGACAAATTCGTATCCCTCGATATCGACAGGGCCTTTGACAAATTTGCTGTCAATCCAAATGGCGGGGTTATCATCACAGGCAATGCCATCGCCGAAGTCGGAGTTTATTTTATATCACCCTACTGGGCGTTTTCCAAACTGGTCTTCGATGCCAACAGCGAACCGGATTCGAATATCGAGAGCCTCTGTTTTGCCCAGGACGGCAAAACGCTAGTGATCTCCAACGCAAACAACCATGTCTTTTGCCTGCGTACAGAATCCCCCAAGGTCTCGACTTCAAAGTGATGCTCTTTCAAGGTCCAAGTTGGCTTGATACCGACGCGGACCTCGATTGCATCAAGAACTGCAACCCGAGCCCTGCCGCCAAAACGATGCATGCGATTTGGTAAGCCGTCAGTCCTGCAGCCATCAGAGGCTCAGGACGAATCAGTTCGGTAAAAAACCGAAAAACCAAATAGCTCAGCAGATAGATCTTGAGCCGATGGCCAGCAAACCACTGCCATTGATGCATTAGCACCAACATCACCAACGCCAAACCGTGGAAAAGCGTCTCGTAGATTTGGATCGGATGCCTCAGTAACACCCCTTGGTCAGGTGCAAGTGGGAACGCTACCCCCCAAGGCAACTGTGTCGGTACTCCGAAACAGCATCCACCAAAAAAGCACCCCAGCCTGCCGATGCTCAATCCCGCTGCGATCGGGACTGCAAACGCATCACCTGTACCCTGGCGAATCCCAAGCCAAGCCTTCGTAAGTTCGACGGCCACATAACCGCCAAAGATCCCCCCTAAAACCGTCTTGCCATCGCTGAGCCAATGGATCCAAGGACTCAAGCCACTCCAGTCTTTCTCAAGCAAGAAAGGTAACTTGGCCCCGATAAACGCACCTAGCAAAGCCGCTAACGATAAAAAACGCTTCTGATCGTCGCTCAGAGCAAGCTTGATTCGGTTCTGTTTGTAAAGCCAATAGCTTGCAAGCAGCGCCGCGAGCATCAGCAGTGTATGCAAAAAACGACCAGTCGCCAGACTAACCATGATTCAATAGATGCCTTCAGCGAATATTTTAGTCTGCACGAAAAGGAGTGATTCCGGACATAAGCTTCGGGTACTCCCTATCTAGATATATGTCGTAACGGGTAGAGCATTCATCATACGCGGTTCTTCGAGCTATTTTTAGGTTGATGGCTTTGATTTCTCATACTCCTATTCGTCCTCGAAGGCCCTGAGTCCTAATGCTTCTTTTCAAACACTAGTACCATTTCATCGAGGACGAGGACGAGTACCATGAAAGACATCGGTCTGAATTATTACGCGAAAAATTCTCGAAGCCTCCAAAAACTATAATGAACAACTATCGTGAAATCCCTGACGACGACTCCTTTTTCGATAAGATCCCATTGCGGTCCATCTCCTACAGCATCGACCGGGACGATAGGTTATCCGATTACCAAATCCGTAAAAAGATAGATCCCGAGACCGGAAAGTCTGATCTTTATGTTCTGGGTAAAAATGCCGTGGGCGTGATAGTCTACCTAGCTACACAGAACTCGGTCAATCGTCCAGTGGCATTGTGGATCCTTCGAAATGAAAGGCAAGACGAGGTTTTCTTAAAACGTTTTTTCTATGATGCAGAAGTCACCGCACACCTAGAACACCCTAATATCGCCCCAGTTTACGAACTCGGTAAAACACATGATCAGAAGTTTTTCTACACCACGAAATACATCCAGGGAACTCCCTGGGATAATACGATCCGATCCAACTCGATTGAAGAGAACCTTGAAATCTTCGGCAAACTCTGCGATGCCATCGCCTTTGCACACAGCAAAGACATCCTCCACATGGATATTAAACCCGACAATGTCCAGCTCGGAGAATTCGGAGAAGTCTATGCGGTGGACTGGGGGGTTGCAAACGATCTGAAACGACCAGATTCGCTTCTCTGCGCTGGTACTTGGCAATGGATCAGTCCCGAAGTGGCCCGAGGAGAAAAATCACGTATTGGCAAAGGCAGCGATATCTATCTGCTCGGTGGTATCTTGTTCCAAATCGTCACAGGGCACCATCCTCGATTGCCCAGAGATCCTTCAGAAAAGATGCCCGTTGAGGATCTAAGAAACGCTGCGTTCAAGAACATCATCCAGCCGACCAAATGCAAAGATCCCTTAGTCGCCGTGGCCTTGAAAGCATTGGCTACAGATCCCAAAGACAGATATGCTAAGGTCAAAGATTTGCAAGACGCGATCAAATCCGAGCAGGCTAAAATCTCTGTCAAACTCCGAACCCAAAGATTTAAGTTACTGTGGAATGCTTTCATGGTATCGCTAATACTTGCTACAGGAATTTTTGGATCCCTGTGGTTGCAATCTGAGCAAGCAAGACAAAAAGAGACGAAGAAAAGGGATGGAGCAGTAACTGCGAGAAACGAAGCGGTTGACGCGCAGCATAAAGAGGAGATAGCCAAATAACTTGCCGTTGAAAAACGACTGCCGGACTAACCATGATCCAGTATCGGCAAAGGAACATGGCCATTGCGATACAGGACGTTGTAGGCGCAAAAAGGAATGATGTGTCCGCTGGGGAGCACATGATGCGTGCAGCATTTCATCACACGGCGCACGTCAAAATTGTAAGCGTCCAGGAACGATGTAATCGTGATGCGAAGCAACTGCTTGCTTCCAAGCTCCTTCTCGATGGCCTTGGCAAAGAAATCGTCGGCAAGCTTTTGGCGTGAGCCCAGCGATACCAACGCTGGCTCTTGGGCTGTAGCATCCTCTTGTTCAACGCACCCTTCAGGACCGCAGCATGCATTTCGAGCCAGATAAAGCTGGGCCAAACGTTTCCCCTCGTCACGGGTGAAACTCAGACCATTGGCAAGTAGATCACGGTTGGCTTGCGCATCGATAAAGCGTGTCAGAGGGACCAGTGTCCCTTCGTGCCGATAACACATGGCAAGCACGTGGCAATTCGGGTGCGCGCAGGGCAGTGGAAAGAAATCCGATTCGCATAGCCGACCCTGCGACTGCTCGCACAAAAGCCGAATACAATCCGGGGCGGTGATGCGGGCTTCGAGCTGCTCGGGCAGATAATGCCGACCCGAATACGTGGCAGGCTGAAGACTCAGGCCACTGACCCATGGTCTTGCAGCAGCTAGGTCCAATAATCCACCGAGTTGGCATTCGTTGACCCCAGCTTGCAAAGTCGCCACAAGCGTAACGTTCAAATCTACAGCCCCAAGCCGATCCAGAGCCTGCAGCTTGGTCTCAAGCAAACGCTGGCCTCGGAGTTTTTCAAAGACAAAGTCCTCGACCCCATCCATCTGAAGATAGATCTCGACACGATGTTTATGCAGAGCGATCTTGTCAATCAGCTCGGTATCCTTTGACAAGCGGATTCCATTGGTGTTGATCATCACGTAATGGATCGGTTGCGAAAGAGCATAGAGCAGGATCTCATCGAACTGCGGATGGAGCGTCGGCTCCCCCCCGGAGAGTTGCAGCACATCGGGCTGGCCCTCGGCGGCCACCAAGGCATCGATCGCGCCTTTAACCTCATCGAGCGATTTGTGCTTGAGCCCCGGTCGACTATCGGCATAGCACATGCTGCAGGTAAGGTTGCAGTTATCGGTGATTTCAAGCACGGCCACACACGTATGCTGCTCGTGATCCGAGCACAGGCCGCAATCCAGCGGACAACCCTTCGACGGCTCGACCTGTGTGTGCCTCGGAAGCCGCGCGGGCAAAGCTGTATCGTAACGATCAAACCAACTCCGATCGCTGCAGACGAAGTCCTCGCGAAGGCCATGCTCCGGACAACGTTTGCGAAAATAAACGCGTTTTCCTTTAGCGATTATTTTTGTCTGAACGACCCTCAGGCAATCGGGACAAAGACTCTGCGTACTGCCCAGAAAGGTATAAGGCGTAACGGGTTTAGCGTTTGTCATAAGCTCTTTATTGGTACTTAGGGATTCCGAGCCTCAGTAAATAGATCGTCGCAATCAATGAGATGATTCCGTCGAAGAGTAAAAGAGGAGGGCCGATGAATTCGACGTACGGATTGAGGATAGATTCCGAAACCACGATCCCACCTGCGCAAATGCCAAAGAAGATCACCCCACCACCAAAACAACAAAATGCCGACAGGAAAAGGGATTGTAGCAAGTACCCTAGGCCAAACCTCTGTCCCCCGGGATATCTCCCATCTTGGATCGCCCTAGCGATGTTGCTTCGATGGATCCACAATCGAACGAGCGACAATGGCAAGGCGAAAAAGAGCAACGTCATTCCAAAGACCATCATCGCAACAACAACCGCACCCAGCCCGTATACCGGAGCGCCAATACCCAAGGCAGAAATCCCACAAAAAACCAGGATCATCAGCCCAAGCACCGACACTCCCGTCCAGTAGGCACCCTCAACCGGAGGCATCTGAAAACGAGACTCGCCGGATGCGTCGGCACTTGAGCCTCCAAAAGCATCTTCCGACAGGGAACCTGCCGACACCTCGAAAGGATTATCTTGGGATTCATCAGGTGGTTTGGAGGATGTCATGTCGGCCTATCGATACCTGGGTACCCCAAGCTTGAAAAGGAATCCGGCAAATAAAAACGATAACAGCCCGTCACCAACAAGTAGGAATGCGGAAGCATTATTGGAGTTGTTTGGATTCGTTGCCAAAATTGCCAAACAAATTCCAAAGAACAGTATCCCACCCGCAAATAAACAAAGCCAACTGAAGATGATCGACGAGATCAGATACCAAAGCCCGAACCGCTGAGTACCTGGATAGCGTCCATTTTCAATCGCTTTCGCAATATTCCAACGATGAACGCCAAGCCTTATCAGGGCAAATGGGATCGTGACGCTCATCCACATCGCTAGGGCGATGAATACACCAATCACAACCACAGTCAGCGGTGGCCCTACGGTTCCAAAAAGATAGTCCCCGCAAAAATAGCCCACTAAGCTCAAAGCAAGCAAGATCAGAATTCCAAACCAATAGGAACGCTCGACGGGAGGCATCTGAGTTCTGAAATCCTCAGCCTCATAACTGCGGAATCCGCTTTCCTGCAAACTCTCGGCTTGTGAACCAGCGTGAGCTTCGTAGGGGTTCTCGTAAGGATCGTCGGGCGTATTCGAAGATGACACAAACTCCCCCCAACCGAAATACCGCTGATTCAAAACCAATTACCCGTTGAATTGCTTCCAACGCATGAATCGTTTCATGTAACTTTACTCGATCGAAGCAGCTCGCCGTTGCATCGATTCTAACAACTGCAAAGCCGCAAGTGGGGTCAAGTTCGTCAAATCCAAAGATTTGATTTCATCGACGATCTCGTTTTCTTGCCATTGAAATAGCGTTAACTGAATCGCCCCAGACTTCTTCGGTGGCGGAGCGATCTTGCTTTGACCATAACGGTTCAAGTGATTGACTTCGAGTTGACCGAGAATCTCCTTGGCCCTCTCGTTAACTCCACGGGGTATCCCGGCCAATCGTGCCACATGGATCCCATAACTCTTGTCGGCACCACCGGGCACGATTCGGTGCAAAAACACCACTTGGTCATCCCACTCCTTGACCGATACATTCCAATTCCGAACACTCGGCAAGGACTGCTGAAGCGCGATGAGTTCGTGATAGTGCGTCGCAAACAAAGTCCGCGACTTGTTTCGATCGTGCAAATGTTCAACGATAGCCCAAGCCAAACTCAAACCGTCGTAAGTGCTCGTTCCACGTCCGATTTCATCGAGGATCACCAGCGATCGATCGGTGGCAGTGTTGAGAATCCTGGCCGTCTCGACCATCTCGACCATGAACGTGCTCTGGCCGCGAGTCAACTCGTCGCTTGCCCCAACCCGAGCAAAAAGTTTGTCAGCAAGGCCAATGGTCGCCTTGCGAGCCGGTACAAAGCTTCCGATCTGCGCCAGCACAGCGATCGTGGCGCATTGCCTGATATAAGTGCTCTTGCCGGCCATGTTCGGACCGGTGATAAGCTGAATGCGACCGTGCTCCGAACCGATCATGCAATCGTTGGGAACGAACTTACCCTTGGCCATCATGCTATCGAGCACCGGATGGCGGCCTTCGTAAATCTCCAAAATCGGTTCTTCGGTTACCGTCGGGCAAACGTAACTGTTCTTAACGGCAAGCTCTGCAAGAGCCGCCAAGCAATCGAGCTCGGCAATCACCGATGCGTTCCTCTGCAGTTGCCCGGTCGATAGATGGACCGACTCTCTCAATTCCAGAAACAGCTCGTATTCGAGCTGTTTGCTCGATTCGTCGGCCGTGAGAACCTTTTCCTCGTACTCCTTGAGCTCGGGTGTGATGTAACGCTCGCAGTTCTTCAGCGTTTGCTTGCGAACGTAATTCGCTGGGATACGATCCCGATGCGTGTTGGTGATCTCGATGTAATAACCGAAAACCGATGTGAAACCGACCTTCAGACTCGTAATGCCAGTGGCCTGTGCTTGCTCGGCTTGGTAACGGGCAATCCATTCCTTACCACCGGAGGCCAATCCTCGCAGTTCGTCGAGCCTTGCGTCATACCCCGGGCGAATAAATCCTCCCGCTTTGGAAAGCAATGGACACTCGTCCTGCAGTGCCAAGTGCAATCGTGAACTCAAAGCAACGCAAGGATCGAGCACGCTTGCCAAAGTATCGGCTCTGGGAATATGAAGCTGGCTGACAACGCCTTGCACTTTAGGAATCTGCAGCAGCGATCGACCAACCTGTTGCAAATCCCGTGGACTGCATCGACCGGTTGCAACCCTAGCTAACAACCTCTCCAAATCGTAGACCTCCCTGAGAACCTCTCGCAAGGTCTGTCGAAGCTTAGAGTTTTGAACCAACCCACCGACCATGCCGAGTCTCTCTTGGATCTGCTCGATGCTGATCAAAGGCGAGGATAACCACTGACCGAGTCTTCTTGAACCCATCGAAGTTTGGGTTTGATCGATGACCTCAAGCAAAGAGCCTTCGCGCGATGCGGTGCGGATCGTTTGCGTTAGCTCAAGGGATCGCCGCGTCGAGGCATCGATCTCCATGCATCGAAACATCCGCGCCGGCAGCAACTGCTGGATGTGATCGAGCGGGGTTTTTTGAGTCTCTCGCAAATACCCGATCGCAGCCCCAGCGGCGCTGATCGCTAGCCGATCCTCAGGACTTGCATCCCAGCCCATGCCGCTTAATTCCAAAACGTCAAAGTGCTCGTGCAGCACTCGTGTCGCTTCATCGAACCCAAATTGCCAAACAGGTCGACGCGTCAACGCCCATCGACTCAGCGGATCCGAACCCAGAACCGAGTCGTCTTCACGCACAAGTATTTCCGCAGGCTCGAGCCTGGAGATTTGATCCATCAGTTCCCGCGCCCGATAACTCGCCGCTTCGAAACGCCCCGTCGAAAGCTCCACCCATGCAAGCCCCACCATCGCATCGGCACCGACAGTGCCTGGTTTGGGGGAATAAACGCAAAGCAACAGATTGCTTTTGTTCGGATCCAAAAGAGCATCATCCGTCAGTGTACCGGCTGTGACGATACGCTGAACCTCGCGGCGCACCAATCCCTTGGCCATGGCCGGATCCTCGACCTGCTCGCAGACTGCCACCCGGTAACCCTGCCGCACGAGCTTGGCCAAGTAGCCTTCAAGTTGATGGTGTGGGAAACCTGCCATCGGGATCGGATTCTCACCCTTATCCCGGCTCGTGAGGGTCAGACCCAGAACGTCCCCCATGCGGAACAGCAAGATCGCATCGCCGCTGGCAGCCTTGGCCTCCTCATACTGCTTCATCATCGGCGAGAGAGTCATGCGTCGGAATTCATCCTGTGAACAAGTTGGTTTAAGAAATACGCCAAAACTTCCCCGGATCGGGCTGCGGGGACATCCACGGCAATCCTTGTGCGTCGGAGCCTTGGTGATCAAAGGTCAGAGAGTATTGTCCTGGGGCGCCGTTGACGGAAGCCCCCAAAGTTGGATCCTCGGTGAACCAAGGCACGGCCTGGGAAGAATGCTGGCTATCATCCAAATACCCCAGACGGAACAAGCGGAACTGCAAGTGAAATTCGCTCAGAAAAATCCAATGCAACTCTCCCGAGGCGATCCTTTGGACGTTCCCGCGGCCTTGGGAAACCTCACCCTGGTAATGCAAATATTCCATTCGATGGGGTGATAATCGCCAAAACCGACTCCCCGAAGACCACTGACTCGGGTGATTTTCGCTGGCAAATGTAAGCAATCCTTGGATTTCGGACGCCCGGTTCGCTTGCATCCGAGGCGCTAATTCTGCTAGGACATAGTCTGGAAAAAGGATCAGCCAGTCCCAGTGATCCCCACGATCTTGAGAAATATGCCCGGTATGATGAAGGATTACAAAGGGTGAAATCGACACTTTGGCATCCTCCTTCAAGCCTTTCCCCTGATCTAATGGGAACTTATCCAACATCCAGGCATCCAAATCCACGTTATAGGCCTCAGGATCGTTTTGTCCGTAGGTCTAGGAAGTTTTTCAAGGAATTCAATGTTGGCAGCGGGATTTGCCGAGTTGGATTCCGGGAAATTGGCTTTCGGATACAACCAAGGCCATTAGGACACTTGGATCGAGACAGCAGTGCCAACTCCTCGTAAATGTCCTAACCTCCAAAAGTTGCATCCAAAGTCACCCAAATTATACTCAATCGCAAATGTTAAGTGGGCAGTCCCCCTGCAAAGGCGGATTTCCTGCCGTTGTGACCCGCCAATCCAAATTGGTACGAAGGTTTACCGCAAATGGGAATTGATGAATCCAGGTCCAAGAACCGTCAACCGTCGCACCAACGATCGACTCGTCGTCTGAGCTTTCGTTCCTTGCTGTGCGAGCAACTCGAACGCCGCGAGGTGATGGATGCCGCTGGTATTTTTGATGCGGGTACTGATCCTGCATATTTCGAGCGGATGAGCCAACAACTCCGAGGCCTCAACTTTGGCAATGCCGGTGGAGGAAATATCGGAGGTGATAATGGCGGCGGTGGCCAAAACCTTCTTGGGGGTGGCGGAGCCAACGGCCTCAACGGTGGAGGTTTTATCAACCTCTCGGGCAATCGCTGGGTCAATCCAGTCGGAGGCTCTAGCCCCAACAATGGCGATCCTGCAATTGTCTCTTGGAGTATCGTTCCAGATGGAACGCAAGTCAGCACCATCAACGGAGGCTTGGCTCCCTCGAACTTCATCGCCTTCATGGACGGGATCTATGGATCGGCTCCTGGACCGGTTGCCAATCGACCTTGGTTCAATCTGGTGCGGCGCACCTATGAGAATTGGGCCAGTTCCTCTGGACTGAACTTTATCTACGAACCCAACGATGACGGTGCGGCTTACAGCGGTGCATCGCGCGGTGTGATCGGCGTTCGTGGTGATATGCGTATCGGCGGTGCAGCCGTCGATGGAAACTCAGGAATCTTGGGCTACGCATTCTTCCCGACCGGTAGCGGCAACACGGGCACCGATGGCGATATGGTCATCGATACGTCTGACAACTTCTATCAACTCAACTCCGATGGTGCCAACGGCGAGAACCGTGGGCTGCACAACGTTCTGTCCCACGAGATCGGCCACGGCATCGGACTCGGGCACGTGATCCCTACCGATCAGACCAAGCTCATGGAGCCGTTTGTATCCTTCGCTTATTACGGTGCTCAGCATGATGACATCTTGGCGACCCAAACGCTCTACGGCGATACTTACGAACAGAATGATGCGACGAGCCAAGCCGCAAACTTAGGGCTTTTGGGCAACGGCGTTACAACCTTTAGTAACCTATCGATCGATCGCAGCGAAGACACCGATGTGTTCTTGTTCACAGTCGGTAACGCCAAGCTCAAGCGTGTATCGCTGATTCCCGAAGGATTGCAGTACGATGTTGGCCCTCAAGGTGGTCAAACCTCGACGGTCAATTCCCTTCTGTACCGCAACCTTTCGTTCCAAATCGAAAGATTAAACGGCGAAATTGTGGCCGTGGCCAATGCGAGCCCAGCAGGTATCCCCGAGATCCTTCAAAGCCCGAACCTCGTAGCTGGTACCTATTTCTTAAGGGTGCTCGCGGGTGCCGCCGGCGAAACCCAAATGTACAGCCTTCGCCTCGAGGCCGATGCCAAGACATCCACAGGTCCGATCCTCATCGGCGTGCAACCCAACAACAGCGAACTGATCGAGAACGGTTCTGTTCGAACGGTTTCTCCTCGTGAACTGACGTTCCGATTCGACGATGCCCAGATCATCGATCCTTCAAGTGTCAGCGGTATTCGAGTCACCAGAGCCGGCGGCGATGGATCGTTTAGCCTTCCTAGCGTCTCGACCGACTTTGGCACCAACGGCAAGGTCGATGTACAGCTCACCTCTCGCAACGCCACCGATACTTTCCGTATCAATGTCACACGAGCAGACCTAGGTGTCGGAGCACCTCCGCAATTGAGTATCTCGGGCAACGTGATTTCGCTCGTGCTCAACTCTCGAAGTGGCTCGACGATCACAGCGCAGCAACTGGTTGACGCGATCAACCTCCCAACATCGCCAGTAGCATCCAAGCTTTCAGCCAAGATCAACGGCGGATTTGCAACGACTCCGCTTGGGCTGACAGATCCTGCCATCTACTCACCAATCTTGGTCTCCAAGAGCAATGATGTTGTCATCAATCCGGGTGCGGTCATTATCGGCGATCGTCCCAATGAGAACGAAGTCACACTTCGGTTTGCTGAGAACCTCCCGGATGACAACTACCGTTTGGAAGTTTTCGGCTTCGACGACACGGTTCGCGGGATCACCGGTCTGAGAAATGCAGCCGGCGATCTGTTTGTCCCCCGCGATTCGAACACCCGCCAAGACACCCTCGAGTTCCGTATCGATTTGGGTTCCAAGGTCACTGCGGTTGTGCCTCAGCCAGTTGTTCGCAATGCTTCGGGAGTCCTCGAGCAGCGTCGGGACACGATCGTTGTTTATTTCGACAACGAGAAACTCTTTGTCGAAAATGATTCGCTAGGCAACCCCACGGCCGGTAGCGCTGAGAATCCCGATTTCTATCAGCTTCACTACACGGCAAACACCGTTCGAAATACCGACGACATCACCTTCAAGCCCGAGCGAGTGACCTACAACGCTTCTGCCAACACGGCAACCTTGCGATTCTCGTCGGACATCGATGTTCTTCCAGGACCGTTCATCCCATCGAGCAGCTTCCGCCTGCGAATTGGAACCCGCGAGTCGACTCCGTTCCAGCCTGTTCGAACCGAAGCGGCCGCGACGGCAATCTCGGATCTCAATACCAACGGAGCCGTCAAGCTTCGTTTCACTGCCAAGACATTGGGTGAAGCTGGTTCGGGACTCCAAGTCTCCTTCGTCAACTCCCTGGCCGGTGGTGCACCGACGGTCAGCAACGTCGGTGGAGTGATCGTCGTCGATATGGCCCGCGCCGATGTCACAGCCAATGAGATCGCCGATGCGATGAATACCTCGACGGTCTCGTCCCCCTTGATGACCGTTACACTCGAGCCTGGTAGCAACGGATCGACCGTCGTTGGCAATCGAACCATCAACTACTCACCGGTCTCCTTGGTGGGCTTGGGCTCCTCATTTGATACTTCCTCGAATCTCGGAACCATCGGATCCAAAGACGTTCCGCTGACGAGTCTCTTGCTCAGCTCGAATATCGATCCTGAAGTCCATACGTTGGACTTGGTCGGAGCCAATAACGATCCAGGTACTCGCAACGTTCCAGAAGCCTTCGAGAACTACATCAATCCGGCCTTCACCGGAGATAACTTCAACGGCATCCGAACGATCTATTACAACTTCAAGGATGCCTATGGTTCGGTCGCCGGAGCAACCCAGTCCAATGCGATCACCGAAAAACAACGAGCACGAATCCGTGAAGCTTTCTCGCTCTGGGCCGAGCAAGTCGGTGTTCAGTTTGTAGAAACCCCAGATAGTGGCTTTACAATGGCCTTGGGTGCCTTGGCGGCCTTGCCCTCGGGTGGACTAACCGTCGAGAATGCCGCTAGCGGTGGTTGGGGAGTTCGGGTCGATCCGGCTTACCAAAACAGCCTTGCGGTCTTCTCTGCCGACAATACTTGGAACGACAACTACGGCGAAAACTTCACCCGCGCTGCGATGGCAAGCATCGGGCTGATGCTCGGACTTGCTCGCGCCGGTGATGCCGACCCCTCGACCTTGATGAACTTCGATACAGGATTCATCAACTTCCCAACTTCCACCGATCGAAACTTTGAACCGGTCTTCCCGGGCAATCTCGATGCGATTCGGGCCGGCTACCTGCATCGTCCCGAAAGCAGCGATATCGATCTTTACCGATTCGATATCGACTTTGGCCCCAACGGCCCAACTCGCCAAGGTGCCTTGGTCGTCGAATCGCTCGCCGAACGACTTGCTAGCAGCAGCCCTCTCGATACCCGGTTGGCTCTCTACAAACAAACCCAAGCCAGTGCGGTCTCCAACTTGGGTGCAGGCGGTGGGATCGAAGTCAAGTTCACTGCGGTTAAACCCGGCAAGCTTGGAAACAACCTCTTGGTCTTCGTCACCCGATCGAATCGAGGTGTCGGAGCTCTTCCGATCGTTAATACATTCCCGAATGCGATATCGATCGATCTGAATTCGACCGTAGGTAGCGAATCGACCCTCGATGAATTCATTCGAGCCTTGGACAACGATCCTTCCGCGCGGTCGCTTGTGAAAGTCGATCTGCTCAAGGGTGATCGAAACACCAAAGTCGGCAACCGCGAACTGACCTACTCGCCAATCGTCCTTACAGGTGGCAATGTCAATCTGATCGCTCAAAACGACGATTATTTTGGTAAGGATTCGTTGATCCGAATGAATCTCGATTCGGGTGTCTATTTCATCGGCATGTCCGCCTCGGGCAACGATAAGTACGATGCATCTGTACCGGGTACCGGAAACGGTGGACGCACTGAAGGTCGCTACGACTTGCGAGTGACCTTCCGCGCTCAGACCGATGGCTCGGATTCCATCCAAGATGTCGACAACGGATCTGGAGATCTGAATGTGACATTCGATGGTGATGGTGATGGTGTGCAAGGTGGTGTGTACAACTACTGGTTTGAGACCAGACCACTGGATCGCGCTTTGCGATTCAACTCCGGTGGAACCGCTTCGCTCGACACTCGAATCGTTACGGTCACCGGTGGAAATGGAGTCGTTCGAAGATTTGAATTCAGCCTCGATCCGTTGGTGGGAATCGGCAACACCGCCGTGATCTTCAACTCCAGCAGCACAGCTGGAGATCTAGCTACAGCTCTTGCCAATGCGATCAACTCTCGAAGCGAACTGGGAGTCACGGCTGTCGCCAACGGCACCCGCGTGACTCTCCGAGGCGAAAGACTGATTCAACTTTCTAACGGTCTGACTGCCATCGACCTATCGGGCAAGACGATCTTCGTCGACAAGTCCGCAGGTCCCAACGCCGACGGTTCGCTGTCGAAACCTTTCAACAACATCTCTGGCGCTGGTGTTGCAAACGCTTTTGCAGCTAGCGTTCCAGGGGACATCATCCGAATCGTCGGCAACGGTGGTGCTGACGGTAAGCTCGAAACGGTCGACGACAACTTTGCCTACGAAGTCGGATTCGGCCTTCTTGCAGGTTCGGTTCTCTCCGATGGTTCGACCATGGACGTGCCCAAGGGCGTTAGCGTCATGGTCGATGCCGGTGCTGTGTTCAAGATGCGACGCAGCCGAATCGGTGTTGGAAGTTCAACCCTGGGCGTAGATCGCAGCGGTGGTGCCCTCCAAGTCCTCGGCACTCCCAAACTGTTGGATCGAAATGGCAATGCCATCAAGTCCGCCGATGGGTCTGACATCACAGGTAGCGTATTCTTCACGTCATGGCTCGATCAATCGATCGGCCTGGATAACTACGCGCCCAATACCGTCCCAGCACCCGGCGATTGGGGTGGATTAGTCTTCAAACGCGACTTGGATCGCTCCGTAGGTCGCTTCGATCTCGAAGACGAAGGTGTCTTCCGACAGTACGTCAACTACGCCGATATGCGCTATGGTGGATCGGCATCGGTAGTGATCGATTCGGTCCAACAAACGGTCAATGCCATTCAAATCGCCGACATGCGACCGACGGTGACCTTCAACCGAATTACCAACTCAGCCGATTCGGCCATGAGCGCCACGCCAGATAGTTTCGAAGAGACCCTCTTTAGCGATATCCGCTTCCAACGAAAAGGTTCCTTCACACCCGATTACGATCGCGTCGGTCCAGAGATCCACGACAATACCTTGATCAACAATTCGATCAATGGTTTGTTCATCAAAGTCTCTACCCCAGCAGGTGGTGAACTCAAACAACTGACCGTCCCAGGACGATTCAACGACACCGACATCGTCCACGTGATTTCGGAAAATATCGTTGTCTCGGGCAACCCAGGCGGCGGACTGCTCGATAGCACGATTGCTCCTTCGAACCTCATCTCTCTAGCGCCATCGCTCGGTGGTAGCCTCACACCAGGAGACTACCAATACAAACTGACCTTTGTCGACAAGAACGGTTATGAAACACCTCCATCGGAAGCCACTCCTCGGTTGACCCTCACTGGCGGTCAAACCGCAGTGCGATTTATCGGTCTACCGGGTGTCACCGAGCAATACGTTTCTCGGAGACTCTACCGAGCCGACTCAGTCGGCGGTTCCTACAGACTCGTGGCTGAACTCGATGGCACTACGACAACCTATACGGATCGAGGTGGCTTGCTCTCGGATCCAAGCGATGCCCAAGCAACCTTGCTGCTGGATCGACCTGTCGTTAGCTCCGTTGGTGTCAATGCCACCGCCGGTGGTACTTTGGCCATCGGATCCTTCAATTATCGAATCGTCATGGTCGATGCGGTGGGCCGCGAAAGCCTCGCCTCCAACGCGACAGCTTCGGCAACGACCACACCAGCCGTAGGTGCGATTCCTGCGAATCGTTCGATCCGGCTAACATCGCTACCTAGCGTCCAAGCCGGTTATGCCGGGCGACGCATTTACCGAAGCTCCGTCGGCGGCGTTGGGCCCTATACGCTCATCGCGGATCTTCGAGATCCAGCTATCACCTCAATCGTCGACAACGGTTCCTCTTTGCCAGGCACGCTAAGCGTAGAAACATCGGGCAACACTCGTCCACGACTCGATGCTTCCTTGGTCTTGGACCCAGGTTTGATCGCCAAGCTCGAAGGTGCCCGAATTGAACTCGGACACAGCACTCAAATGTTGGCCGAAGGTGTCGATGGCGGTCGAGTTGTTCTCACGAGCAAGCAAGACGACCGCTTCGGTGCCGGTGGAACATTCGATACCAACAACAATGGACTCAACGCATCTGCCGACGCGAATCAACGTGACTGGAGCGGTATCTATGCATCCTCAGGTGCCAACCTAAGCCTCGATAACGCCGTAGTCGCCTACGCGGGCGGTATCTCGCGCTTAGAAGGTACCTTCAAGGCCTTTAGCCCCATCGAATTGCAACAATCCGACGCGCGGATCGCCAATACGGTCTTCGAAAACAACGGCAATGGGATGGGTGGCCAAGGCCCGATCGACCGTTTGGGTCGACCCGCCAACGAAAACTATCCGTTCGGGAACAATGCTAGCCGTGGCTCAACGGTCTTTGCACGCGGTACCCAACCGATCTTCTTGAACAACACGTTCCAGAACAACACCGGTACGGCGATCACCATCGACGCAAACTCGATGGACGCACAACTGCAAGGAGATCTTGGCCGTCAAACCGGCAATGTCGATCGCGATAAGACGCTCGATTGGAACCGCGGGCCACTGTTCCGAGGAAACCGACTCTTTAATAACAGCATCAACGGCTTGGAAATTCGAGCCGATGCCTCGACGAACGATCGCTCTGAAGACAACCTCTCGGTACGCGATCTCCAACGCAATGTCCTGACCACCGAAAGCGTGTGGGACGACACCGATATCGTCCACGTTCTATTTGATTCGGTCACGGTTAGCAACCTTCAACAAGTCGGTGGCCTGAGGCTTCAAAGCGCTGTCAATGAGTCACTGGTCGTCAAGATGGAGGGCCAAGGCTCGAACTTCGATCAAGAACGAGGCACAGGTCTGACAGCGACCGGTAGGTTCTCAGGCATCAGCGATCGTGTCGGAGGAACTGTACAAGTCCTCGGCATGCCAGGATTCCCAGTGGTTCTGACGAGCCTTCGGGACGATGGCGTCGGAGCAGGCACCCAGCCTGACGGTCGCCCTCAAACCGATACCAACAATGATGGAATCGCAAGCATCCCTCGCCCCGGCGATTGGCGCAGCTTGCTATTTGATTCCTTCAGCAACGATCGCAACGTCGCAACCGTCATCGAAACCGAATCGCGAACGGTCATCGCCCCTGGAATCAACGATTCGGTTCTGACGGCCCAGTTCCTCGGTGCTTTATCGCCCGACACATCCACCACCGATGAGAACTTGGTTCTCGGATTCACGATTCAAGGTGTCTTGAGTGAACCAGCAGATCAGGATCTCTACAGCTTTACCGGTACAGCCGGGACCGAGGTCTGGTTCGATATCGATTACACTCTGACAACTCTCGACTCGGTCGTCGAGATTCTCAATGCCAATGGCGATTTGCTTGCTCGCTCCGACGACAGCACCGCCGAGCAGTCGAATCCCGCACTGCTATTTAAAGACCCCACGATCAATCCAGACCACGTCAACTCGATCGTTCAGCGCACTCGCGCGACGGCTCGAAGGAATGCCTCTGGTTTGATCAAGGAAGACGGAACGACCAATCCTGGCGATGCTGGATTGAGAGTTCTCTTGCCAGGAGTCGCAGGTGCACAGAGCACCTACTTCTTCCGCGTTCGATCCAAGAGCACCAACATCGATCAGTCCTCCGCAGGGATCACCTCAGGGTCTTACACGGCGCAAATCCGCCTTCGAGACCAACAGGAATTTGGCGGCTCAACAGTTCAATTTGCAGACATTCGCTACGCGACCAACGGCGTCCAAGTCAATGGCATGCCAAACAACTCGCCACTTACCGGCGAAGCTAACTCGGCGATGTATGACGGTAACATGACCGATAATGTCGTCGATCTTGGACCGTTGCACTTGACCAACAAGTCGGCGATAAGTGTCGCGGGTACTCTGGTTGGCGTAACCAATCGGTATCGATTCACCGTCGGTGATCTGGCAAGTGAATACGTTCGAACTCCAAGTGCTACATCGACCTATCCGGTTGTGATCGATGTCGACTATGCAGACGGCCTCAACCGCAAACGACTCAACATCCAAGTCCTCTTGGATAATGACAACGACCCGACAACTCCTGGCATTCCGGTAACACCTACGAGCCGCAGTCGCTCGTTGATCGTCGATGATCTTCCTGGCCCATTGTCTGGCTCGGATCTTGTCGACCTGACGCGAGGATCGGTAGGAACGGGTGATCCATTCCTCAGCTTCCTGGGTGCTAACGAACTACCGCGAGGTAATTACGAAGTGGTCGTCACGGACTCCGAACCGTTTTCGACCAAGGCCGGTGTCTACCAGATGGAGATTCGTTCTGGAGATAACGTTAGCAGCCTTCCTCGAAACTACCGGGGTTCTTATAGCACCTCCGTCGAATTCCTTAACGGACTGTCTATCCCCGATCGCAGCACCTTTGATGTCACCGACGGTGCAAACCGCGTGACACTCGAATGGACTCGAACAGGAACAGTCAACTTCGGAAACATTCCGATTCTCTATTCGGCTAGCGATACTCCTGCTCGATTGGGAGATAGGTTCCGCGACATCATCAACCAACTATTCCAGCAAAAGCAGCTTAATGTCCGAGCCGCCGATAGCAATCGTTTAGTCACTGGAAACGGCAACGGCATCATCGACCTGTTCGGCAATGTCGAAGTCATCGACCCATCGAACATTTTCACTGTTGCAGGACAGTCAGGTATTCAGCGATTCGATGGTTTGAGCGACCAAAACATCGCTCGCAACCAAGGCCAATTCACTGTCACCCACACCGTCTTTACCAAGAATCGGGACTTTGGTGTCTGGTCGGCCCCTGCAGACAAATACTACGCGGATGGACGGGCTCAACAAGCAAGAACATTGGCAGGTGTAACCAATACGACCCTACCTCCAACTCTTGGCGGTGCCTACACTCGCAATCTACCTGTAGCCAACATCGTCCCATTCGGGGTTGGTCCTGGCTCTGCGGCCGAGCGCGCTGGGGTTACTCCTGGCATTGTTGTGATGAACAACATTTTCGATGAATCGGGACTTGGTGGGTTAAACCTTCAAGGGGAAACACCCACCTGGAGACTGACCGTACAGCCAGGTTTACAAGACACGATTGCTGTCAACGACATTGACACCCATGCTGGGACATCATTCAATGATGAGATACCCCAACGACTAGAAGTGGGACTGGCACGAACGCGAGTTCGATTTGAATTCGAAGACATTTCAGGTGCAAGCACGGGTGCTCCTTCGTTCGGTAGTGGAGTTGTAGGTGGAAACGGTTGGTCTCCAGACTTCATTCCGATTTATTACCGCGATGACACCGGATCCGACTACTTGCGCCCACCAAACACACCCTCAGGCTATTCTGCCGACGAGATGATCAAAGCTATTCGCGATTCGTTCTATGGTAGCGTTCTAACTACCAATGGTACGACGCAGCGGATCTCTACATGGATCGAACCACAGAATCCTTTGGTCATCGACGATCCAGCCGATCCTGCAACTTGGACCTATCCGCCGGCCACCCTCGTGGTTCGAGGACCCGAGTATATCGTTACAACTGCTCCCGTACGGATTCAACGTGTTGGTGACTACACAGCTTCAGCATTTGCTCGTGCGGTGAACAATACTTTCATTGGAAACGATGGGAGTGCACCATCGGCTGCTGTGAAAGCTGATGTTGAAACCAATGATACCATCGCCGGTGCTGTGGAAACTTTCCAAGGTGTAGGAATCAACCCACAGCAGTACTCGGTCAATGGGACTTTGGCTGCCGATCCGCTTTCGACCGGTTCGTCCGATGTGGACTTGTACAAGTTCCAACTCGAAATCGGTGAGCGAGTGAAGATCAACGTGAATTCCAACGGTGGTCTGAATGCAGCTTTGAAGATCTTTGATGCAAGCGGTGTGGCTCAAATCGTTAGCAATGCCAACGATCCAACAACAGCCGATAATGTTCCGGCTCCAGGCGAGTCGCTGGGTGTCGATCCTTACATCGATTTCACGGCAACCACGGCAGGCGTATACTACGCTGCCGTGAGCGCCTCTGGAAACACCTCCTACGATCCTCTCTCCTTTGCGGATCGAAAACGGGGTGATACCAGCGGTGACTACACGATGACCCTAGAAGTCCTCAAACCCGAGCAGTTCGTCATCACCGTCGATGAAGTCGCATCCTATGCCGATGGCGAAACTTTCACCATTCGACAAGTCGCCGACTTTGTTGGAACAACCAACAATGCCAGGACGTTCGAGTTCACCCGAAGCGGTGCGGTTTCCGGCAACAATGTGCCTGTGTTTATCGGTCCTGAGTACCGTGTTCCTGACGTGGCTCGCTCGATCGCCGCAGCCATCAATAACGCTGGTATGGGCAACATTCAAAACCTCAACAACGGTGCCTTTGGGTTTGCTAACCCGCTGGCTCCCGTTTCGGCTTTGCCCCTAGGTGGCATCAGCGGTTTCAACCCCGGAGCGAGCAACGCCGCAGGACCTGACTTGGGTATCAACTCCGGAAACATCCGTGGAACGCAAGTCCAAGCCGGGTTGAACAGAACAGCTAACGGCACCAACGACCGTTCACCCTTCGATCAAGGACCAACCCCTGGAACCAATCACATGGCTCTAGGATTTGGGCACGATCGTACGATGTCGGGCCCATTTGGAACCGCTCGCGGTGATGGAACCACCGAGAAGTTCGTCGTGATTCGAAACGCCTACTCGATCACATCGAGCGTCTCTCGTCGAATCAATGCCAGCGTGGGTGGCAACAATGGCAACCAACTCATCACCGAGAGCGGCATTTATGTCTCCGCAGGTTCGACTCCAACCTTGATGAACAATACCTTCATCAATGTTCAAAGCCCGATCATCCAAGAGCCTCCCGCATTCACCAACACCATTGTTGGAGATGTGGCATCTGTTCGTCCTTCGGCAGTAGTCGTAGGCGGGAACACTTACCAATACTTCGATGCGGCCAAGCCTGATTCGAACTTGTCTTGGGGCAATATCGAAGCTGTCCCGACCAACGTTCCTAATACCAGCACCGACTTTAACTTTGTCGCTGCAAACAACGAACGTCTGCTTGTCGATTTCCCTGGAAACAACTTCCTCCCCGGAAGCGGTTCTCAAATCATCGATAGCTCGATCAACTCCTTGCCCGAACGAGAAGGATTCCGCGCCGTCAAGAACGCTGTCGGTGTCGCTTCGAGTCCAATCCTGGCTCCTGATCGCGATTACTACGGCATCTTCCGAGCCGACGATCCAAATGTCGCTCCACCAAGCGGTCTAGGCTCGAACGTCTTCAAAGACCGAGGTGCTGTGGATCGCGCCGACTTCATCGGCCCGACCGCCGTTTCACTTGTTCCCATCGATAACGATGCACAACAAGTCGACAGCGACAAGACCGAGTCGGTCATCCAACTCACCAGCGGTGTCTATCCCGAATTCCGAATCCAGCTCAAAGACGGCTTCGAGACAGCCAACATCGGTGGCGGTACAGGCATCAACGACGATTCGGTCGTAGGTCGAACCGGAGGCAACCGTCTCCCAGGTTCGGTCGTGACGATCACCGAAAACGGTAAGCTCTTGGTCGAAGGTATTGACTATGCCTTCTCCTACAACACTACCACCAACGAGATCGTTCTGAAGCCTCTGGCAGGTGTTTGGAGGAACAACAAGGTCTATGACATCAACATCAACAACAAGGATCGATTTGTTGTCAACGCTGTCGGTGGCGACCAAGTCAACGATGGCGATACGTTCACCATCAAAGATTCCAACGGTGGCAACGTCACGTTCGAATACGAGAGCGGATTCCGCATCCAGATCCCACAAGGCCTACAGCTAAACCTGCCCCTCGCAGGCGGCGGTGCCGGTGGAATCCTCGATGGAGATCGTTTCACGATCACCAGCGGAACGACCACCTATGCGTTCGAGTTCGACAACAACTCGAACATCATCAATCCAGCCGCTCGCGTCGTTGGGTTCACCTCGCTGTCGACCAAACAGCAAGTCGTCGCAGCCTTGGTCGCCGCAATCAATAACCCAGCTATTCCTGGTGTGACTGCAAGCCTAACGAGCGATGGAAACATTTTCATCGGAGCTCCGATCGGTACGACCATCGATACCGAATCGGCACCGTCGATCCAGCAACCCAATTCGACCATCGGCCTGCTCGTTCCATCCCTGGGCACCCGACCCGGCGGAATCACCGACGGCCAAACCTTCAGCGTTACTGACGGTCGAGTCGCTGTGGTCTTCGAATACGACTCCGATGGGACGACTCAACCCGGAAACGTGTCGGTCGACATCTCCCAAGCCAACAGCGATCGAGATGTGGCCGTTGCAACCCAGCGAGCTATCGCAGGATCGAATCTTGCACTCAACTCGTCGGTCATCAACAACAACGTGATCCACTTGTCGCTTCCAGCTGCAGGCCGAGTCGACGTGGTCAGCACGGAGCTGAACATCGTCGGTGTTGCTAGAACGATCCAAGACGGCAACACGATTACGATCACGCGAAATGTCGCCGGATCGATTGTCACGAGAACCTTCGAGTTTACAACCGATGCGACCGTCGCTGCTGGTAATGTGCCTGTCTCGTTTAGCCCGACCGACACCCAAGCTCAAATCGGTCAAGCTCTGGCTGCTGCCATCGCAGCTGCCGGGCTTGGACTCTCACCGCAACACGTCGGAAATGGAAACGTCATCATCGGCGGTTCCTCCGAGTACAGCATCTCGGTGGCTAACGCTCCAACCGTCGGACTCTTCGGGAAACCCGGAGTCCAAGGTCGCACAAACCTCGAGATCTTCGGCACACTGCTTTTGCAAGTCCCTGCTCGTGGCGGCCCAGATTTGACCGACAACACCTCCTTTACCATCACGAATCGAAACCTCACTGCGATCTTCGAATTCGATGGAAACTTCAGCGGCTCGACCATCCCCGGTAGCCGAACCATTCGGTTCGGCGGCACCTCGACGCAAAACGATGTGGTCAATGCCATGGTCGCTGCGATCAACTCCTTCCCTGGACTAGGTGTCGTCGCTCGCGATGCAGGAAATGGGCGAGTTGATATCGGCTTGCTGCCAGACTCGGCTGTCAATGTCCAAGACAGCAAGCTTACGACAGCCCGAGGCAATGCCCAAGACGGCGATTACTTCAGCATCTCCGATGGTACCAACACCGTAACCTTCGAGTTCGAAAACATCTCTGTTGCAAACGGTCGAGATCCAGCCCGAGTACCGATCCGGTTTACCAACCAAGACTCGGTCCAACGGGTTTACGAAGCGATGCAAGCGACGATCAAGTCGTCGATCTTGAATCTCGATTCGCAGATCACCAGCCGAGGGCTCGAACTGTTCGATAATGCCAAGTATCTGACCAACGTCGACAACGCTCCATCGCTGCGTCGAACTGGAGTGCCTGGCGGAGCGATCCCAGTTTTGTGCATCCAAGATCCATCCTTCACCTCGATCAACATGCGGGATGCGATCATTCGCGCCATCAATGGCCTATCGGCAAATGGTGGAACCTCCCTGATTGCCAAGGTTCGAGGTGGAAGCACCCTGTTTGTCGAGAATGCCGTTAGCATCAGCCCCGAACTCAGCAGCTTCTTCCTGCGTGGTGTCCAAGACAACGCGGGTAATTTCCTGCAGAGCAACCGAATCGACAACGAGACAAAGTTCACGATCATTATGCCGGGTGTCGAACTCGATTACGGCGATGCTCCAGATCCATTCACCACCACTCAATCCCGATACCCAACCCTCAAGCCCAACGACGGTGCTCGCCACGTCGTGAGCGAATCGGCATTGTTCCTAGGTAGCGGTGTGACTTCCGAGATCGAAGGCAAACCGCAGCCGCTCGGAGACGGTGACGAAAACGATGACGGTATCACGTTCCGTTTCCAAACCAACTCCTACAGTGGCACCCAAGCCCCGATGTTCAACAAGAATGTCGATACCGAACTGACCATCACGATGTCAGCTCCTGGTGTGCTCAACGGATGGATCGACTTTAACTTTGATGGCGACTGGGCAGATCCAGGCGAGAACGTTTTTGACAATGTCGTCTTTGCTGCAGGTAACTTGACCCAAACCTTAAAGGTTCGAGTTCCGGCAACAGCACCGAACGTCACGGTAGCAACGTCGTCATTCGCTCGGTTCCGCGCCTCGACGGCCGGATCTCTTACTCCAACAGGCCTTGCCCTTGACGGAGAAGTCGAAGACTACCGTATCAGCATCGTTCCGGGTACTCCACCGGTTGGAGTCAACGACTCCTACACGATGAACGAAGATCAATTCGGTGGTCTGGTCACCAACGATCCGTTCGATGGCGATGGATTCCCCGGCAACAATGGTGTACTTGCCAACGACATCAATCCAGATCGCAAGCCACTTTCGGCTCGCCTGATCACCCCGCCATCGAACTTCAAGGTCTTCACGTTCCGATCCGACGGTACGTTTGACTACATCCCCAACGACGATTACTTCGGTACCGACTCGTTCGTGTACATCGTCACCGATGGGGTTCTCGATGCTCTGAGTCCAGCCACAGCTGTGATCAATGTGCGTCCGGTCAACGACCCGCCAATCGCCGGCAATCTGACCTACTCGATCGACGAAGATCAGCAACTGAACATCCCCGGTTCAGTCGTCCTTGCGGCTTCAGTCCCTGGGCCGGCGAACGAAAGCGATCAAACGCTCAACATCGTTTCGGTCGATGCCCTTTCGGCTCGAGGTGGTAGCGTTCGATTCGTCGCCGGTGTGATCACCTACATTCCTTTGCCGAACTTCGTAGGAAATGACTCCTTCACCTACACGATCATTGACAACGGTATCACTGGAAATCTGGCAGATCCACTCACAGCCGTAGGCACCATCTTTATCTCGGTCTTGGACAAGAACGATCCGCCGATCACGGTCAACAAAACCCTGTCGACCGACGAAGACACTCCGGTGAGCATCACGATCGAAGACTTGATCGCCGGCGATACCGTAGGCCCTGCTGACGAGCAACTCATACAGAGACTCAACTTTAGCGGTATTGTCAATCCAACCGCTCAAGGTGGCCTAGTCGAGATCGTAGGTGATCGAGTGGTCTACTACCCACCATCCCACTTCAACGGCATCGACACATTCGTGTACTTGGTTACCGATGATGGACTGAGCAACGGTCAACCAGATCCGCAGACCAGTCGCGGCACGGTGACTGTGATTGTCGATCCGGTCAACGATCCACCTTTCGTGGTCAAACCCTTCGGAACCGTCACGGTTCTCGAAGATTCCCCAGAGCGTGAATTCGTGCTCTCGGACTTCTTCAGTGATCCAGACATCGCGACCAACGGCGATGTGCTTACCTACCGAGTCTCAAGCAATACCAACCCTGGCTTGGTCGAACCGAGCTTTGCCGGCGGCAAGATGTTCGTAAGGCCTAAGGCAGACCAAAACGGACAAGCGACCATCGTTGTCGAAGCCATGGACTTTGGCCGGACTCAAGACGACCAACACCCTGCGTTTGATCGTCACTCCAGTCGATGATGATCCTCGATTGGTCAGCCCACTGCCAGACCGCACGGTTTCCGAAGACTCCTTGCCAGTGGTCTTTGACCTAAGCCCGCAGTTCTTCTTCGACCCCGATGTCATCAACGGCGACTTCTTGACCTTCACGGCCACCAGCAGCAACACCAGTGTTGCCACCGTGACCATCCAAGGCAACAAGCTGCAACTGACCCTCGTTCCAAACGCCTCAGGTCAAACGCTCATCAACGTCGTCGCTACCGACACCACTGGCCGGTTTGTCTCCGACTCGTTTGTCCTGACGGTCACTCCGGTGAACGATCCACCTGTGACCCAACCAGACAACTACGCGACCCCGCAAGGAGTCACCCTGGTAACAACCGATCCTCTGGGTATCCTCACGGCAACGCCCCTTGACGACGGTGTCTTGGCAAACGACCGCGATCCCGAAGGCGATGCGATGACGGCCTCGATCGTCACACAACCGACCCGCGGTACAGTCACCTTGAATGCAAACGGAACGTTCACCTACACCCCGGGCCCAACGGCTCTGTTTGGAACGACCGACACGTTCACCTACCGAGCCATCGATGCCTTCGGTGCGGCAAGCCCACAAACGACCGTCACGATCACGATCGGACGCGCTCCTGCTCCGGCTTATCAAAATCCAAGCCAGCAGTGGGACGTCAACGCCGACGGGTTTATCTCCCCGATCGACGTTCTGATCCTAGTGAATTTGCTCAATTCGCGCGGTTCTAGCATCCCGGTTGCCGGTTTGCCTGGACCTCCGGACTACGTCGACGTCAACGGGGACAACTTCGTCACCCCACTGGATGTTTTGGCTGTCGTTGACAAGATCAATTCATCGAGTGGTAGCGGCGAAGGGGAGCAATTGGTCGGTATCAACGCCGCTCCTGCGATCGATTCGATGATCGTAGAAGTGGGCCGAGGTCTTGGTTCCTCAACCCCAATGCCCGCTTGGGCTGGTATGATGGAATCCAAGCGACAGACGGCTTCCAAGGCCTCATCGATGCCACTTGCTAGCATGTTTGGCAATACCAACTGGGAAGATGACTTTGACGACCTAGCCGGGTTGCTCGGAGCTCATCGAGACTCCGATAGCCAGACAGGCGACGAAACCTCATCGATCGATCAGGCCCTCAAAGACCTTTTCGGCGAATAAAAAATCACACACACAAAACAGTAAGCGGAACCGCTTAAACGGGTTCCGCTTGCTCTATTGACTCATCCTTTACCTTCCATTTTTGTACCGTACGGTTCCAAGGTTCGTTCAAATGGGAATTGACGCATCCAGATCTGCAAACAGCAATCGTTCCAAACAACAAGAACGACGCAGAGGCTTCCGCAACATTCTTTGCGAGAACCTCGAGCGCCGCGAAGTGATGGCGGGTGATATCCTCGACCTGGACTTCCGGTTGCTCTCGGTTGCTCCCAACACCGGCGAGATCCTCTCGACGACCAGGTCCAACACTCTCAACGAGTCGCCTCGCGAACTCATCTTCCGTTTCGCAGGTGGCGATGACGTACGTCAGTCGACTCTTCGAAACGGCATCCGGATCACAAGGTCCGGTGGCGATGGTGTTTTCGGTACAGGCGGCGTATCGACCGATATCATCGTAACACCTGAGTACCTTGACTTTGCCGATGCAGCCAATAGGCGCGTTGTCGTTGCGAGATTCTCCCAACCCCTGGCAGACGACCTCTACAACGTCGAGGTCTTCGGTGTCGATCTTCCAGCTCAAGGTATCAACGCTGTTCGCAACGTTGTGAACGATCCGCTCAAACCCCGTAAGACGGGTACCGATCGCGATAGCTACGTGTTTAATTTGGAGCTCGGGTCCAAGATCACAGCGATCGTTCCGCAACCTGTCAACCGTGCTCTCGATGGGACTCTCTCTCAAGAACTCGACACAATCCGAGTCTACTTCAACGACGGCGAACTTTACGACCGAAAGATCTCCACTGGCGATCTAGCTCCAAATGCCGATCCGACAGTTGTCGATCCTCGTTTCTACAACCTTATCGCAACAAGCGATTCGGTCAGCCCCTTCGATGATCGCGTTTTCAACCCCATCAAAGTTACCTTCGATCCGGCAACCAAAATGGCTTCGTTGCAGTTCGCAGGGCCGATCAACGCTCTGGCCGGGAGTGGAACCTACCGCCTGCGCGTTGGATCCGATTCTCCGATCTCCTCGGTAACGAACAATACAACCGTACCGCTGGTGACTCCTGGAGCAGATCCCCAAGGATTCCTCAGTGGTGCTTTCAGTATCAACTCGGGCGTTCCGATTTCTGCAAGTTTCTCGACCATCCTTCAGCAAGAAATCCGAACTGTTTCCGATCCACTGCAACTGGATTTCCCTGGGAGTTCCCAAGAACCTGGCCACCGCGATATTCAAGAAGACCGCTCGCTGCGATCTCCCGATGTGATTTGGGGACCACCGAATTTCGCTCCGGATCCAGATACCGAGATCCGCACTATCAAATACAACTTCATGGAGAACCAAGCCTACGGCGTGGACACCTCCGGTCGCCGTTTGTTCACCTCGATCACCAGCGAGCAAAAGCAGCGGATTCGGGAAGTTTTCGAGTTCTACTCGCGATACCTAGGGGTGGATTTCCAAGAGTACTCAGGGCCAACCTCTCCGGGTATTTTCAACATCATCGTCGGTGACATGATCCCGATCAATGCCACGATCAGTGGACCAGGCGACCTGCTCGGTGTCGCCGGTCAAGCCCCCAATCCAGATAACCCTCTTGAGTCTTGGGACATGGCGATCCTCGATGGTTCGGAACCATGGGATACGGCATTTGGTTTTGGAGTTTCACAAAAACCACTGGGTGCAGAAGTTGTTCCAGATACCCTGGCTGCCCAAGCCGGACCGTTTAGCTTCTTTACCACTGCGATGCACGAGATAGGGCATCTGCTCGGTTTGGATCACACCTACGATCTGCCTGCTGGCACCATCATGGGTAGCGACAGCAACGGTGGAACAACCAACAGCACCGGTGGCGTTGTCGGAACAAGATTGAATTCGAGCTTCAATCCGCTCGAACAAATCTTCCCAGGGATCATCGACCAAATCCATGGCCAACACGCTCATCGGCCAGATAACCGAGATGTCGACCTGTATCGCTTTGAACTGGCCACCAACGGCCAAGTCCGTTTGGAAACGATTGCTGAGCGACTCAACGATTCGAGCAACCTCGATACCCACTTGACCCTGATCAAAAGGGACTCGGTCACCGGTGCTCTATCGATCGTTTCGGTTAACAACAACTATATCAGCCAAGACTCCTTGATCGATGTCCCCTTGACCGCCGGCGAGTACTTCGTAGCCGTCACAGGCAAGGGAAATGAAGACAACGATCCTCAAGTGCAAGACACCGGTAGTGGAGCAACCAGCCAAGGTCGCTATCAATTGCGATTTGATTTCAAAGGCACCAATGCGAGCAGCATTTCGGAACAGAGCTTCACATCGACGGCCGTCGGAACAGCACTCGATGGGGATGGCGATGGGATCGCAGGTGGCGACTTCAATTTCTGGTTCCGCGCCGCGGGCGGCTATGGTACATCGGCCAGTTCACCCCGCACTCTGATTGTCGATAAAGCCTACACAGGACTCACACGAGTCGGAACCCTTGCGCAGCCTTTCAATACGGTCTCGGCTGCCGTCAGCGCATCGCAACCAGGGGATATTATCCGTCTGGCAGGCTTGGATGAAGCCAACCCGCTTCCCTCATTGACCTCAGTGAGAGCTTATGAAGTCGGACGAGGCGCCTTCGGTTCCACACTCTCCGATGGCGACCGTTTGGAAGTGCCTCGCGGTGTGACCCTCATGATCGATGCTGGGGCGATTCTCAAACTAGGCAACGCCCGAATCATGGTCGGAAGCGACGGGGTGATCGATCGATCTGGAGCGGCCATCCAAGTTCTCGGAACCCCGACTCTGCCCGTCTACTTCACCGCTTACACCGATCAGTCGCTGGGTACCGATACGAACCCACTTGAGACAACTCCCAAGGCTGGGGATTGGGGTGGTGTCGAAATCCGCAACGATGTCGATCGATCCCAAGGTCGTTTCGATCGCGAGCGCGAAGGTATTTTCCTCAACACGATCTCCAA
>JAJTFC010000077.1 GCA_021298315.1 Planctomycetaceae bacterium
CGGCGGCCTTCGGCAGCGACCGCGACGTCTTTAACGAAGGAACGGACCACGTCGATATTAACGTCTGCCTCGACAAGGGAGCGCTCGACCATGGCGATCCCCTCCCGCATATTCGCTTCGGTCAGCTTACCTTTACCTTGCAGGGTCTTAAAGGCGCTAAGTAGGCCATCTTGTAGGGACTGGAACATCGAAATTCCGTAGTTTAATGGAAGAAAAAGAATCGCTTGGGCGGGGTAATTACCCGAATTAGGAATGATACGTAGAGAGGCGTCTGGCGACCTGCGGGGAAAGTCCGCAGAATGCTCCCAGCCGCTAAACTCTACCTGGAAATCTCAAACTACCTAGAGTTCCCAGGGTGGCCAACGGCGATCCGTGGAACTTTTGAAGCTTGTGGATTCTCCAAGGAATCGCTCGCCATTGTAGCACCAACGCCAGCTTATGCCTCCGAATTTCGACTAAGTCTAGCAACGACTTCGATTTAGGACAGCCAAAGCTGCGCGATAGACGGTTTGCAATGGCCGGCTAGCGAATTAGACTCAGACGCGGTTTATTGGACCGATATTTTCGTTTTTTCCCAAGTTTAGGCTCTGTACGAGGTTTCTCGATGAAAACCTTTGGTTTCGGAAGTGGGTCTTCCTCTGGCAATCGCAACGACCGGGATAAGCAGCGCAAGAAGCAGTTGCTGCGACGCTCGGTTCTCGAATCCCTCGAGACCAGAAATTTGATGACCACCGGTCCACAACTCGTTGGGGTTCAGCCCAACGAAGGTTCACTCATTGCCCTGGGTGCGTCGTCGACTCCGACGGTTTTGCAAACCAGTCCAAGGGAGTTGGTCCTGCGGTTCAACGACGGAGCCGAACTTGATGCAAACACATTAAGTGGGATCCAGATCAAGCGAGCCGGGGCCGACGGTGTCCTGAGTGCCGCATATCTAACGACCGACCTGGGTACCAACGGCCAAGTCGTTGTCGACTTTAGCGCCTCGCTTCCGGGCCAACAAGGCAACGGAACCGAGGTGTTCTTCACCCAATCCTCGCGCACCGTTGGACCTTCTGGTAAACCGATCAGCTATCCGATCCTGAGCGTCCAAGGACAGCGGATCAATATCGATGTGAACATCAATCCATCGTTCAAGACCACGGCCAACGACTTGGTCAAGGCCATGAGCGAAGACCCCGCCGTCTCGTCATTGATCGTTACGACCTTGCTGCGAGGTTTTGGAACCACCGTCATCGCCGATACGGTCCCTGCAGGCCAAGTCCTACCGCTTTTGGGAGCCGGTGCTGCTCGCGCCTCGACGAACTTCAACTCCGGGCTTGCGAACCTTCAAGCGGAATTCGTTTCGAGCGGTTCTGCCGCTGCGGCTAACGGTGTTCGGATCGAATTTACATCGAGAAGTTTCATAGCTCCAGCCCCACCGAATGTTACGGTAAGCGGCAGCACGGTTCGCGTTGAGCTCAACAGCAACCCTCGCGCTCAAACCACCGTTGGCGAAGTGATCGATGCGGTCAATGCGTCTGCAGAAGCTCAAAAATTGGTCGTTGCAAGGCTCATCAGCGGTGATCGTTTGACCCGCATCGGCGGCAACTCGACCTCGTATTCGCCACTGATTCTCACCGGTGGTGACGATCAACTCGTCACGCCAGCCTACATCGCTTTGGGGGACACCAAGCGCGAAGTCATCATCCGTTTTGCAGAAGCCCTCCCGGATGATTCCTACCTGATCGATATCTTCGGCACAGGACCTTTCGCACTCCGCAATGTCGATGGATTTGCTTTCAACGGCGGAGTGTCTCGAAGCGTTCGATTCGATTTGGATCTTGGACCAACCATCCAAGCTGTTGTGCCGCAACCGGTCGTAACGACAGGAACTACCAAGCAGCAACTCAGAAACGTTGTCTATGTCTACTTCAACGGTGACAAACTCAACGACGTTGAAGCAGTCAAGCCAATTTACTACCAACTGGTTTACACGAATAACACACTCAACGGAGGCGACGATATCACCTTCCGTCCCATCGGTGTGAACTACGATGCAACGCTCAATCGCGTAGCCCTGACTTTCGAACGCAATCTCGATGCGCTGGTCGATCCTGCCAATCCATCGGCCGGTCCTTTGGCCTTGGCATCTTTGCGGCTTCGCATCGGTAATGACAATTCGGTCAACAACACCTCTGTCACGGCCGTCACACCTGCAAGCGACCCAGGTAGCCGCTTTGGTTCGGCGATGGATCTCGGTGGAGGCTGGCTGGCAGGTCCAGGAGCCAAAGCTGCGATCGTCAGCTCGGAGATCAAGAACTCCAACCCTTATACGTTGGATTTTCCAGGAGCCAATAGTGAAGCGGGCAATCGCGACAACCGTTACCAGCACCACGTAACACGCTCGGATGCAGATGGCATCGATGTGATCTATTACAACTTTGCCAATCAACTCGGAACCGCCAATGCGAGCGTTCAACTCAACGCGATCACCGAGATCCAAAAGACCATGGCTCGGCAAGTCGTGTCGCTCTACGAGAAGTACATCGGAGTGCGGTTTGTCGAAAGCGACAACCAAGGCTTCACGATCGCCGTAGGTGACATGCAAGTGATCAATCCGTTAACGGCTTTGACACCCGTTGCAGCCAACCAGCCTGGGGATAACATCACTTACGCAGCAGGTCCATTGCTTGCCAATGCTAGCCAGTCTGCCGTTGTTATCGACAGTCAAGAGTTCAACACTGCCGATGACAACCTCTTTGGTTCGGAGCTCTTCCGCTCCTTCATGCGCGGTATCGGCGTTCTCATGGGACTTGGAAACGCTGACGAACTTCCCCAATCGACGGTTCAAAACAGCAACCCGATCACCGATCCGAACGTTGAAAATGTATTCCCAGGAAATGCGGATGTTATTCACGGGCAGTACATCTTCCGTCCCGAAGGCAAGGACATCGATCTGTATCGCTTTGTCGTGCCCGATTCGGGCGGATCGCTCTCGCTCCAAGCCATCGCGGAACGTCAATCGGATTCGAGTTTGCTCGATGCGAGTCTTCGCCTGTACCGAAACGATGGAAGTTCCAGCCAGCCAAAGTGGGTCCAGATCGCGGCCAACGAAGACTACTTTAGCGAAGACCCACGCATCTCTCTGGACTTTGTCAAACCCGGTGAATACGTCATCGGTGTTAGCGCCAAGGGGAATACCAACTACGACCCCTCGATCGAAGATTCTGGTTTGGGTGGACGGTCCGAGGGCAAGTACGATCTTCGCATCGACTTTGCTCCACCGGCAGCATCGACCCTGACGGATGCTGATGGTGCTCCGACCCAGATCGATGGTGATGGGGACGGAAAACCCGGAGGTGTGTTCAACTATTGGTTCGTGCCTACCCGACCAGACCGATCTGTGACGGCCAACTCCGACCGCAGTTCCTATACGATCTGGGTCGATAAGACCGCAAGTTCGACGGGCAACGGAACACTTGCCTCTCCGTACAACACCATTTCGCGGGCGATCACGGAAGCCTCTTCGGTGGCCAATGCAGATGCCACGGGAACCCGAGCTATCACGATCCGGATCCTAGGCAATTCGGCCAACCGCGCCTATGAAATCGGTTTCAATCGACTAGGCCAAGCCTTAGCCGATGGCACGACCTTTGATATTCCACGCAACGTCAACGTCATGATCGATGCCGGTGCGATCATCAAGATGGGGCGATCGCGAGTCAGCGTCGGCAGCACCACCGTATCGGTCAATCGAAGCGGTGGGACGCTGCAATTGCTCGGTACTCCCGATAGCAAGGTGATCGTTACATCGATCCATGACACCACAGGTGTCGGCGTCAATCCCGATCGTACCCCCCCTGCCCCGGCCGCTGGCGATTGGGGTGGAATCGATTTCCGCAACCGTATTGACGGAAGCGACGAGACCCGTACCGACAAAGAGCGCGCCGGATTATTCCTCAACGCTTTGTATCATGCCGAAGTTCGGTTTGGTGGTGGCCAAGTCATCATCGATGGTGTCTCGCAAGTCATCACTCCGATCAATATCATCGACTCTCGTCCAACGATCGCCAATAGTCTCATTACACGCAGCGCCGATGCTGCCATCAGCGCCACTCCCAATAGCTTCCGCGAAGACGACTTCCGGGATCCCAAGAGCCAAGCTGCAGGTCGGTTCATCCCAGATTACGATCGCGTTGGTCCGGATATTCATGGCAACCGTGTCGTTGACAACACGATCAACGGGATGTTCATCAAGACCCGCACGGGGGCTTCTCAAACTCTAGAAACGATCACCACCACGGCCCGTTTCGATGATATCGATATTCCCCATATCTTGGGTGAAAACCTCGTCATCGCCGGTACCGCCGGTGGAGGCGTGCTGGATGTGGCTTCCCCGCCGACGACCGTTGTGACTGCCGTGCGCAGCGGTTCGGGCTCTTTGGCCGCAGGGACTTACAACTACAAGCTCGTCTATGTCGATGCAAGCGGCAATGAGAGTCTTGCGTCGATCCCAACGGCTTCGACCACTGTGACAGCAAACAGCGCTATTACCCTAGGCAATCTGCCGCCGGTAGCTAGCACCCTTCCCTATGTTGGGCGAAGAATCTACCGAAGCGACGCAAACGGTGGTGGAACCTATCGTTTCGTTGCTCAGATCAACGCGATCACGACCACTTTCGTCGATAACGGTACAATTACCGGCAACGCGTTGGTCGATTTAGCAGCCAAAATCCGGCCTCGTCTCGACGCTAGTTTGGTAATGGATCCAGGAATCATTGTCAAGAACCGAGGTTCGCGCATCGAAGTCAAGGACGGTGCGAATTTGATGGCCGAAGGCACCGACGGCTTGCCGGTGATCATGACCAGCATCAATGATATTCGCTATGGCTTTGGTGGCACTTTTGACACCGCAAGCAACAAAGGTTTAACGGCAGCTACTGCGGGCGATTGGGGTGGTCTGTTCGTAGGCCATGGCAGCGAAGCGTCGCTTGACTACAACCGAATCTCTTACGGTGGTGGGACGACTCGTATCGAAGGAAACTTTGCTTCGTTTAACGCGATCGAGGTTCATCAAGCTGATTTCCGTTTAGCGAATTCTCTTGTAGAGTTTAACGCTGCTGGAAACGAGGCTAACGCAAGCGATCCTGATCGACTCGGTCGCGGCACGAACGATGCCTCGGCAATTTTTGTTCGCGGTGCACAGCCGCAAATCCTCAACAACCGACTCAGCGATAACGCTGGTGCGGCCATCAGCATCGATGTCAATTCGCTGTCGGTTCAAAAGGTCGATGACACCGGAAGACAAACCGGGGATCTGGGAACCACCGGCGAATACTTGGCCAATCAAGGTGCCCTGGTTCGAGGCAACCGCCTGAGCCGAAACGCGATCAATGGCATGGTGGTTCGAGGCCAAGAACTCACTTCCCAAAGCGTGTTCGATGACACCGATATCGTCCATGTCGTCACGACGACGATCACCTCGGATAACTTGCACACCTATGGTGGTTTGCAACTCAAGAGCGATGCGAACCAAAGCCTCGTGGTTAAATTCGGGGGCGGTTCGAGCCTTGCGGGATTGGACGCCACTGGAACTCCTCTGGATCACTCCAACCGCATCGGTGGCAGCATCCAAATCATGGGGCAACCGGGCTTTCCGGTTATCTTGACGAGCATCGGCGATGATTCGGTCGGTGCAGGCTTTGGTGTCGATGGACGACCCGCTTTCGATACCGACAACAACGGAAGCAATTCAACCTCCGGCGAAATCGTTTTGCCTTTTGGACCAGAAGTCGACCGAGGCACGCTCATCGATAACGATGTCGATGTAAACCGTCCGGGATTCTTCTCGTTCGAACCCAGCGCCGGTGGCGACGGTAGCTTTGCAACCCGAGGCGGTATTACCGCCCAAGGCAATACGCAGCTCTTTATCGATGAGGCTGTGATCTTTGCCTTCAACAATTACATTGATGTTGGGGGCGATGGCAATGCAATCCGATTGGCAAACACCACCATCACCCAGCCGCCGACACTCGTCGCGCCCGATGTGGTCATCAGTCGTGGTACCTTCACTGGAAACAGCAACGCCGAGGTTCGCTGGACGGTCGAATCCAGATTTAAAAACGGTGTGTCCAAGCTGTTTAACACGCTGACTCTCGATAGCGATTCGCCTCTTGGCAACATCCGATTCATCAACTACCTCGACGAAGACATCGTCTTTCCGAGCGATGATTTCTTGTACCTAACTGGTACCCCTGGCAACCCAGACTTCAGGGCTTACACGATCGATGACCGCGAAAGGGTTGGGTTCTCCCACGGTGGTATCTACAATCCTGGGATCGATCTGGTCAACGCGACGTACCTTGGATTTGCTGCCGATGAATTCCGGGACTTGGCCAACGCGATCGAAGGCCCTGGAACCAACTACACCCCGGCTGGAAATATTGACCTTACCGATTTGCCACCGATTACCGATCCGGTTCTTGGCCAAATCTATGGTCTTGCCGACGTGACGACGGCGCTTGCATGGCAAGTCACCGCGTCAGCCAACACCTCTCGAATGACCAGCTTCCTGGAACTCGTTCCGACATCGATTCAGTCGATCGCTTCGCCAGGTTCTTGGGCAGGTGTTTCGACCCAAACCTACTCGAACGATCGCAACGTCGGAGTGCTTCCCGAGCGTGAGTCCTCCTTGGCCAACGCTCCTGGAGCCAATGACGAGCCGAGCAAGGCTCAGTACTTGGGCCAATTGGCCAACTCGATCAATAGCGGCGATGAAAACACCCGGCTCGGATATGAAATCCAAGGTGTGATCAACAAGCCTTCGGACGTGGATGTCTACAGTTTCACCGCCTTTGGGGGGACTGAAGTTTGGCTCGATATCGATAAGACCGACGCTTCCCTCGATACCGTTGTGGAACTCATTTCCGCCGACGGTGAGATTCTGGCACTATCGGACAACTCGTATCTTGAAGAAGTCGATAGCGTCAACAATCCGATCTATAGTGCACTTCAAGGCAACGCGGTTCGATCGCTTCGAAAGAGCTCGCCTACGATCTACCCACAATCCTCCCGAGGTGAGCCTCGCGATGATTACAGCACCAACACCAAAGACGCCGGGCTGCGAGTGGTTCTTCCAGGGCAAAGCAGCCAAGCTTCGCTTTACCACATCCGGGTTCGATCCAGCAATCAAGCCCCTGGTCAAGCTGCAAACACTCCGTCGCTAAGCGATCCGGATTCGGTTGGCAAGGGACTCTCGCGAGGTGCTTATCAGTTGCAAGTCCGCTTGGGTGAAAACCAAGAGTTCCCCGGAACATCGGTCGCCTATGCAGACATTCGCTTTGCATCCACCGGCCTTACCCTTCGCGGGGTTCCACGTCACTCGCCACTTGTCGGTGAAACCGCAGAGATCAACAGCGGCAATAACGACACGTTCCTTACAGCCCAAGAGCTTGGCAATATCCTGACGACCGATCGCCGCACGATTTCGCTTGCGGGCAATATCGAGTCGGCTACCGATGTCGATTGGTTCACCTTCACGATCGACTACACCCAACTGGTAACACCGCTTGCCGAATACCTCTCGACGATCTTCGATTTGGATTATGCAGACGGTATCGGCCGGGCAGACCTGTCGATGTACTTGTTTGCACCAACTCAAAACGGGCAAAGCGCATCGCTGGTCCGTGTTGGTCTAAACAGCAACATCCTCGATGACCGTCAAGCGGCCGTATCGCAAGCCACCAACGCAGACCTTGGGCGCGGTTCGACCGGAACACTCGATCCTTACATCGGTCCGGTCGAATTGCCCGCCGGTCGCTATTATCTGGCAGTAACGAACCGAACCCAAGTTCCGACGGTTCTTGCGAATCGACTCAACAATTCTCTTGGAGCCTCGAACCTGCGCATACTGCCTGTTTCGAGCGGTCGGTACATCGTCGAAGACCGCGTCGGAAACGATCAGCTCAGTTCGGCCGTTCCACCGATCACTCCAACGTTCTTGGATATGCAATCGAGGGTCGAATATGCGTTGGGAGATGTGCCTCTTTACCTGAGCGCATCGACGTCGCTTGGCACTCGATTCAACATCGCGAACTCCTTTACCGGAGATCTGCCTAACGATGTTGGCATCGCGAGCCCGTTGATGAAGGACTCCTTCATCCGACCTAACGGGGATCTGCGTGGATTCCAAACCCCAAGCGGTGATCTGTTCAACTATGTTTTGGTCGATCCAGGAACTGCCGCGACGAGAGTCCAAGGTGCCTTTGACTTTACCGTGCGTGGCTTGGATACCGCTGGTGAACTTTCCGACACGGCTGGTCAGTTCGATGCCGAGGCCTATACGGTCATGGACATCCGCGATCAAACGGGAACCGAAGCGGAGTTTGGATTCCTGGTGGCCAATCGCAATCGCAGCCCGAATTTTGCGACCGCCAACCGTGGGGTCAGCTACTTTGATAATGTGCTCTATCGGTTCGATCCAAACACGGGGGCAGGTCTCAGCGCCCCTGCATTGGATAACCAGTTCAACATTCCAATCAACAACGCTCCAGACGTGATCCTCGGTGCTGGTACAAACATCACCGAACGCGGCTTTATCAACACCTCCCCAGCAACGGGTGCTACGTCGACTGCCTTTGCGGTGACCGAAGCAACCGAATCGATCGGAAACACCATCCGTTCGCTGATCAATGATGGCGATACGGTCACGCTGCGGCTTTCGACCAACCAGAACGTGATTATCGAGTTCAATGCCGGCCCCGAATTGCAACTCAATCTCGATCCGGTGAACTTCCCGAATCGTGTTCTTCGAGACGGCGATCAATTCACAATCGATGGCGTGGTTTATCAGATCACCACTGGAACAACACCTGTTCCAACCCCGGGTGTACGGACGGTCTTCTACAGAACCAGCATGAACAATGCTCAGTTTGCTCAGGCTGTTTCTGATGCAGTTCCGCTGGGAATCGAAGTTGGATTTGAAGGCAACCGATTGAACTTCTCAGGTGCCCTTGTAGGCAATTTCGCAACCTTGGTCAACCGGGGTGTTGCTGTCGATCAGCAAACCAATGGCACGATCGGTAGCGGACGCATCGGTGTGAACTTTTTGGCAAGCGACACTGCCTCAGTCATTGCCACTCGAGTCGTCCAAGCGATCAACACATCTGGATTCCCTGGACTTTCGGCTGTTGAAAGTGGTATCAACCTCAACGAAGTCACCATCGTCGGTGCCACGGTTACAGGAACCACTGGTTCGTCTCGGCGAATCGGTATCGCTCCAGGAGGCTCAGTTCGAGGTGTTGCGGGTGTCGGAGGGAACCTCTATGCCGTGAGTGACGCGGGTGGATTGTTCCGCGTCTCGCGAGCCGAACTCTTTAACAATCGAGCAGGTGCAATCGGTACCTACGTCGCGTCCTCGTATCAACTCACAGGCCTGCAGTTCACAGGCTTGTCTGCAGGTCCAAAGAACGTCGCCAACGGTGCCTACGCGAATATTCTTTTCGCCACGACATCCAATGGTCGAATCTATGCGTTTGATACCAACGGCATTCCGCAACCGGTCTTCGCCAACGGTGCAACGAGTGTCGACACCGGTAGCTCTGGCTTCGACGGTATCGCGTTTTCGAACCTCGATTACAACCTCTGGCATCAAACCACGAGACGATCGACCAACGCAGGCCACGGTATTTCTGCAGACATCGAAGGGAATACCGCAGGAATCGGTGGAACCAGTTGGTACTTTGGCTATGAAGACCTAGGTCACTCGAACACCAGGTTCAATACGGCCACCGATCCTTTGGCCCAGCCAAGGGCTTTTGGCGAAGCTTTAGAAAACACTTACAACTTCCCTGGCGGTGCTACGGGTGTGATGGAGAGCAAGACATTCTCTCTGGAAAACCTCACCGCAGCGGATCTGCCTACACTGTATTTTAGCTACTTCCTAGCAACCGAGGATGCAGCATCGAGCACGGTCAACAACCAGTTCAACCCCATGCGGGATTCGTTCCGCGTCTACGCAGCAGGCGACGATAATTCTTGGGTTCAACTGGCGACCAACAACGCTTCTGAAACCCCAATCGAAACTTTGGTTGATAACGTTCCAAGTCCCGTTGGCCCCAACTCGCTCCCAGTCCAAAACGTAACGCCTCCAGGAACCTCTTGGCGACAAGCTCGCGTCTCGCTAACTCAGTTTGCGGGAGACAAGCAAGTCCGACTCCGTTTCGAGTTTAGCACCGGAGGCGGTTTGGGCTTCAACAGCTTCGGCAGCCGAGGCCCTGAGTTGCGAACCGTCGAAGGAAATGTACTCCGCGATGGTCAAACCTTCACCGTCGGCGGCAGAACCTTCGAAATCGAAATGGGACCGACCTTGGTCTTCCCATCGGGAATCGGTATCCGCAGTGGAGAGACGATCACTCTGCGTGGCACGACCTTCGTCTTCTGGGATGGTACCGGAACTCCTCCAACTGGGAACCTGATCAGCTACTCCACAAGCGACTCGCCTACGCAAATCGCTCAAAAGGTGTTTGCTGTTTTGAACGCCGCGACTTACACGCCCAAGTCCCTCTCAGGGGATCTCTCCGAGCCGCAGACTCGTTCCGAAGTTTTCCGAACAGCAATTAAATCGGCGATCGTGCCGGCTGAATTGGCTCGATGGACAGCCACCGGAGCTATTGGAGATATCATCCTACAACCCGGCGAGCAACCCGACGCAGTTCGCGCTGATGTCGATATGGTTCAGTTCCAGGCCGATGAAGGTACGACGATCGACCTAACAGTTTCTGCGAGCGTCGTTGGTTCACCTTTGAACCCACGGGTTCGACTCTTTGACTCCCTCGGAAATGAACTGGCTCGGGCTTCGACGGCCACCCAATTCGATGTTTCCCTGACGCATACCATTGCAAAATCCGGAACTTACTATTTCGGGATCAGCAACTCGGGAATCAACGAATACAGCCCACTTCTGGCCAGCGGCAGATCCTCTTCAGGACCCACTGGGCAGTACCAAGTTACGCTGGATTTGACACCTCGATTCAATCGAAGTGTCTCTGGCAACCGACTGCAACTCGATGGAATCAGCGACCTGGTCGTTGGCCCGACCTCGAATATCCGTATCGACGGCGCTTATCGGACTACCGATAGCTCCAATGTCAGCGTGAATATTCTTCAGAACATGACGGCAGACCAAGTCGCAGCGGCCGTCGCGCGGTCCTTTGAAGAAAACCTTGCTCCTGGTCCAGATGCTTTCGCAACCTTCCGTCGCAACGGTAATGCGATCGATCTGACGGGAGTCACCGTCGGTAATGCTGGCCCCTTCACGGTCAATCGACTTCGTGATGGTGATGAGTTCTCCGAGTACATCTTGGGTCGACTCCATCCGGCCACCCGATCTCAAAACAACAACTTCGAAGGTCTCTACCTGGATGACTTCATCATCGGTCTTGCCGAACGTGGTGAAGCTGTCACGGATGCACCTGCCGACACGACCTTTACGACCGTGGTAGGAAGCGGAAGCGAAATTGTTGTTGGTCCCTACCAAGTTGAAATACGTGGTGGTTCCGAGTACGGACAACCGCTCTCGACAAGAACCACCAACAACGGTGGCAACAATAACAACAATCCAAACAATCTGAGCGTCAACGATCGGATCCGATTGACACAAGCCTTCGATCCAAACCAAGCCCTTAGCGGTGCGGTTGAAATGCGATTCAGTCCGGCTTCGGATATCACCGATGGCGATACGATCATCGTGAGCGATGGAAACAACTCGATCACCTTTGAATTCGATGACGTGTCGATTCCAAGCGGCCAAGCTGGCAGCGGCGTTCGACCAGGGAATTTCCCAATCCCATTCAATCCTGTCTCGGGTGAATCGGCCCAGATCATCGCCGCTCGCTTCCGCGATGCAGTCAACTCATCGGGAGTGCAAAGTGTCCTCAAGACCAGCGCACTGGGGGTCGATGGCAGCACAAGCGGTTCGAACACCCGCGACCTGTTCCTGCTCGGATCGGTCACTGTCACGATGGGTTCATCGGTCGGTTACGTTGTTACACGTAGCCCGAAGGTTCGGTTCAAGGACTCTTCGTCACTCACCGACGGCCAGTCCTTTACGATCACCGATGGCACCAATACGGTTCGATTGGAGTTCAACAACACGGCTCTGCTGCCAACCGATCCAGGTTTTGGAGTTAGCCAAGGTAGCATCCCGATCCCGTTTGACCCAAGCGTCTCGCTGACGAGTGTCCAAGTCGCAGCGTTGGTTCTGAGTGTGATCAATTCTCAGCCAGTTCAGTCCCAAGTTCGCATCGCTGCGTTCCCTGTGTCAGGACTCGGTGGACAACCGTCCGATTCGATTTTGATCTCTGGTGCAACGGGTGTATCGATCCCTGCATCCGTCGGAACGGTGTTGGTGACGAATCTCGAAGGTGATCGCAACACGCCACGCGACCAAGGTCAAGTGGTTATCGAGAACTCGCGAATCTCGTTCTCTTCGGGATTTGGCGTTGTCCTTACGGCCGATGCTCGTGACCCTGTCTCAGGGGCTCCAAACCCAGGCTCGGTTCGAAACACCCTGACGATCAACAATCAACGATTGATCCCAGGTGCCGTGCTGGTCAACAACGAACTCATCAGCAATATTGGAGGCGGTATCGATCTTGCAGGCGACCCACTCAATAGCCCTGCCGATGTCCCTGCTCCAGTACCTTTTGCACGCATCGTCAACAACACAATCTTTGGTGGTTCGGTCACTCGAGTGGATGCCCAGCCGGCAATCTCGGTACTCGGAGATTTCTACTCCGACGGAGTCCTCTCCTTTGCGGATCTAGCGCCTGCCAACCTTTACAACCCACGCGCTGGTGGCGGACCTGTGCCAATCGCAGGCTTGCAGGTTCCCGGCAATGCTGTCGGTGCTCCTGACTACTCTGGAATCGGTGAGCCGATTCCTGGCCAAGGCGTCGTATCCCTGGGACGAGGTGGTGTATTGGTGGTTCAATTCACTGACAACTTCCTAACCGGTTCGGGTGACGTTCGCCCTGACTTGGCCGTCTACGAAGTCGGCTTGCCCGAACTCGTGCGGGTCGAAGTCTCCGCAGACGGTGTGAATTACACATCCGTAGGTAGCGCATCGTTTAGCAATCGCTATATCGATCTAGATCAATTTGGTTTCAACTCCTTGAGCCAACTTCAGTTCGTTCGCCTGACGGACGAACCGAGCGATGGGCCGACCAGTGGAGATTCTGTTGGTGCAGACATCGACGCAGTAGGCGCTCTATCGAGCCGACCTGGTTTGCGATTTGGCACCTCTGGGACTGGTATCCGCGTCGGTGCCAATGCCAGCCCGACTTTGCTTAACAACATCATCGCCAACAGTACCACTGGTATCTCGGTTGCCGCCTCGAGCACCTCGACGGTCATCGGTGGGACGCTCTATCAACGCAATACGACCAACACGACCGGAGCGACCGTCGGTCAGTTCCCGATCCAAGTTGGATCGGCAGTTCCGCTCTTTACCGATGCGGTCGACGGAAACCTCTACCCAGTACCAGGATCTGCTGCGATCGATTCATCGATCGATTCGTTGGTCGATCGAGCCGCCTTGCTGGCTGTCAAACAACCACTAGGACTTGCTCCATCGCCGATCATCGCTCCTGCGATCGACATCACCGGCGCGCTGCGGACCGACGATCCGACGGTGGTTGCTCCTCCGGGTCTTGGTGAATCGGTCTTCAAGGACCGCGGTGCAGCCGATCGATCCGACTTTACCGGACCGGCCGTGCTGTCGCTCTTCCCACGCGACAACGACACTCTCGGGGCTGATTCCAATTCGACCCCAGGTGTGATCGAACTAGTAAGCAACTCGCTGGCCTATTTCGATCTGCAGGTACTCGATACTTCGGCCCTGGATTTCAATGCCCAAGGCACAGGAGTCGATAGCAAGACGGTTACTCGCAACTCGCTGATTATTTCCAAGAACGGCAAGGTCTTGATCGAAGGTCAGGACTACCGTTTTGGATTTGATTCGACCAGCAATATTATTCGCTTGACACCGCTTTCGGGCCTGTGGGAAAGCGGTGCCGCTTACACGATTCGCTTCGTCAATACGAACGAGAATTTGATCCAAGCGATCGAGCCTCGATCCCTTATCGATGGAACGACCTACACGATCATCGATGCGAATCGCCAGCCGCACTATTTCGAAGTCGAGACGGGGATTGTTCTTCGAGTACCATCCACAGCGGATAACTTCTCGAACACGGCAGTCGACGGGACCACTTTCCAAGTGGACGATGGGTTCCGACGCGTCACTTTCGAATTCGACAACAACCAGACCTTCACCACTGGCAATATCCCAATCCAGTTCCTGGCCTCCGATCCACCTGCGATCTTGGCTCAAAATGTTGTAAACGCGATCACTTCTGCCAACTTGAACTTGACGATCAAGTCGATCGGTAACGGTGAGATGCAGATTCTCGGCAGCAACTTGATCCAGTTCCTGCCTGTGACGAGCCAGATTTCCGCGACGGGCAGAACTGGTACGACTCCAGTCTACGGATTGAAGATCCCGACGAATAACGGGGTACCCGAAGGGCTCTTCGATGGCCAAACTTTCGCGATTCAGCGTGGGGACAAATCGGTTGTTTTTGAGCTCGATGGAAACGGTTCGGTAGGACTCAACAATGTTGCAGTTCCACTCAACACTGCTTCTGCCGATCAGCAAGCAGCCTTGATCGTTGCAGCCATCAATGCCGCAGGCTTGGGGCTTAATGCGACCTTCTCCGCAGGCGGTATGATCGCCGTGGGAACGCAAAGCGATTTGCGGATCATCAGCAGTGGTGGATTGCAAGTCGTCGGTGTTCCTGGTCGCGAACTAACCACTCCGATCGTCTTCGATCTGAGTGTCGTGAAAGCACCTTCGCAAGTCGCTGAGATCATCGGCCGAATCTTGAGCCAAGCCAACATGGCTGGAGTGGACATCACCGTCCTTGGGGACCAGATTTTTATCGAAGGTAGCCTTGGAGTCGGTGGCTTGGGAACCCAAGTCGTCACCGGTATTCGCGACAAGGCAGGCAATCCGATGCGTGCCACCGAACTCAACGGCGATACGCTCGTGACGATCTTCCTAGGTGAAGGCTTCGACTACGGCGATGCACCCGATCCAAACTATGCAAGCCTGCGTGACAGCAATGGGCCTCGCCATAAGGTCGTCGATGGCTTCTCTCTGGGGTTGACCAACACGGCAGATCCCGATGCGAAGGTTCCCGACCAAGATCAAGACGATGGGTTGGTGTTCAACGCAATCGTTTCTGGGTTCACCGGATCGTTCCAATTCACCGTACAGGGTGTGACGCTTGCAAGGCCGGCATTCATAGGTGCTTGGATCGACTTCAACGGCAACGGCAACTTCGACACCGCCGAGAAGATCAACATTCCCGGTCGGATCGTCAACGGTCTGAACTCGCCGGTGACATTCAACGTCCCAGCCGGTTCAGTAATTGATCGTTCCGTTGCCGCTCGATTCCGACTCAGCAGCGACCAAGCTGCCGTTGGATCACCGCTAGGTGAAGCGATCGATGGAGAAGTCGAGGATTGGATGATCACCATCGGTTCGAATCCATACACCAATCCAACCAATAGGTTCGATGTCACCGGTGACGGATTCGTATCTCCGATCGACGTCTTGCAGATTGTCAATTACATCAATGCGGGGCTTCCAAGCCGTCCGACGTTGCCTCCAACTGCCGTTCCTCCTTACTTGGATGTCAACGGTGATGGATTCATCAACGCGTTGGATGTTCTTGCTGTCATCGACGAGATCAACAAGAACCTCAGCGGCGGACGTGGAGGAGAAGGCGAAGCCAACGATTCGAGTGATCTTTGGGTTCCAGCAGTTGCATTGGAAACCAGGACATCTGAACCCATTGCTTCTAGCACCTCATCGAAGTCGGCTTCGAGCAGTTCTGTCGGTTCAACGAGTCGTTCTAGCGACTTGGTGATGGCAAACTACTTCAGCTCAACCTTGATGGCTAGCACTCTGGATGATTCCGACGATCTGCTTGACTGGACTGCTCGATCTGTATCGGGTAGCAAGTCGAGCGACGATGGTTTGGATCTAGCGCTGAGTCAAGATCTCGACGATATCCTCGGCTTGTAGGTCCCCTGGGTTCAATGGCTTGAATTCTCTGTGGTGTCTTGATGACTACCACAGAGATCATGGTACGGGCTTAATCCCCGACGAGTACTTGCTCTAGTTTGTCGAGGTTAGCCTCGATGCAGTACTTCGATTCGACCAATGCTCGTCCTGCAATTCCCATACGCTGACGCAAATCCGGAGCCAACAGCAGCGTTCGGAGCGATTCAAACCACTGCTGGTCATTTGCTGCTGCGAAACCAACTTGGTTATCTTTGAGGATCGTTGCATTGACGCCGATGGGACTGGCCACTGCCGGTATCCCAATCGACATGTATTGCACGAGCTTGGTGGCCGCTTTGTACCTCATCCATTCTTGATCCGCAGGCAACGGCATTAAACCGATATCCATCTGATGAAGCCACTGGATCTCGACCTGGGGACTCCAAGTCTCAAATTGCAAGTCCACCCCCTGCAGATCGATCGCCTTGAGGGGCTCTGAGGTGTTCGATACGACCAAGAGTTTGAAAGGGAGTTCCTTAGCCAATCTCCTCAAGGCCGGTGCGCAATGGACTAAAAAAGGCAAGTTCGAAGGTGTTCCCATCCAACCAATAACTGGTTTGGACGATTCGCTGGATCCGAAGGCTTTCAACCGGTATCTCTCTAGCGAGACACACGTTGGTATCTCCGTGATCTTCGAGTGGAACTGCGAGACATACTCATAGAGTGGCTGGTTGCTGACCACGACGTGGTCGCTCCATTGGATCAACTGCCGAGTCTTTTCCGGGAATTGCAAGAAAATTGCATCGTCCACATCGAGTACAAATCGACGCGAAACATTCCGGAACCAGCGGTCTAACCATAGGCTTTGGTCGTGGAAAACGCCTCTTTCGAGATACACCGTATCGGGGCGAAACCACTTGGCCTGCGAATATTGCACAAGCCTACTTGCCCGTTTGATATGGGAACTGAATCTCCAACCGATCGTGGTAAAATAGTCATAGACGCTAGGGTAACAAGTCCAGACAGATACGCGGTGCCCTCGGTCTGCGAGCGGCTTTTCGTAGGGATAGAACCGAAAACGTGTCGACGGGACGTTGGCTCCGAGGGTGACAAAACCGATGCGCATGGTGGGGTGCTAACTATGCATTCGAGGAAGCTCATGCCCAACATCGATGATGGCTGCCTCGGCTGCCGAGAGTTCATCGAGCCGCAGGCGAACCGTCTCTGGGTCTTGAAAGTGCCTGGCCAATCGCACATAAGTCGTATGATGCCGAGCCTCGGATTCAAACAAGGATCCGTAGAAGTTGGCAAGCTCGGGATCAGAAACGTAATCTTTAAGTAGTTTGAATCTTTCGCAGGATCGAGCTTCGATCAGGCCTGCGATAAGCAATCTGTCGACAGCCCGGTCGGGTTCGTTAGGCCGCATGAGCAAATTGAGTTTTCGTCCGTAATCCCCCGGTCGAATCTTGCGAAATCGAATTCCCCGACGCTTGAGCAAATCCAGAACCATCTGAAAATGTTCGAGTTCCTCGGCGATGATCGTCGTCATCTCTTGGGTGAGTTCTTGGCAGTCGACATAAGATCCAAACAAACTCATTGCGGATGCCGCCGCCTTATGCTCGCAGTGAGCGTGATCGATCAAGATCTCTTCAAGGTGCTCGTCGACCTGACGAAGCCACCGTGCTTGGGATTCGCTTTGAAGATGAAGCATAGGACTACTTGGATTCCTCTTTCGAGGCATTGCTTTGTTTGGAGTCTGAACCTAGGAACATCAGGTGTTGCCAAGGGAGTCGATCGTACTGCCCTACCAATCGCATCGAGTTGGCTTCGTACTCCTTGAGAATCTGCTTCTTGGTCATTTTATGCTCAGGTTTGATTGGCACCTGTGGATCCTCACCTCGGAATTCAACCAAGGCTATGCGTCCATCGGGCGTGAGACTTTTTCTCATCGCATCGAGCATTTCGACGGGATTCGAGAACTCGTGATACACGTCGACCATCAGTATTAGATCGATCTTGCCTATAGGAAGTTTGGGGTTATGCGGTTCTCCCAGAATCATCTCGACGTTCTTTAGGTCGTTTCGCTGGCAGCGGCGAGAGAGTTCCTGGAGCATTTCCGGTTGGATATCTACTGCGATGACTTTGCCCGTAGGCCCTACCTTCTTTGCAAGTTCGATGGTGTAGTAACCGTCGCCGCAACCCATATCGCAGACAGTCATCCCGGGCTTGACATCCAGTTGCTCGAGCATCTCCTCAGGGTTCTCCTCTTGGATTCGCTCGGGACGATTGAGCCACGGGATTCCATGGTAGCTCATCGGCAGAGCGATCCGCCGGCCCATGTATTTCGTCAGCGGCTTGGGAGCCGTCAATTCCGTCCGACCCGCATCCTCTTGGCCATAGCAAGTATGGCTTAACGCCCAGAGCATGACTAACGCCCAGAGCATGACGCTCAAAAACGGCAGCGAAAGCCTGGGAATAGACTCAATCATCCAAGGCATCTTCGAGTGAGATTTGAGCATCGTCGATATTCTCCAACGTGATAGGGTTAAAGCCAGGATGTTTGGAAGATTCTAGGTAGGCGTCTAGGATGATGTGAGCCGCTATTTTATCGAGTTGTTTCTTACGCTGCTTGTGGGTCATCTGCAATTCCCTAAGCAATCGAGTGGCCAGGGCTGTTGTGTAGCGCTCATCGATGAATCGCACAGGACGCTCGGTCGTGGTGATAAGCCACTTGGCAAATTGCCTAACTTCACGCGCCTTGGCGCTATCGCGACCGTCGCAGTGCAGGGGCAAACCGACCACCCAACCACCAATCTGATTCTCCTTGGTCAGCTTTTGAAAATACTTCAATTCGATCGCCGGGGCTTTGCGCTCGAATGTCTCCAGAGGGCTTGTCCAAGTTCGGCTCGGATCGCACGAGGATATCCCGATCCTGACGGTACCAAAGTCGATTCCGGCGAGCCTACCGGTTTCGGGCCAAGGTAAATCGTAGGGGTTGATCTCTCCCAAAATGCTTACTTCCCGCAGTTTGACTTGTGTCGATTCCTGTACTTTTGCTAAGTCTAGCTTACTCAAATCCGCAAAGATTGTCGATTAAGTCAAGTGTGCCGCTAACTGAGCACCTCATCGAGTTGGCATGGAGATTCAAAGTTTATGCGAAACCAGAGCGTTGAAAATCGTTGGAAATCGACCAAGTCGATGCGTTGGGGGCTAGTAACGGCGCTGGTCTTTAGCCTTTTGGGCTTAGGCACGGCCCAAACCCAGGAACCCTATGGGTACAACGAAGCCGAGCAGATGCTCTCGTTTAACACCGTTGAACTTAAAGATCAGTTGATGTTCGGACTGCGGGTCGCATTTCCCGAGCAAGAGGCTTTCGTCGATCAAGTTATCCAAAAGGTCGATCGAGGGGAGATTTCACGGGCGATGGTCAACGTGATTTACGTTTGGGCCAAGAAACGCAAGCCCAAGATTCCTTTTCCGTATTTCGAATACGTCCTGAGAATGCCATGTAGGAAATTCTCAACTCGCACTTCTTAGGATTGCTCTGATGTCGCTTTCGAAGCCTCTTTGCAGTCGTGGTATTCATCTCCTGCTAGTCCATGCGTCGGTGCTTGTTGTCCTTTGGGGGGCTGTATCGAGTTGGGCCCAAGACAAAACCATCGAGAGCCCAAACCAGAACCCTCAGCAACAAGCCAAGCAGGAAGGTTTTAACGCTCCTATCGAAGAGTTAACCAACGGAGTCATCGACAATCGGCGGATCTACAACACGTTCGTCAAACGAGGACGATGGTTGATTGATGCGGATCCTTTTTATGATGGAAAAGATATCCGGCAGCAACTCAAGCTAGCCCCCAATCGACTTGCAATCAACTTGCCGGATATTGCCGCCGTGAGTTCCGAGGTCTTTCACGATCGCATTCGTAAAGCTTCGGTCATGGTCGGGGCGCTTTACGATTGCGGTCGCTGCAAAAATCTTCACGGAAATATCGCCGGTGGTGTGCTCATCAGCCAAGATGGCTTGGTGCTGACCAACCACCATGTGCTTAAGCGAAAAGAAGATGAAAAAACCCAAGGACTGCTCGTCATGAACCATCTTGGTCAATGCTATGGCATCGGCAAGGTTCTAGCTGCATGGGAGTCTGCCGATATCGCTTTGATCCAACTTCAAACCGATGATAAATTCGAGCCGATCCGTCTTGCGGCATCGAATCCAAAGCCGTTGTCTGAAGTGGTGGTCATGAGTCACCCACATAACGAATTCTTTGTCGTCACAACGGGGTTTGTCAGTCGCCTAACGAAACCGACGATGCAGGGGGATTCAACGACTTGGCTGGAAATCACTGCTGAATTCTCGGGGGGCTCGAGTGGCTCTGGAGTCTTTAACTCGCATGGTGAATTGGTCGGCTTGGTCTCACGCATTCA
>JAJTFC010000194.1 GCA_021298315.1 Planctomycetaceae bacterium
GAGCCACTTACGATCAATCTTGCGATACAAGGCACACCGATGAAACGAACCTCTCATCTGATTGCGATCTTCGCGATCCAACTCTCAGTCTCCTTGGCGAGCACTCAAGCCCAAGAAGCCAAACGCGAACCGATGGTGCCCGAGCAAGGTGCCAAATTCACTCCCGTCCAATTCGATACCACCGGCGATGGATGGGTAGAACTTGGTAAAGACGACTTCCAACGGGCCAACTGCGATGAAGCCACTTGGACATGGGACGGCCCACTGGTTCACTGTACCGGTAAACCTGTTGGGGTTCTGCGATCGAAAAAGAAATACCGAAACCTCGAATTCGTCGGCTGGTGGCGTCATCTTTCCTTCGCTGGCAACTCGGGATTCTTCCTTTGGACCCCCGACAACGCCTTAGAGAATCTTCCACCAAACCGTCTTCCCGATGCAGGTATCGAAGTCCAAGTCCTCGACACCGGCTACACCGAGCAGTACGAAAAAAGCTCGGGCAAGAAAGCCACATGGTTTACCACCCATGGTGATATCTTCCCTGTTGGAAGATCTAAGTTAAAACCTTTCCCACCCCTTTCTCCGGATGGATCGCGCAGTTTTCCCAAAGGCAACTTTTCTAAACCTTCGCCGGAGTGGAATTTTTACTACGTGCGCGCGATCAACGGCGAAGTCCGATTGTGGGTCAACGGCCACGAAGTCTCCGGGGGTGCTCAAGCCAACCCCGCCGAAGGCTATCTGTGCTTGGAGTCCGAAGGGGCACCGGTTGAGTTTCGCAACATCCGAGTTCGAGAACTGCCGTGAGCGATCAGCCAAGCGAACTTGATCTGTACGATTTCGAATTGCCACGAGAGCTTATCGCTCAAGATCCACCGCCGCATCGAACCGATGCGAGAATGATGATTATCGACCGCAAGTCGGGTTCGATCGAGCATGCTTCGGTGCGAGATCTTCCTGAGACGATGCGAGCCGGTGATGCGATCGTTGTCAACGACTCGAAAGTGATTCCCGCTCGTTTAGTCGGTTACCGGGGGCAAACCTCCGGAAGGTGGGAAGGTCTGTTTCTTCGAGAAGAAAACGGGGTTGGAGAGCTGCTGTCGAAAACCAGGGGCTACCTCCAACCCGGCGAGCGGATCGTCCTGCGCGATTGCGAAGGACGCGAAACACAAGGGCTGCTTGTCGTATCGCACACCCAAGAAGGGAACGTGCTGTTTGTTCCAGATCCGCAAGTTCCTTGGCTAGAGCTTTTGGAGCAAAGCGGCAGGATTCCTCTGCCCCCATACATCCGCGATGGGCAAATGACCCAGGAAGATCGCGAGCGCTATCAAACCGTTTATGCCCGCAACCCTGGTTCGGTTGCAGCACCTACGGCCGGCCTCCACTTGACCGAAGATCTTCTGAAAAAAGTACGTCAGGTGGGAGTCGCGTTGGTCTCTGTCACCTTGCATGTTGGGTTAGGCACCTTTCGTCCTGTTTCGGTGCATAGGCTTGCCGATCATAAAATGCACAGCGAGTATGCACAGATTAGCGCCAACGTTGTGCGACGATTGCAAAGTGCCAAGTCTGAGGGTGGGCGAGTCTTGGCTGTTGGAACAACATCTGTTCGCACGCTTGAAACCTCGGCCCTGCATGGGGACGGAAATTTAGTCGAATGGTCAGGCCAAACAGACCTGTTTATAAGGCCTGGATTTCAGTTTAAAGTCGTCGATCGATTGCTTACCAATTTTCATCTGCCTCGCAGCACTTTGCTGGTTTTAGTGAGCGCATTTGCCAACCGCGAGTTGATGCTCGAGGCGTATCGCAAAGCGGTCGAGGAGCGTTATCGCTTTTTTAGTTACGGCGATTGCATGTTAATCCAATGACCTCGAAAAGAAGTTCAAAAAAGAAAGATCAAAACTCTTGGTTGGGTTTGGATATCGGCGGAGCGAACTTGAAGCTTGCTCACAGCAATGTCCAAACGGCTTGGTCCAAGAGTTTACCTTTTGCGATGTGGAAAGAGTCGACTCAGCTTGCTTCGGCACTTGCTCGGGCAATTGACGACTCCCCTGAGTTTCAAGGCATCGCCGTTACCATGACGGGGGAGCTTGCGGATTGTTTTGCAACTCGGGCTCAAGGTGTTGCGTGCATCCTCGATCAAGTCACAAGGTTATTTCCAGCACCGCTTGTATTTGTTTACTGCGTGGATGGAAAGTTTCGTAGTCCGAGTCAGGCGGCCCGAGATCCTTGGATGGCAGCCGCATCGAATTGGCATGCGTTGGCGAATTGGTCAAGGCGATTGTTGCCGGCATCCAAGAGTTCAGGTGCCGAACCACTTGGGGTTATGGTCGATATCGGATCCACAACGATCGATGTCATTGGGGTTTCTTCAAGCTCTTTGCTGACGAGTTCCAAGACCGATTCGGATCGGCTCAAGCGCCGGGAGTTGATCTATACAGGAGTTGAGCGATCGAACCTCTGCGGGCTACTTCGAAGTGTTCCATTGCATGGTAAAAACTGTCCTGTGATGAATGAGCAATTTGCAACCACCAGGGATGCTTATTTGTGGTTAGGTTATTTCGAAGACGACAGCCAGGATCATCAGACGGCTGACGGGCAGCCAGCAACCCGTCAATGTGCGCGTTATCGCTTGGCTAGATTGGTTGGTGAGGATGGTTCGACGCTTGCGGATTCGGACATTGATGCGATCGCTCAGAGTGTGATGAGTAAGCAGGTGGGATTGCTTCGAAGGTCCATGGAGAGAGTTTTGGGGCGGATCGAGAGCCGAGGGGCTGTATCATCGATGATTTGTGCTGGTCACGGTGGTTTTTTACTTCGGCAAACCTTGGAAGACGGCCTGCTTGCTAGTCGTTTTGGGTTCGGTGATCAGATATGGCTGAGTGACAAACTCGGAGAGGGTTTGTCGCGATGTGCACCGGCGTTTGCTGTATCTCAGTTGGCAAGCGAGCAATCCGATTAGCTCGCCAATGCTATCAAAAGCTAGCCGCATTTCACAGGTGCCTGGCACCTAGTGCGAGAGCTGCATCGCCAATGCTATCAAAAGCAAGCCGCCTTTTGCAGGTGCCTGGCACCTAGTGCGATGGTGTCGGCTGATGCTAGCAATCTTGCCGAGCTACGCCGGGGGACAGACCCGAGTCGAGCTGCATCGCGAATGCTATCAAAAGCTAGCCGCCTTTTGCAGGTGCCTGGCACCTAGTGCGTTGGTGTCGGTTGATGCTAGCAATCGCTGCATCGCGAATGCTATCAAAAGCTAACCGTCTTCCGCAGGTGCTAGGCACCTAGTGCGATGATGCCGGATAATGCTAGCAAGCATACCGAGCCACGCCGGGGGACAGACACGAGTCGAGCTTACGCCGGGGGACAGACACGAGTCGAGTCGGATCAGCTTTCGACGAGTTCAGTGCTGCCCTTGGTATTGCGACGTCGATCGCTTTCCCGCAAGAAAACCTTACGCAAACGGATCACGTTCGGAGTCACCTCGACGAGCTCGTCGTCTTCCACATACTCCAATGCCGCTTCCAGGAATAACTGCCGAGGTGGCTTAAGAATGATATTCTCATCGTTGCCAGCAGCTCGAATGTTCGTTAGCTTCTTCTCTTTAGTCGGATTAACCACCAAGTCATTGTCGCGAGCATTCTCTCCAACAATCATCCCCTCGTAAACGTCATCGCCCGGAGCTACGAAAAGCTCTGATCGCTCTTGGAGCGCAAAAAGGGAGTAAGCCACCGCCTTGCCAGGCACCATTGAAACCAAGACACCATTAGAACGTCTTGCCATGTCCGGGCCGATCGGTTGATAACCCGCGAATCGGTGGTGAATAATCGCTGTACCTTGAGTGGCATTGAGCATCCGCGTCCTAACGCCGATAAGCCCTCGGGCGGGTATCGAGAACTGCAAGAGTGTGTATTCGCCTCGGGGAGTCATCGTCTCTAAGATCCCTCGCCGATTTCCCACCATCTCCATCACCGGCCCCACGCGGTCGGTGGGAACCTCGACATTGAGAACTTCAAACGGTTCGTGCAACTGACCATCGATCCGCTTGAGCACAACGCGGGGTTTCGAGACGCTCATCTCATAGCCTTCGCGCCTCATGGTTTCAATCAAAACCGATAAGTGCAACACGCCCCGTCCCCGAACAGCAAATGCATCTGAGCCTTCGACAGGCGTAACCCTCAAAGCGACATTGCGCTCGAGTTCTTTTTCCAGTCGGGATTTGAGCTGCCGAGTCGTTACGTACTTACCATCTCTCCCAGCCAAAGGTGAGGAGTTGATGCCAAAGACCATTTCCAACGTCGGTTCATCCACTTGCAATCTAGGAAGCGGTACGACTTGTCCCCGGTTGCAGATGGTGTCTCCGATCTCGATGTTGTCCAAACCGATCACCGCCACGATATCGCCAGCGGTAGCATTTTCGGTATCGACCCGACCTAACTTGTCGAATAGCTGAAGGTTGGCGACTTGGGAGGCCACGACCGAACCATCCTTGGCAATATCGACTAGCTGGCCTTTTCGCATGGTTCCCGATTGGATACGTCCAATCGCAATACGCCCTACGTAATCGGACCAGTCCAAGTTGGTCACGAGGAGTTGTAGGGGGGCATCGGGCTCAACATCCGGGCCCGGAATTTTCTCGATCATCAAGTCCAAGAGCGGAATCATGCTATCGCCTGGGACTCGCCAATCGTGAGTGGCGTATCCGGAACGTCCCGAGGCATAGATCACATCGAAGTGATCCATATAATCTTCACCGCCAAGATCGACTAAAAGCATCAGTGCTTCTTCGACGACTTCGTCGCATCGAGCATCGGGTCGGTCGATTTTGTTGACGACAACGATCGGTTTGACTCCGCACTCGAGGGCCTTCGAGAGTACAAACCGTGTTTGCGGCATCGTGCCTTCGGCTGCATCGATCAGGACCAATGCACCATCTGCCATCCGAACGACACGCTCGACTTCACCGCCAAAGTCGGCGTGGCCTGGGGTGTCGATGAGATTTATTTTGATCCCTTTGTACTCGAGCGCGATGTTCTTCGAGAGGATCGTAATACCTCGCTCGCGTTCTAGGTCGTTGCTATCGAGGATTCGCTCTCCTTGAAGCTGCGAGTCACGAAACTGACCGCTTTGCTTGAGCAAGCAGTCGACCATGGTGGTTTTACCGTGGTCGACGTGCGCGATGATTACGATGTTACGAATGTCTTGACGTCGCATAGAGTCGAACCGATTGGGATAGGCGCTAGGTGAATACGAAACTAGCCTTCGTCCGAAGCGCGGAAGCTACCGACGAGGGTTGGACTGTAGCGGCAGATCTGCTCGCCAGGGAAATACAGAGCCAGTTCGCGAGCAGCCGACTCGGGAGAGTCTGAAGCGTGAACCAGGTTCATTTGGCGTGACGAACTGTAGTCGCCACGGATGGTTCCAGGAGCGGCCTTCAAGCCATTGGTTGCTCCGAGCATATCGCGAACAACTCGGATGGCTTCGAGCCCCTCGATAGCCATCGCGACGATCGGAGCGGAAGTGATAAAATCTTCCAAATTTGGATAAAATGGCTTTGAAACGTGCTCAGCGTAATGTTGTCGGGACAACTCAGGCGTAACCTGTAGCATTTTCATCCCGACGATGTTAAGACCTTTTCGTTCAAATCTCCCGATGATTTCGCCGATCAACCGGCGTTGCACACAGTCTGGCTTGAGCAGTACGAGAGTGGTTTCCATGATGATTTCTTAAAAAAACTAAAACTGGGGACTCGGACAAGAATACTTAGAGGCGAATTGCCGGGATTGTCCCGATTTTTCGCTCCCAGGCTAGGCGAAATGGAGCTTTTCGATTTTCCCGTCCAACGATACCCTTCTACACCAAGAGAAACGGCCTGTGCTAGAGCAATCGCATTTCAAGGGGCTTTGATCTCCTTGGCTGCGGTTGCTAGCCTCCTTCATTTAAATCCTCGCGTCCCCCTTTGTGCGGTCTGAAGCAATAATGAAATTCAAATTCCCCGTAGTCATCATCGATGAGGATTTTCGCTCCGGTAACGCATCTGGGCTGGGGATTCGAGCGTTGGCCGAAGCCATCGAGCGTGAGGGGATCGAAGTCGCAGGGGTCACCAATTACGGAGACCTTTCCCAATTCGCTCAGCAGCAAAGCCGGGCCTCGGCCTTTATCCTCTCGATCGATGATGATGAGTTTGCCTCGGAAGCCTCGATGCATTCGGCTTTGGCCAACTTGCGACAATTCATTTCCGAAATTCGTTTCAAGAACGCTGATATCCCGATTTTTCTTTACGGTGAGACTCGCACGTCAAGACATATTCCCAACGACATCCTTCGCGAACTCCATGGTTTCATCCATATGTTCGAGGATACTCCGGAGTTTGTCGCTAGGCACATTCTCAGGGAGGCTAAGGCTTACGTCGAAGGTCTGGCTCCTCCGTTTTTCCGCGCGATGATCCATTATGCCCAAGACGGATCGTATTCCTGGCATTGCCCAGGGCACTCCGGTGGTGTTGCTTTTCTAAAGAGCCCTGTTGGGCAGATGTTCCATCAGTTTTTCGGCGAGAACATGCTTAGGGCAGACGTGTGCAACTCGGTCGAGGAACTCGGGCAACTGCTCGATCACACAGGTCCGGTAGCGGCCTCTGAACGCAACGCCGCGCGGATCTTCGGTGCAGACCATTGCTTCTTCGTGACCAACGGTACATCGACTTCCAACAAGATCGTATGGCACTCGACAGTCGCTAACGAGGACATTGTTGTCGTCGACCGCAACTGCCACAAATCGATCTTGCACTCGATCATCATGACCGGAGCCGTTCCGGTCTTCTTGACTCCGACTCGCAACAACTTAGGGATTATTGGTCCGATTACCAAGGAAGAGTTTTCGCTCGAAAGCATCCAACGCAAGATCGATGCGAATCCGTTTGCAAAAGAGGCACAAGCCAAGCATCCGGATCGAAAGCCCCGGATTCTGACGATCACCCAAAGCACTTACGATGGCATTATCTACAACGTCGAACAACTTCGCAGTATGCTCGATGGTCAGATCGGAACGCTGCATTTCGATGAAGCTTGGCTACCCCATGCGGCCTTCCACCATTTCTACAAGGACATGCATGCGATCGGACCGAATCGATCTCAACCCAAAGAATCGATGATTTTTGCCACCCATTCGACCCACAAACTCCTGGCCGGGATATCCCAAGCTTCTCAGATCCTCGTGCGGGAACCGGTCAACAAGAAGCTCGATCGCCACACCTTCAACGAAGCTTATCTGATGCACTCATCGACTTCCCCACAGTATGCGATCATCGCCTCGTGCGACGTGGCCGCAGCGATGATGGAGCCACCAGGAGGCACCGCGTTGGTCGAAGAGTCGATCATGGAAGCGATCGATTTTCGGCGAGCAATGCGGAAGGTCGACGACGAGTGGGGAGCCGATTGGTGGTTTAAAGTTTGGGGTCCTGACCACTTGGTA
>JAJTFC010000078.1 GCA_021298315.1 Planctomycetaceae bacterium
GTGGGAAAGCCAGCACCGCCTCGACCGCGAAGACCCGAGTTCTTCACCACATCGATCACTTCGGTATTGGCCATCTTCAAAGCCTTGGCCAATGCCTCATAGCCACCGTCGGCTCGGTAAGAGGCCAGCGACTGGCTATCGGGTCTGCCAACTCGACCCAACAGGACAGGTTTGAATTCACTTTGACTCATAGATCTGAACCTTGCTCGAAACTTTCTGGGCTTGAGACTCTCTGGTCAAACTTTCTTTGTACTAGCGATGGATTCCTTGGCGATCCGCTCGACATCCTCAACGCTGCAACGCAGATGAAGTTCGTCTTCAAGCAGGATGCATGGAGCACCGTCGCAAGCACCGAGGCATTCGGCAAGCTCGATGGTCAACTTGCCATCGGCGGTTGTCTCACCAGGTGCAATGCCGTGCTTTTCGCAAAGTGCTGCGAGCAGTTCTTCTCCGCCTCGGAGCATGCATGGCAAAGATCGACAAACCCAAATGCGTTTTTGGCCAAGCGGGTTATCTTCGGTGCGAAAGAACCCGTAGAAGGAGGCCGTGTCGTGGATTTGTGCCGGCGATAGTTCGAGGATCTCGGCGATCTCCTCCATGGCCTTCTTGCTGACACACCCGCGCTCTTGCTGAACCACATGCAGTGCAGGCAAGGTAACAGCCTGCTTGCTGGGGTAACGGGGCAGATGTTCGGCGATCGTTTGTTTTGCGTTGTCGCTTAGTTCGCTCATCGATCCAACTCCGCAGCGATGATGTTGATGCTACCTAGCACAGCGGCAACGTCGCTGAGCATACAGCCTTTGATCATGCGGCTAAACAGAGAAAAATGAAGCAGGGAAGGGGGACGCGTCCGGGCTCGGTAGGCTTTGAAATCACCATCCGAAACGATGTAATAACCCAGTTCACCGTTGGGCGACTCGGTCGCACCGTAGTAGGATTCCTTAGGCGATGGCATCTGACGATTGGGCATGATGTTCTCGAAGTGATGGATCAAGCCTTCGATGCTGCGATACACCTCGGTCTTGTCAGGAATCCCCTCTTTTCCAGTCCCTGAGGTGAACACGGGTCCAGAAGGAAGATTATCGAGGGCTTGCTCGATGATCTTCAGGCTCTCGAGCATTTCCATCATGCGGACTTGGAATCGAGCATAGCAATCGCCACCTTGGGCACAGCAGACATCAAAGTCGAAATCGTTGTAAGCCAGATAGGGTTCGTCGCGTCGCAAATCTCGCTCGACACCACTTGCGCGAGCCACCGGGCCAGTTGCACCGCCAGCGATCGCATCCTCTTTGGTCAATACACCCACACCCTTGGTCCGTTCGACGAAGATTCGATTCTTCATCACCAAGCCGGCGAAATCGCGGTAAGCTGGTGGAAAGGTCTTGCAGAAATCGCGTACCATCTTGATCCAGTCGTCGGTCACGTCATAGAGCAGACCGCCGACTCGCGTGTATCCGGTGTGAAAACGTTGACCGCTTGCGCGCTCGCAAATTTCGTAAATCTTCTCGCGTTCGTTGAACGCATACATAAAGGCCGTTGCACCACCAAGGTCCAGAACACAAGTCCCCGTGCACAGCAAGTGATCGTGGATCCGCATGAGCTCTGCAAAAATCGTGCGGATGTACTTGCAACGAGGCGTCAGTTCGATCCCAAGGAGACCTTCGACCGCATGGTGCCAAGCGATCTCGTTGGCCATCGGAGAGATGTAGTTCATCCGATCGACGATCGTCACATACTGGTTGTAGTCGAGGACTTCGGCGAGTTTCTCAAAGCCGCTATGGAGGAACCCAATGTCGGGTTCGGCACCGATGACCATCTCACCATCGAGTTGCAAAACCAATCGCAACGTGGTGTGGGTGGCCGGGTGCTGTGGGCCGAAGTTCAAGGTCCAAAGACCTTCGCGATAGCCGGCATCCAAATCAGGCGAATCAATCAGCTCGAGTGGCATCTGATTTAGCTCTCCGCACGGGTGATGATGGGGAAGTTATGGCGCTCGCCCCGGCCCTTGACCGGATAGTCCTTGCGAAGCGGGAACGATTCAAAAGCATCGGGCAACAGCAGGCGTTTGAAGTTCGGGTGCCCATCGAAGACGATTCCAAACATGTCGTAGACTTCACGCTCGAGCCAGTCAGCACCAAACCAAATCGGACAAGCCGACGGCAGCTTAAGCTCGGGCTCATTGACGTGGGTTTTAACTGTCAATCGCTCACCGCTGTTGGTATTCAAAAGCAAATAGACCACTTCGAATCGATCCGTTGCACCTGGATATTCGAGCATATCCACAGCCGTGATATCGATCAGTTGATCCATCCCTGCATCACGCAGAGCCTTAAGTGCCACAGCGATATTGCTCGCAGGCACCGTTACCCTCTGTTGCGAGCGAAACTCAGACCAACTCAGGGGTATACCAGTGAGCTTGGATTCGAGCGATTCTTTCAGCGACTTTGTTTCCGACATCGTTACAGTTCCAAGCGATTAGTGGATCGGGTCGTACTTGGGTTCTTCGAGTTTGAAGCCGTTACGCTCGCGAATACGAACAAGCTCGTCTTCGTCGAATCGCTTCGGACCATCGGGCAGAATACGAAACTGGAATTCACGGGCGTTGTAGGTGCCTGTCTTCTTGATTTTGTCTTGCAACTCCATGATGGACTTGATCAGTTGCTCAGGCCTTGGGGGACAACCGGGAATGTAGATATCCACCGGGAGAAATCGGTCGATTCCCTGAACGACAGCATAGGTATCAAACACACCACCCGAGCAAGCGCAAGCACCCATCGAGATGCACCACTTGGGCTCAGGCATCTGCAACCAAATTCGCTGCAGGACCGGAATCATCTTCATGACCACACGTCCAGCGACGATCATCAAATCGCACTGGCGCGGAGTAAATCGCATCACTTCGCTACCGAATCGCGACAGGTCGTGCTTCGAGGCCGCCGTGCTCATAAGCTCGATACCGCAACAGGCCGTCGCAAAGGGCATCGGCCAAAGGCTATTGGCCCTGGCCCAGGATGCTGCCGCATCGATGGTTGTTAGGAAAACATTGTCGCCGAGTTGTTTGTTTATTTGCGTCGCCAATCGAAGACTCCTTTGCGGTAAGCTACCCAGTAGGCAAGGCCAAGGGTACCAAGAAGAACCATCAGGACTGCCAAAACCGCCGGTCGGAAAGCCTCTGGAACACCGTCGGGTGCCAGGAGCGAAACGGCCCAGGGATATAGAAATAGCAGCTCGATGTCGAAGACCAAAAACAAGATTGCCGTCAAGTAGAATTTGATGTCGAAAGGCTTGCGAGCATCACCCACCGGATCCATGCCCGACTCGTAGGGCATATCCTTGATCTTCGTCGGTCTGCGCGGGGCTACCACGTGAGGTAGCAAAAGCGAGACTGCGGCGAAGCCTAAAACGGCGATCAGGTAGATCAGGATGGGTAGGTGAGCAACCATATTGGGGGCACCTGCGGTGACGCTGACAATTGAAATTTAGGTCGGTTAGCAGTCTTATTCGGGCAAATTCAACTGGTTAATCGACCCCCAAAGCCCACTTTGTGAAAATTTTCACAAAGTCATTCCAAGTATTGTAGGAGATTGCGACGATTTGTCATCGCCAGTGTTGGGTTTTTTAGGAGAATCCCAAAAAGACCCAGTAGTAAGTAGGCTAATCCAAGCTCGGAGGGCTAGCGAGGTAATAAAACTGTTAGACTCTGGGTTTTCGAATGAAATCTCAAACTATTCGCGCGTTCGGTTTCCCGCACGAGACTTTTAAACTGGATGAGCTCCGAGAAACACCTAATCACCGAAGAGACACCTGAAGTCCGCGATCTGTTTACGACAATCGAAAGACTTCAAGTGCGAGCAATTGGATTTTCGGGTGTCCTTGTTCGATCTGTCGGATCGAAGTACGCAAAACAAACCGACTTCTTTTCGGGCAAAGGCGCAGCCAAAACAGGCGGCCGTTGGAATCGTGTCGGTCTAGAAGCTGTGTACGCGTCACTAGACGTGATGACCGCAACCAAAGAGGCTTACCAGAATTTTATCGTTTACAAACTTCCTCTTTCGAGCATTCGTCCGCGAGTTATGGCGGGTGCTGATGTGGTCTTGAATAAGATTTTGGACATCACGAACCCGTCGATTCGGCGAGTTCTTGGATTCTCTCTAGAAGAGCTTGTCAACGAGGATTGGCGAGGAATACAAACAGGTGGAGACGAGTCGTGGACTCAAGCTATCGGGCGAGGTTGCGTTCGCTCGGGCTTCGAAGGCATTCTTGTTCCATCGGCCAGAAACGCTAGAGGCAAAAACATGGTCTTGTTTCCACAGAACTTCACGGCAGCGTGCAAGTTGCAAATAATCGCGGCCAATGACTTGCAATAGCGATAACTTTTGCCTGCATTTTTGCAGGCAAAAGTGCTTTCCTGCATCTAAGTCCTATGATAAACTTGGATAGGGGAATTTTTTGGACTGACCGCTGAAACAGGATGCATGCTACATGACCTCTAGAAAGCCAAAGAGAGCTACCAGAAGAACGGTTGCCGTCAAAGCATCGACCCTAATCCGATCGAAGGCAATTCCTGGGCTCAAGGGCAAGGGTTTGCTCCGATTGGGTCGTGAATCGAAACTCGAACTGCGAGATCGACTTAGTATGCCAAGGCCTTTATTTGGTCGCGTTGTGAATGTTTCCGAACGGACGATTGCAAAGGTAGAGTCAGAAACCGACACTGCGGAAAAGCTCAAGAGGCCCTACAACGAAGTCTATCGTTTGCTGGAAGCTCTCGACGATGTGGTGGAAGTCAACTCGCTGGGGAATTGGTTTCAAGAGCCGAATGATGCATTTGACGGCCTTAAGCCGATAGAAGTAATCGAACGCGGCGAAATCGATCGACTTTGGAATATGGTTTACGAGCTTAGAAGCGGGATGCCTGGGTAACGGTTTGATCCAAATGGAACAAATGGATTTCTGCACACCTAGGAATTGATGAAGCATGAATTGTTTTGGAAATTGGCTAGAATAAGACCAAGCGGACTCCCCCCAACGGTTCGCTTCCCTTGAACTTACTCCAAACAATAGGATGCCATCGATGCTCCTGGCTCGCTTCCTTTATACCTCTTGCCTGCTTTTGGCAATCGGCTGCTTGATCGGCACCTCTGATCGGCTGGTGGCTAGTGAAAATGATCCTGGCGATAAACCCGCCGAACCGAAATCACCGGCTGATTGGTACGGTCAAACCATCCGCACGTCGGCTTGGCATTCCCCTCAAAATGAATTGGCTGGATTCCACGTCCCCGAGGGTTTTCAAGTCGAACTCGTCGCCAGTGAACCTCAAATCGCTAAACCCATGAACTTAGCGTTCGACCCCAAAGGCCGATTGTGGCTGACCCAAAGCGTCTTGTACCCATTCCCCGCCAAGGACAACCAACCCTTTGCCGATGCCATCGTCGTGCTCGAGGACAAGGATCACAACGGTTCCTTCGAGTCTAAAACCACTTTTGCCGACGGACTCAATATCCCCATTGGTGTCCTCCCCTACCAAGACGGTGTTATTGCCTTTTCCATCCCCAACATCTATTTCCTACGCGATATCGACGGAGATGGACTTTGCGACCAACGCCGCGTGATCCTCGGACCCTTTGACACCTCTCGCGATACCCACGGTATGGTCAATGCGCTTCGCGATGGTCTCGATGGTTGGATCTACGCCTGCCACGGCTTTAATAACGTATCGAAACTCCAAGGCTCCGATGGTCACTCGATCGAACTGACCAGCGGCAATGTCTTTCGCTTCAAACCCGATGGTTCCCGAGTCGAACTCTTCACTCAAGGCCAAGTCAATCCATTCGGAATGACCAAAGACAAATACGGATTTTGGTTCACCGCCGATTGCCATAGCAAACCCATCACTCAACTACTGCGCGGTGGTTGCTATCCTAGCTTTGGTCGCCCTGACGATGGACTCGGATTTGTACCCTCTACGATGGAGCACCTTCACGGTAGCACCGCAATCTCCGGGGTCGCTTACGTGAATCACAGCGCATTCCCGTCAAACTTTCAAACCAATCTTCTCAGTGGCAATGTGATGACTTGCCGCATCAATCGAAACCGACTCGAGTACTTCGGTGCTACGGCCAAGGCCGTCGAAATGCCCGATCTGCTTACCAGCGATGACCCTTGGTTCCGACCGGTCGATCTGCAGTTTGGACCCGACGGCTGCCTCTACATCGCAGACTTCTACAACAAAATCATCGGGCACTATGAAGTCCCCTTGGATCACCCGGATCGCGATCGTACCAGCGGTCGTATTTGGCGCATTCGCTATGTCGCAAACCAACAAGCCAACGCACCCGTGACTCCCAGTCCAACACCAGCCGATGCGACCAAACTCTCGCGCGAAGAAGCCTTGGCGATCCTTGCTCGTCCCCACAGAGCCTCGGAAACGGCCAGTGCCGTCGAGCAACTAGCAGCCGTCGAGCGTCTCGGTGAAATTGGCAAACCCTCGGATGCAGCGATCATCCTCGATCGAATTCCGTCGGTCGATGACCGTGACGCGATTCTCAAACAGGCTCATTGGATCGCCACTCGCGACTTGTTAGGTCGCGCTGCGAAAGGATCCGAGCGATTCCCCCAAGAAGAGCTTTTGCCGGCAAGCCTCTCGGCTACCCAATACGAGCAGCGAGCAAGGGATATCCTAAAGGTCCTGCAGGCCGTTCGCCATCCGAGCGCCTCCTCATGGTCTTTGGAACTGATCGTCAAGGCATCGACGAAGCTTGCCCAAGGGCCAGCGACTCCATGGCTTAAGGAAGCCTTGTTGAATGTGGCTACCACGGTGGATGAATCGCAAATTCCGCGAGTGCTGACACTCGTCGATCTAATGGTTGCGGATAAAAACTCGAAAGCCGAACAGATTCTGCTGATCGCTGAGTCTCAAAAACAACGCAATGGAAAACTCTCACCCATGCTCGTCGACCTAGGCAGAGAATCCCTTGCCAATGCCGCCCAACAGTGGCTCGCCCAAGCGACCGAGCAGAACACGAAACTCTACGGTTGGACAGCCTTGGCAGCACGAGGTCGCGAACATCGCCCTTGGCCGATCGAACCTCGATCCCTCAATGCAGCAAGCTATCCAGCACCGGCTGAGGTATCCAAAGACAAAATCCCCTTCTGGAGCAGTATGGGACTCTCCGAACGCTACACTGGAACTTGGACCAGCAGCTCTTTCGAAGCGAAAGAAAAACTTGCTTACTGGGTCGCAGGCCACGATGGATTGCCCAACGAAGCGGATCGCAAGGAGAACTTTGTTCGTATCGCGCTTGCAAATCCTCAAAGCGGCGACTGGGTCGAGATTCATCGGACTTATGCCCCGAGAAACGACGTCGCGAAATATGTGTCGGTCGATCTGAGCGAGCATGCTGGTCGCCAGGTTCGGATCGAGGTCGTCGATGGTTGCGGGCTAGACAGTTACGCTTGGATTGCCATCGCCGATGTCTCTGAACCGGGACTCATGCGATCGAGCCTTCGAGATCAATACGACTCTCTCCTGAGGATGGCCAAGGTATTCGGGGGCTCGGTGATCGGCCAAGACTCGGCAAGGAAGACCGATTTTCTGGCCAATTGGACGAAGCTCGTTCAGTCCGATCGACTCGATGGATATTGCAAAGCGAACTTGCAGCAATGGGTGCAAGGTCAAGACCAACCGGTCCTCTCGGATCTGGTCTCCTTGATTGTCGAAAGAGGCTTGGATGATTTACTCACCAAACCATCGACGAACAAAGAGGGCAAGCCTTGGCGATTCGATTGGGACTGGAGTTCGGATGCCAATGAGATGCTCTCGGGGCTGGCCGAAGCATTTGGCAAGCGGGCGAATGCTGCCACACAGGAAGAGTTGGTGTCGCGATGGTCGAGGCACCGAACCTCCAGCGAATTGATGGAGAGCTTGATCCGACGCGGGGCCTTGTCCAAAGACTCTCTGCGGATTCTACCTGCATCGTGGTGGGAGTCACTTCCAGCCCAAACGGCCGAACGATTTGCCGATTTGAAGCCTGAGGGACCAAGCGATACAGATAGGGCATTGGTCGTGCAGGCCAAGGCCGATGCGGTGCGGAAGGCTGCGATCGATTTGGATGTTGGCAAGCGGGTTTTTCAAGAGCGATGTGCAAGCTGCCATCAACTCGGAGGCCAAGGGAAAGTCATCGGACCCCAACTCGATGGAGCGATCGTTCGAACCATCGATCGATTGTGCGAAGACATCCTGTGGCCCAATCGAAATGTCGATGAAGCATTCAGGATCACCAATGTGCTTTTGGAGGATGGAGAAACGTTTTCCGGTTTGATTCTCGATCGCAACGATAGTTCGCTCGAGATCGTCGATCAAGCGGGCAAGTCCCAGCGGGTCGCGCGGGGGCAGATCGAGCAAGAAAAGATCAGCAAGCTCTCGTTGATGCCAGGTAACTTTGAGGAGCTCATCAGCGATGCTGAACTCGCCTCACTCATCGGCTTTATGAAGTCTCAGCAACCAGCAAACAAGCCTTAGTCCCCTGCCGTTCTATGTTCCGATTCCTTCACGCCGCCGATATTCACCTCGATAGCCCTTTGGTAGGTTTGCGAGGTTACGATCCTTCGACCGTCGAGCGATTGCGTTCTGCACCGCGAAAGGCCCTTGAAAACCTAGTCGATCTTGCGATCGAGACCAAGGTCGATTTTTTGTTGATCGCCGGGGATGTGTTCGATGGGAGTTGGCGTGATTACAACACGGGCCAGTTCTTCGTCAAGCAGATGGCCAAGCTTCGCGATTGCAAGATTCCAGTCTTTGTGATCGCAGGCAATCACGACGCTGAAAACAAAATGACTCGCTCGTTGCCTTATCCGGACAATGTCCACATGTTCGAGTCCAGGCAGGCAACCACCGAGCGTATCGAGGCGTTGGATGTGGTTATTCACGGCCAAAGTTTTGCGACTCAGGCTGTCACCGAGGATCTCTCGATGCGTTATCCACAACGCGTTGCTGGCTGCTTTAACATCGGACTCTTGCACACCAATTGCGCTGGCCGCGAAGGCTTCCAGAACTATGCACCCAGCACGCTCGAAGGCCTTCGAACGCGTGGCTACGATTACTGGGCACTTGGGCATATCCACAAGCGAGAAATCCTCAGCCAGGATCCGTGGGTCGTCTTCCCTGGGAACGTCCAAGGCCGCCATGCCAAGGAAACCGGAGCCAAGGGTTGCTATCTGATCGACGTGTCGGACGACTTGAAGATCACAGGCGAGTTTAAACCGTTGGATGTTTTGAGGTGGGAGGTCGTGAGCCTGGATGTCGAGTCGATGCGTCACATGAATGACTTGCCAGGATTGATTTCAATCAAGTTGCAGGAGGCGATCGATCAAGCCGAGGACAAACCGTTGGCATTGCGGATCGAATTGCGTGGCCAAAGTGAACTTCACCGCAAATTCCGTATCGAGCGCGAGCGGATCTTGCAGGAATGCCAATCGGTAGCCACTGGATTGTCGTCCGATGGAGTCTGGATCGAAAAGGTTGTCATCAACACGCAAATGCCTAGTGGAGCCTCGGAGCAGCATGGACTCTCGGAGGAGGCAGCCGAAGCGATCCTGAGTGTTTTTGCCGAGGCAAAGAAAGATCCGAAGTTGCTCAGTCAAATCGACTTCAATATGGAGGATGTGCGTGGCAAGCTGCCCGCTGATTTGCGGACGGCCCAGCTCGACGAATATCTCGATGGATCGAGCACTCTGATCGAACTTGCCAACGAGAGACTTCTTGAGCTCCTAGGATCTCCATCGGAGGAGTCGCGATGAGATTTCGTCGGCTCGATTTAATCGCTTTTGGGCATTTCACAAGCACTAGCATTGATCTGAGTGCCGGCAACCATGGCCTGCATATGATCTATGGCCCCAACGAGGCTGGCAAAAGCACATCGCTTAGAGCATTGACGGCCTTTCTATTCGACTTCCCTCATCGGACCGACGATAACTTTCTGCACGAGAATAAGAATTTACGCGTTGGAGCGGTGCTCGAAAACCGCGAGGGCAAGCAACTGGCATGCGTGCGGCGTAAAGCGAAAGCAGCCAAGCTCCTGCATGCCGAGAGTTCCGACGAAGTTCCTGCGGCTCTGCTGAGCCAATTCGTGCCGAGGATTAGCGAAGATCAATTCCTGCGAATGTTCGGACTCAACCACGTGTCGCTTCGAGAAGGAGGCGCGGATCTGGTGCGAGGTGGAGGCGATTCAGGCCAAGCACTTTTTTCGAGTGCCTCGGGGATCGCCAATTTGCAGCAAAAGCGGATGGATCTCGATAGACAGATCGAGGAAATTTTTGCAAAGAGCGGTCGACGTGGCCGCTTGTTTGACAAACTCAAAGATTACAAAACCATCCGAGATCAAGAAAAACAAGTTTCGTTGACGATGGATCAGTGGCGTCGCATCGAGAAGGATCTTGCGGAAGCCAAAAAGCAGATGGAACAGCACAAGAGCCAACTGGATTCTGTGCAAAAGAGTCTGCTCGAAAACCAACGCGTCCAGCGATCGATACCGACGGTGAGGAATTATCTGGATCGTCAAAGAGCCATCGAAGCACTTGGCCAGACGGTGAAACTTCCGAAGGACTTTGAGCAGAGAGTGCAAGAAGCCCATAAGGACAAGGGAGGCAAACTGGCTTCGATCCAGACGATCGAAGCAGAGCTTAAAAATTTGCAGGCAAGAATCGAACTGATTCCAGAGAGCGTTTGGAGCGATGATCAGGATGTGCGTGTCGATAAACTGACTTCTGGTTTGGGACTTTATTTAAACGCGATCGAGGAGTTGCCCAAACTCAAGAGCCAGCAAGATCAACTCAAGCGTCAGGCGACTAAAAAGTGGCAGGAAATCGGTTCGTTCGAGTCGCTTAAGAGCCGACTGGAAACCGAGCAGATTCCAACCTCACAAAAGAAGTGGATTGAATCGCTAGCCAAACAGTACGAGGGATTCGAAAGGCAAATCAGCGATGCCCAAGCGAGGCTGTCGAAACTCAAGAAGCGGCTTGATGGGGACACGGACGCAGAGCAACCGTCATCGACTCAAGAGTCGCTGAGGCTTTTGGAACAGCGAGTGCAGTTTGCTCGTCCCCTTTTGACAAAGGCTCGCGAGTTGGCCCAGCTCGAAGAGGACTTTCAAAGGGGGCATAAGCAATTCGAGCAAGGGATTCGAAAGTGGGGCTTAAGCGTCGATAGCATCGAGGGACTATCGACTTGGAAGTTGGTCGGTGCAGCATCGATCGATCGCTGGGAAAAAGAACTCGATAAACGCCTCGATGCGATCGAAAAAAATCAGGATGCCTTGGCCTCGCTTCTTAAAAAACGCTCTGCAAAGGAGCGGGAGCTGGAACGTCAAACCAAGAAGGCTCGAGTACCGACCCGACAAGAGTGGGAGGCCAGCAAACAGGCCCGCGATGAGGCCTTCGGAGTCCTTGGCGAGCATCGCCAAGGAACCGCCGAGCGATGGAATGAGTGCGTTGAAATCTATCTGCAGCGTAGGGCCGATGCAGATCAGATCGCTCAGGAGTTGCTCGATCAAGCGGACTTGGTGGCTCAGCATGAGCAGTTGCAAGAATCGCTCAGCGAACTCCAAGCACAGGTAGATGAATCAACCGAGGAACTTCGAAGGAATCAATCCCAGTACGAAGCCAGCAAAGGAGCTTGGGAATCCTTTTTGGCCGAGCATCGAATTGCTGCCCAGACACCAACCGAAGCGGTCGAATGGGCCGAAGGGGTTTCGCGGTTGCAACAAGAAGCCAATGGTTTGCTCGATGGTAAGTTTCGCATCGAGCAAACTCGCGCGGCGATCGATCAGGGGCTAGTTGGACTCAAAGAGGGTTTGGCAGCTTGCAAGGTAGCATTCGATGAGAGTGAGGATTTTGGGTCGCTGTTGTCTGTGGCCGATTCGGTTCTACAGACGGCCAATAAAGAACTGGGGAAGGTCGAGGCGATGCGCAAGCAGCGTCTCTTGGACCAACAAGCCTACGATGACGAAGCGGCTGGAACTGAGATTTTGGAGCAGCAGTTTGCTGGGCTGAAAAAGCAATGGTGGGAGGCCTTGGCATCGTTAGCCTTGCCCGAGAAAGCTACTCCTCTAGAGATTCAAACGATCCTCGATCAAATCAGCGAACTCCAGCAGACCACCGACAAGATCGAATCGACCCAAGGTCTCATCGATCAATTCCAGAAGCAGATTCAAAGTTATGAGTCTGCTGTAGAGATTGCTATCGAGTGGCTAGTAGGCCGCAGTCCTCAACGGTTCGCCCCGCTAACTGCAGGAGAGAGTGCAGAGTCCAAGGTGCGATTCCTGGAGCGTTACGGAAACCTAGCTAGTCAGGATCGATCCAATCGAGTTGCGCTCGAGGAATTGCATCAAAAGGCAAGTCAAAGGCTCGAACAAGCTCGCCAGGATCACGCGTTGCTAGAGAATCAACTAAGAGAGATGATTGAGATAGCCGAAGCAGGCACCGAAGAGCGACTTTTGGAGCTAGCTCGCAACTCGCGAGAATTCCATTTGCTCGATAAAGATTTCAAGCAATTCAAGGAGCAATTGCAGGACGAGTGCAACCATCGGGATATCGAGCCTTTTATTCAAAAGGTACAGCAGGCCGATACAGATCAGCTTGCCATCGACATCAAGAATCTCAGCGAGCAGATCGTACGAATTGAGGGCGAACGTGAGCAAGCGATCATGCGACACAGTCAGCTTGAGCGAGACTACCAGAATCTCGACACAGGGGGCAAGGCATCGATGCTTGCGACGCAGGCAAGTGGGGTCGGGATCGAGATCGAGGAAGCGGTTCAGGAGCTTGCGACATTGCGTTTAGCTTACGCAGCCTTGACCGCTGGGATCGAGCGATACCGTGCCGCCAATGAGGATCCGATTTTGAAGATCGCCAGTGAATCGTTCAGTCAGATGACGCTGGGTAAATTCCGAGGGATTGAGATCGCTTTGGACGACGACGGAAAACACTTGCTTGTGGGGCGACGGGCTGGAGACGAGCCCGGTTCGGAGGTTTATGTCGAGCAGATGAGCGACGGGACGCGGGATCAGTTGTATCTGTCTTTGCGGCTTGCGAGCCTAGAGCAATGGAACAAAATCCATGAGCCGATGCCACTGGTTGTCGACGACATCTTGGTTCATTTCGATGATGACCGCGCCGTCGAGACGCTAAAGCAGTTGGTACGACTGTCCGATCAGACGCAGGTGATTTTCTTCACGCACCATCAGCATCTGATCGATCTGGCCAAGGAAAGCTTGGCTAGCGACAAGGTTTTTTTCCACCGATTGGGTGGGGCTTGAATATGACAATCAAACCGACGAATGTACTGGAGTATTTGAAGCATGGGTGTGGGCGATGTCCGCTGGGCGATACCCCTGAATGCAAGGTTCATACATGGCAAGCCGAACTCAAATTGCTTCGTGAAATGATGCTCCAAAGCGGGCTCGTTGAAGAGATCAAATGGAGTGTCCCGTGCTACACACACAAAGGGAAGAACATCGCGATCATCGCGGCACTTAAAGACCACTGCTCGCTGAGCTTCTTCAAGGGAGCTGGCCTTGAGGATCCCGACGGGGTCCTCGATCGACCGGGGGAAAATTCCCAATCGGCTCGTCTTATACGTTTGACTTCCACAGCACAGATCCGAGGGCTTCGGTCGGCAATCGGGAATTTCATTCAGCAAGCCATTACCCTGGAAGAGTCCGGATACAAACCCCCATCGATCACTCTTGCCCAAATGCCCTGGCCCATAGAGTTAGTCCAGACGTTTGAAAAAGACTCGCGGTTGCATGAGGCATTTGAAGCTCTGACGCCGGGCAGGCAACGAGGTTATCTGCTATATTTTGCTGCGGCCAAGCAATCCAAAACCCGTTTCGATCGGATCGAGAAAAATCGCGAGCGAATCCTAAGTGGGCTTGGATTGCACGACTGACGCACGGTAGGCAAAGGTGCTGCCAAATAGGGCAACGCCCTCGCAAAAGTTTCACATCCGCCATTGGCCAAAGGCCATACTCAACGTAGCCTAGGGCAACGCCCTAGGAAGAAAAAAATTCACATCCGCAATTGGCCAAAGGCCATACTCAACATAGCCTAGGGCAACGCCCCAGGAAGAAAAAAATTCACATCCGCAATTGGCCAAAGGCCATACTCAACATAGCCTAGGGCAACGCCCCAGGAAGAAAAACATTCACATCCGCAATTGGCCAAAGGCCGTACTCAACATAGCCTAGGGCAACGCCCCAGGAAGAAAAAAATTCACATCCGCAATTGGCCAAAGGCCGTACTCAACATAGCCTAGGGCAACGCCCTAGGAAGAAAGATCATGCAAATGCGATTGCCTGTCTCCCAATGGAATCTCTTCGCGATGGGCTGTGTGCTGGTGGGGTTGCTTGAGTTTGCTCCTGCCCTGGCTCAATCGCCCTTGCCGCTTCGCATCACCGATATTCACGGCCAAAGCATCCAAGGCAATTTGGTCTCTTTGGATCAGGATGTCTTGGTTTATAAGTCTTCAGAGGCGACAAAGGGCGAAGATGTTTCGAAGAAGACCGAAGAGATCCTCAGGATCGACCGTTCTGGCAATCCTCCTAAACGAAGCTCAGACCCATCGACAATCAAAGCGGGACTAACTGACGGGTCTGTTTTGTCCTTGCAAAAAATCGAGGGGAAAGAAAAAAACTGGACGATCCAACTCGATGACAAACTGGCACAGAATGGATTCGCAGGTGAACTGAAGTACCTGAAGCTCAAAAAGCTCGATGCAAAAGGAGAGGATGCCTGGGAGGCTTACGTGCGTGAGGAGATCAAATCCGATGCACTGATTGTCGTGCGCCCTGGGGGAGCGTTGGATCGCGTCGATGGAGTTGTCAAAGAAATTCGCGACGGCAAAGTCCAATTCGATGTCGATGGCCAAATCGTTGAGGCATCGGTCGATCGGCTTGCAGGGGTGCTGTGGTATCGCAAACAGCTTCCGGCCAAGGTCAAGGGATTTAGCGTTCGACTGAGCAACGGTAGCTCGCTGGTCGCTCAAAAGACAAGAATTGTCGAGGATTCGTTGCAACTTGGCGGCTCATGGGGAGACTCATTGGTTGTCCCACTCGAGTGGCTCGATTCGATCGATTGCGGTTTGGATAAGCTGGCTTGGTTGTCGACTCTTACGCCGATCGAATCTCGTTCGACCAACCAAGGGGGCTTTGGAGATTTTGATGCCGTGTTGGCTAAGACGACCAAGCCACGGTGGATCAAAGGAGATGGGCCGAACCAAGACTTGCTGTTTTCTGGTCCAGGAGAGTATCTGTTTCGCGCTCCGGAGGGGATGACCAAATTGCAGACACGCATCCAGAGGGCTACGGAAGCCGAAGCAAGATCAGCCATATCGATCGAAGTTTGGGTCGACGATCAAATCGCCATGAGGAAGGAGATCGCACCCGACGAAGATTCCTTCGATTTGGAGGTGCCGATCGCTTCGGAGAAGAAGATCAAATTGGTTTTAGCCAACAAGAGTGCATTGAACGTAGGGACTCGCGCGGTTTGGCGACAACCGCGACTTTCGAAGTAGTTCCTGCGACTTCAAAGAATCCAATCGCACAGGACTGAAAGGTTTGAAAAAGTTCTAGTCCTGCCACTTGGAACGCTTGATCCAAGCATGCAAAGCTTTCTGTCAGGGTAAGGAAAACAGCCACAAGTAAATGTGGCTTGGTCTAAATTTTTTCCGTTGAAAGCCGATAGTAAAGCTTGCCTAAAGGGCAGGATTCATCTCGCATCTGAAATGCGGGGCATTACCCAACAACAAAGGTGTGCGAAATTGCCAAACTTGAGCAGTATTCGGGATGTGGTCTTAGAGGAACTCTGTCGGATGCATCAATTGCTACCGAACGCGTTTCCGATGACCGAGGAATGTTTGATAAGGCAGGGAAGTCCGTGTGGAGTTTTTTATTGTTTGCATGGTCCGCGTAGCGTTCGGCTAACGGCTGTGTTGGATTTCGCTTCGGCTCGGGTACTTTTTTACGACTCGACCGGCCAGCGATCAGGGATGCGTTGCGTCAAGGATTTGATACCGGCGGCCTAGTGCCATCGGGTTGGAGTCCTGGGTGCTCCAAGAGAAAAAGGGATTGTTTTCATTATGCTAATTTTGACCAGAAAAGAGTCGGAGCGGATTTACTTGGGGGACGATATCGTTTTGACGATTGTCCGCGTCGGTACGGATAAAGTCCGCATCGGCGTCGAGGCCCCCTCGAATGTTCGAGTCTTGCGACTCGAACTCAGCGAGTCTGACTCCGGTCCGACGATTGACGGCGAGCTTGATCGACCTCGGCAGCTTGGTATCAAGCAGAATCGATCGACGCAACCTCGCCGCAGAGCGGCCTAAGTTTTAGAAAAGATTCAACGGCACAACGCCAATCAAGACGGGCGCCGATTCGATGCACCAACAAACATCGAGTCGGCGTCTTGTCTTTACTCGACGACTTTGGCGTCGATCCATTTCATCAGCCCGCGAAGACGCTGGCCGACTTGTTCGATCTGATGCTTGCGCTCCAATCGCCTTGAGGCTTTGAAGGCGGGTGCTCCGGCCTTGTTTTCCAAGATCCATTCCTTGGCAAATTGGCCAGTTTGGATTTCGCGGAGGATTTTCTTCATCTCTTTCTTGGTCTCGGGGGTGATGATCCGAGGACCGCGAGTGTAGTCGCCAAACTCAGCGGTGTTCGAAATGCTATACCGCATGTAGTTCAATCCACCTTGATAGAGTAGATCGACGATGAGTTTGAGTTCGTGCATGCACTCGAAATAAGCCATTTCGGGTTGATAACCGGCTTCGACGAGCGTTTCGAAACCTGCTTTCACTAGTTCGCTAACGCCACCGCACAGAACGACTTGTTCGCCGAACAAATCCGTTTCGGTTTCTTCGGCGATGGTCGTTTCGATCACGCCGCCGCGAGTGCCGCCGATGCCTTTGGCATAAGCCAATCCGATCTTCTTGGTGGTTTCACTTGCACCTGTACCAAGAGCGATGAGGCATGGTACTCCACCCCCTTTGGTGTATTCGCTGCGGACCAAGTGTCCGGGACCCTTGGGGGCAACCAGCAGTGCATCGACACCCTTGGGTGGTTCGATCTGACCAAAGTGCAGGTTGAATCCGTGCGAGCACATCAGGACGTTGCCTGCAGTCAGGTTCGGCTTGATGTGGGTACGGAACAAATCGCCTTGCACTTCGTCGGGCAGCAGCACGTTGATGATGTCCGCTTTGCGGCTCGCTTCGTCGATCTCCATGGGCTGAAAACCATGGCTGACAGCAAGGTCATAGTTCTTGCTGCCGGGTCGCTGACCGATGATCACCTTGCAACCGCTATCGCGCAAGTTCTGAGCTTGTGCGTGTCCTTGGGAGCCATACCCGAGGATTGCAATCGTTTTGTCCTTGAGTACCGAGAGATCCGCGTCTTGTTCGTAATAAATTTTTGCAGTCATGCTTTATTAGCCAGAGAGGTAAAAGGGGTTAGGAGTGTGGGGATTGGTGATCGAGGTTTGGGTTGCTCTCGTCGGTGCAGACGTTTGGATTGCTGCCGCGAATCATCGCGATGCGTCCGGTACGAACCAACTCGTTGATCCCATAAGGTCGCATTCGCTCGATGAAGGCTTGGACTTTGTTCTCGCGTCCGGAGATTTCGATCATGATTTCTTCAGGGCCAACGTCGACGATTCGAGCGCGGAAAATCTCGGCCAGTTCTCGAATTTCGCTGCGCTTAGTTCCCGTGGGAGCGGATACCTTGATGAGCATCAAGTCCCGTTCGACATAGTCGTTGGCACTAATATCTTGAACCGATACGACCGTGACGATCTTTTCGAGCTGCTTGCGGACTTGTTCCAGAACGCGGTCATCGCCACGCACGACGAAGGTCATGCGGGAAAGCCCGTTGATTTCTGTTTCGCCTACCGCAAGCGAATCAATGTTGTATCCTCTGGAAGCAAGCATTCCAGAAATGTGCGCTAGAACACCAGGCACGTTTTGAACGATAGCCGATAGCACGTGTCGCATCGGACGATAGACTCATCGATTGGGTTATTGAGATTGTCCCTACCAGACGCAGTTCAACCTGCGTTAGGACGTATACTGGAGGGGGAATCATAGGTTCATTTGGCTATTTTCTCAAGGGTTAGCGGTAGACAAGCAGATGAAGTCCGACCGACAGGGGTACGAACTAATCGACTTTGGCGATGGGCGCAAGCTCGAAAGGTTCGGTTCTATCACCGTTGATCGTCCTGCTAGGGGGGCTTGGACCCCAAAAGCGATCCCCGATGCCTGGGAATCAGCAGAACTGATTTATCGAGGAGAGCGAATGAATGCCGGTGACGGCAGTTGGCAATCGTCCGCCTCATCGAGTCGCAGTTTGAGCGAATTGCTGTCGGGTTGGGAATGCTCGGTGCACGGATTGAACTTGCAGATCATTCCACAGAGAACCGGGCAGCTTGGAGTATTTCCCGAACACTGGAATCAATGGGACTGGTTTGCCGAGAGGATTGCCGCGAATTTGCCCAAGGGCCCTGTGAGGGTTCTGCATTTATTTGCCTACACAGGTTCGACGACATTGTGGATGGCACTTCAGGGAGCCGCAGTGACGCATGTCGATGCGATGAAACAAGCGGTCGACTGGGGGCGTACCAACGCCAAGTTATCCGGGCTCGAGGATCGACCGATTCGTTGGATTGTCGAAGATGCTCGCAAGTATGTGGCAAGGGAATTGAAGCGCCAGAGTCGATACGAGTTGGTGGTCTTGGATCCTCCGAGTTACGGACATGGACGCAAGGGAGAGGCTTGGGAGATCCATCGGGATTTGGTTCCGTTGATCAAGGATTGTTGGGGGCTAATGTCAGAGGATCCCATCGGAGTGGTGCTGACGAGTCACAGCCTGAACATTTCAGCCAAGGAGTTACGGATGGAGTTGGAAATGGACGAAGCTCAAAAGGATCCAGGTCGAGAGGGGCGCATCGAGACGGCTATTTTCCCCTGTTTTTTGGAGGATTGTTCGGGTCGTCGGTTAGAATGCGGGGAAGGGATTCGGTTTTCCAAGAGACAGGAGTAGAAAGCAGATGTCCAGCGATGCCAGAAGTACCAGTTCACTGAATGATCTTGCCGGAGTCGTTGAGGCTGGCAAGTCGGTGGTTTTGTATGACGGTCATTGCAACTTTTGCAAGGGGCAAGTTTCGAACTTGCGAAGGTTCGACTTGTTTCATCGATTGCAGTT
>JAJTFC010000079.1 GCA_021298315.1 Planctomycetaceae bacterium
GAACGTACCGATCAGTGATGTCCATGGTCTATCACGACTGGTAGGTTTCGCGGTCCTTTTGCTCGTCGGACGGTTGCAACCTAGTCGTCATGGTCGATGCTTTGGCAGTATACGACTCCATCAACAGGGCCGCTTCACCTACCCTACGAGAGAGTCTCTTGCCGTTTGACCTTGCAACGGACGACCAGTTTCATCACCGATGCCATGCGCACGAATTTCTCCGCGATGAACCATATTCCCCGACTTCGATGCCCTAGATCCAGCGGCTAGGACATTCGTGCTAGTTAAACAATCTGCCAACTTGCGGTTCTGCCTGTATTCTTAGCATGGCGAATCGCGACAAATCATTTCAAGACGAATCCAAGAAAATCTCACCAAAGGCTCTGTGAATGCCCCAGCGACCCTCAAGTTCTCTTACGCCCGCTGACCGCGATCGGGTGATCCAAATGGCCTGGGAAGATCGGACCAGTTTCGATGCCATCGAGCGTCAATTTGGCGTGACACCTGGGGAGGTGATTCAATTGATGCGGTCCGAACTGAAACCTTCCTCATTCCGCATGTGGCGAGAGAGAACTGCGGGTCGAAAAACGAAGCATGTCGCGAAACGCGGGTTCGAGATCGGGCGTTTCCGATGTCCCAGCCAGCGCGGAAACTGATTTACCCATCAAACGCGTTAGCACTCAAGCATGCCATCGACGTCGAAAAACGCCTGCGAAATCGGTGCCAGGCACTCCGATAGCACGCCGAATCGGTGCCAGGCACTCCGACAGGGGTCACCGAAAGCTAGCAATCTCCCCAGGGAAATCGGTGCCAGGGGTAAATCGGTGCCAGGCACGTCTCTTGGAGGCTGCAAGTTTACTAGCGTTTCCCTGGCAGCAAGATCGGTGCCTGGCACCCGCTGAAGAAGACTTAAAAATTAGCCTGGCCAGAATTTTCGCCAACCAATCCTTAACGCCTTGGTCCGCATGCAAACAACTCGAGGCCCCAAAAAGGATCCTGTAGAGAAAAGCCTACGCTCAGGTTTCGGATCACTCAGTCAAGGCATAGAAACTGACCGATAAGAAAAACATGCTTGCATACTATGGATAGGCCCGCTCGAACACCGTCAGCAAGGCTCGATGTGAAACCCTATCGCAATAACCACAAAGTTTCTGGCTAACCGAAACAGATGATCGTATGGAGCCAGTTCCAACCGATGCAAACTCAAGTATCTGCATCCGTCGGTGGCACGACAACCCTTCCTACTCTCCCCGAATAAGCGAGCAACTCTTGGGTCGTGATCAACCACAAATCATCAAAGGCATTGTATTTTAATCGAAACGGATCAGTTTCTATTTAGCCGGAGGTTGTTCCTGCATTTGATCCGCATCCGATTGAGGTATCGCTCGTCGGTATTTGTTGGTTTGCTTATCGTACTCGACGGTCTTTTCGCTGTAAAAAAGCTTGCACTTCCTGCAGTGCAAAGTCCACTTGCGCTCATTCCGCTCAGTCTGCTTGCGCAGCGTTTCTGGACTCCCAACTAGATAACCATGTCGAAAAATGTTTGAAAAGTCCTGGATCATCCAACTGACGTTTTCAGGGGATGATCCAAGTGACTTAGCGATATCCTTGAATTCTTGCGAAGTGGTTTCGGGCGATGCTCGGCCTGGCCTGAACAGCAGAGCTTCGTGAAGGATTTGAACGTACTGCTCTAACGTCACGTGAAGGAATCCCTTGTCGGTTGCCCGCAGTCCATCCTTACTCAGATGCGAGTCGTTGGGATTGACCGATTGCTTAGGGTCAATCGTGAGTTTTGCAAGCCAAGCATCCTTAAGAACCATCCTCTGTTGGGCTTTGACCCTTGCCGCTTCGGTGAGTCTTCGAATCTCAACTCGAGGAATCGCTTTGATCTGCTGTGCAGCTTGCTCATTGGAGATCGAAATTTTGGACAACGCAAGACTTGGTGCCATTTGGTTCAGGCCTGCGAGAATCCTAGACTGGATCGAAGTGTAATTCGATTCGACGAGCGATTTCGCTATCCCAGCCCGTAACTGATTCAGATCGACGTAAGCAACGCACACCAAGATGGCAAGCATATCCAAGAGTCTCTTGCCCTTGAATCGACCTTCCCAAAAGTGCCCCGCACGCCCGTCTTCTTTGTTGGCACGTCTGGAAATCGGTTCGCAAAGATCCTTCATGAAGCTCGAAGGGGAGGAAAGTCGTGCTCGCACTTTCTCAAGCTGCTCTGGATCACCCAGAAGTTCAGCAATTTGCGATTCAGTTGGATCGACGCTCACGAACTCGTCGAGCTCCCTACCCGGGTGAAGCGATAGCCAGCGGATGGCAACTTCGCGATCCGAAAGCTTTTTGACTTCATCTGGCAGCGTCAGAACGACCACATGCAGGTGGTTGTCCAAGACGGTGTGGGCAAGGATATCGATCAGATAGATCGAAGCGAGTTGTTCGAGTCGATCTACGATCCACTGCTTGCGGTGGGAATAGTCGACTTTAGTGACTGGATCCACCCCGCACAGGTAGGCACCTTGGACACAGCGGTTGTACAAATGCGCAAAACAGTTTTCGTCCGGTGGAAAAACTTCGTCTCGTCTAGCACGTGGCATAGTGCACCCCCTTGTTAGGTCAGCTGCAGCACTCGAGAAACATCCCAGTGCCGCTTGGTAAGGAAATCAGATCATGGGACTATGTGTGTGGAGATTGCTGCGGAGCAGAGGCGGCTCCTAGGAAATGTGAGGATAGGACGACTGGGCAAGCCAGGACAAATAGAAGTTTTGGCCGGATGAGTGACACCTCAGGTCACAGAGGCGAAAAAGCGAGAGAAAATTTCGCTGCATGGAAAAAACAGCTCTCAGCACCCGGTGCCAGGCACCCTTTGGCGAGCATCGGTTTGCTAGCACCTGAACCGGGTGCCAGGCACCTGGTTCAGGCTGTGCTAATGCCAGCAAAAAAGTGCCCCAGTGCTCGGTGCCAGGCACCCTGGGGATACGGCGGGGATTGCTAGCTCAAAAGTGAGACGGAGTTAGGTGCCCGGTGAAGTGGACCCTATTATTCGGACCACGGGCAGTCCCGCGTTAGATAGCGGTCGGCGGTCGTTTTCGACCCCGTGGGCGATAGACTTCCCCGGGGTGTTTGATTACCTAGACCTTGATGCGTTCTATCGTAATCGTAGTATTCAAATAAGCGTTTTAGGCTACCGTACGTTTCGACTCCCGAAGCGTATTCCTTGAGATAAACTTCTTCGTATTTGACTGTCCTCCAAAGCCTCTCAATGAACACGTTGTCTGTCGCGCGTCCACGACCGTCCATGCTGACCTCGATCGATGCATTGAGCAGTTTGGAGGTGAAGTCGCGGCTCGTGAATTGAGACCCCCGATCGGTGTTGAATATCTCTGGACGCCCCTGCTCCAAGGCCTCCTCTAATGCCTCTAAAACGAACTCCGTATCCATGCTGTTAGAGAGCCTCCAAGAGATCACGAATCGACTGTGCCAGTCCATTACAGCGCAGAGGTATAAGTATCCTTATCTCATCGGTATGTAGGTGATATCACTGCACCAGACATGGTCTGGTTTCGCGATTTCGAGTCCCCGCAACAGATACGGATAAACCCTGTTTTCCTTGGAATGCATTGTCGTTCGCGGTTTTGGCGCAAGACCCTCGAGCCCCATGTTTTTCATGAGTCTTTGAACACGCTTGCGATTTACGTGAACCCCTTGGCGTTCTAAATAACAGACCATTTGCCTCTGGATTTTGCATGGATGGCGCATGTATTCCTGGTCGATCATACGCATGACCTGTAGGTTTTCCTGGATCTCCGGAACTGGTTCGTAGTAGAGATTTGATCGGTTCAAACCGAGCAACCGACACTGCTCACGAACGCTAAGCTCCGGGTGTTGCCAATCGATCCACTTGCGTTTCTCAGAGACCGTTCTCGGCCACTTTTTTTGATCCACTCGAGCTGCATATTGAGCTTCCCGATCTGCTCGTACAGCTCGGCGGTTTGCGGTTGATCTGCCGCCTTAACTTTGCGATCCGTTGGACCATCAAAGACTGACTCAACGCCTTCGAGGACTTGACGCTTCCATAGCACTACTTGAGAGGTATGAACCTGGTGCAACTTTGCTATCTCGGCAACAGTCTTAAGCCCCTTGATAGCATCTAAGGCTACCTTCGACTTGACGGTAGCACTAAACGAACGCCTTTTCCTTGGCATAAACACCCTCCTTGGTGGAATCCCAAAAAAATAGCTTTTTTAGGCTCAAAAAAACACACGGATTTCTATCTAAACCCGTGGTCCGAATAATGGGGTCCACTTCACCGGATGCGGTTTGATACGGGAATGCCAATTGCTCGAAAATCCTTAGCTTGGCGAAAATCAATTGCCGTAGCATTAATAGCCAGTGCTCTGGCAGTGGTACTTTTGTGGATAGCTTTTCTTCTGGACTATTCGACAGCGCGCGATATCTATTTCACTGTAGCAACAGTGCACGTGCTAGCCGAGATACCTTTCCTATTGCGAGCCCTTTAAAGATTGAAAAAGATTGAACACTTTGCACTTGTGGAAGTTTTTGCCGATTGGCTACCTCTGTACGATCCTAATCGAGGGACCTATCCTACTCATGGGTCTTTCTAAGGACATATCCATTGGCCGCCGAAAGCTTTGCTGTGCTTGCCGAGTGTCTGCTCCTCGTATGGGCTGGCAAACCTCAGTTCGAACGTTTACTGTGGCGAGTTCTGATGGTGATCTCAGGAGCGAACATGGCATCATTTTTAGTGGGTGAAATCTGGTGGTTGCAATAGTCTTGCCCAATCAGTTCTTGGCTGCCTAACGGATCGCGATGCAGCTTTGCAGTGGCTTTAGAATGCTCTCGATCACGTGAGTCTCCATCAATTCCGCCATGAGCTTTTCAAGACGATTAAGTTCGCCTACGAAAGTCTCTTCGGGTGTCAATGAATCAAACCGTCGGATCGTTACGTAAACACTCAATAGCTCCTCAGCAAACTCCGGACTCTTGGTCTGGAGCGATCCATTGCGAGGCTCGAAATTGATCCTCGCATGAGTGCCAAAAGTATCGTCCAATGAGATCTGTATGACCGGCTCATAACACATCACTTGGGATCCAGGTCTTTGCGAAATCGACTCAAAGGCAACCGGCAACCCCAAAGCATCGCATAAGAGTTGGTTGTGGTTTCCGCGATAGGTGAAATCAAAACCATACATCAGACTGAGCGCCTCGCAATCAAGTCGACTAACCGAGAGCATGTAGGGGGCCAATTCGAGCACCTCGCAATGCTGCTCGAGAGCCTCTTGGATCGAACCAGGATTGACATAACCGCTGCTGACTCGACGCAATTCGGCCGCCACCCAGCGATAGCAACCGTCGAGTTTCTCTTCCTCGAGAATAAACTCGCCACGCTCGCGTTGGTAGAAATGGGAAAGCTTAGGAAAACGCCTTTGGAGTTGCTCAAAGAAATGCAATACCGCATCTCGGCCCGTCGGCAAATCCATTTCTGTCTGCAACGTCACGTTGGAGTAAAAGTCGTCACACAGCGAGCCGTAGGAAGTCATATCGTGATGTCTTTTCTAAAGGAATCCTGCTAGCTAATCGCAGTTCACTGAACTCTACTGTGTGTTCAGACCGCCAGGATTATAGATGCCCCGCCTCGGATCATCAAAGGCTAGTGAAGATCGTAAACCGCATTGTCTTGGGCAAGCTCGACCAAACGCGGGGATTTGACCATCGGATTATCCAAAACTTGACGAAGCCCGACCGGATCGGATCCAGCAACCATGGGATTAAAATGCGACAAAATCAAGCGTTGGATCCCATTTTTGGAAGCCACAGAGAGCACCTCCGACGGCCAACTGTGACCCGTATGGATCGCCATCTTTTTCTCTTGATCCGTAAAGTTGCATTCGTGAACCAACCAATCGACACCTTGGAGATGCCTCCAATAATCTGAATGGGCCTCACAAGTTGTGTCAGTTACGTAAGCTAGTGAAACATCGGGGAAGTTCAAACGGTAACCCACCGCACCACCAGGATGCTCCAAATCAAACCAAGTACACTTAGCCTTGCCCAGTTCAAAAGACTCCCCAAGCGACTCTAAAGAATGCCATTGAAACGGCGGGATCACGGGAAACAATGACGGATGAAACAAATGCTCCCGAATCGCGTCGATCTTCTCTTGCTTGGCATAAACATGAATTTGCTCCAAAGGGGTACTACCACCTAGCAGATCCCAAAAGAACGTCAGGCCCATGACATGATCCAAGTGCGTATGCGACAAAAGGATCGAGAGTGACTTGGTCTTGATCAATGGATGCAACCGGAACACCGAACTGCCAGCATCCAAGGCAATGCCTTGGTCAGGAAGAAAGAAGCAAGCCGTATGCCTGTTGTCGCTGGGGTGATAACCCGCCGTACCCAGGCAATGTAGTTTCATGATGGAACATCCACTCGATAAGATAATAAGTCGCTAAATGACCTAAACACCCAACTCATTAGCATACTCAATAATTGCTCGATGGTTTCCAAGCGACCTAGGTTAACTCGCAGAATTTCAACGAATAATTCTCAGGCCATACAGCCCCAACAATTCGTAGGATCGCTCTAACCCATCCAGACGATATCACTTGACCCCAAGCCCGTTCGGCCGCGGACTCAAAATCCCCCGAACCCCCATCTGCGCCGGATCCCGTGCCAACTTGTCTGCAGTGACCCGCACGTCTTCGATCACCGGTTGAAGCCGCCTTGTGATAAGCTCCACATTTCCAGAGACCAAACGAATGTTGTCGAGCGTATCGTTCAACTTGCCATACATGCTCGGATCGTCAATCAACCTCGCTAGCGTCCCTTGGGAACTATTGAGCTTCCTGGTGAAGACCCTTAAGTCTGACGCTAAACCCTCAATATTTTCTAAAGCATCCCCAAGATTCTCTGCGATCTGGTCGCTCCGTTGCGAAATCGGTTCGGTAATCTCTGCTAAGTTGCCAATCGCTTGGTCGGCGTTGGTCAGTGCTGATCGAACCGTATCGCCAATCCCTGCGAACTCTCCACCGATGCTCTCAAGACTATCGCTGAACTCCTCAAACCCCTTGAGAGTGCTTTGCAACTGCGTCAGCGTACCCTCGGCTTTCTTGATCAAACCAGGCAAGGTATTGAGCGCCTCGGCCACCAAATCCGGAATGTTAGCCCTCTCGATCTGAGTCCCAATCCGATTGATCGTTCCGACCGTAACGTTGATGTTGTCCAAGGTCGTTTGCATGCGACTGGTAACATCTCGTATTGGAGTATTATCTCCCCCGAAAGTGTCCTGAGCCACCGACAAGATATTGTCGAGCTTTTCAGCGACGCGTTGAAGCGAGTTCGCAAGACCCGCCATATCGCCGAACGCTTCCAACGGATCCGGAACGACCTCCCCCTTGGCGATGAAGTCTCTTTCCCCGATGAACTGCTGGGAGGCTTGCATTTCCTTCTCGTCCAAAACTCCATCCCTGGGTGAACCTGAATACCCATCGAAACGCGTCAGCAACTCCTTGGAATCCGGTTCAACAAATTCGATGATCGAATCGCCACTGATGAGCGATCCGGTTTTGATCCGAGGAACTTCCCCAACGAGCAATTTGTAATCACCATCGATCTCAAGAAGCAGGTCAACCCCACCCCCACGCTGCTGGCGAAGCTCTACCTTTGCGACCCGTCCGATAAGCACACCGTTTTTGCGGACCGGTGTGTCGATGCCCACATTCGGAGCACTCGGAAAATTAACGGTAAATCGATATCGCTCTCCCCAAAACTTAGGCACAGCACCAAAGAACGCTATGAGCAGCACCCCGATGATCGCCGATGCCAAGACCAAAACCCCAACCCCAAACCGGTATCCGTTATCGTCCATGGTTTCTACTCAGCCTCCCGTCTTGCGATCGTATCATGCAGGTGAGGTGTTTCATCAACATGCGAACTTGTGCTATTCGTCGAGAGCAACTCCATAAGCCTCTCTCCGGCTTCCCCTCGTACAAATTGCCGAACCCGACGATCCTTGGATTGCTCGAGTTGCTCGGGCGGCCCATCGTACAAAACCTGAGACTCCCCAGGCACCAGTCGGCTAAAAGGATAGAGCATAATGACTCGGTCGGCGATCTTACATGCCGAGTGCATGTCATGTGTCACAACAATGCTCGTGACCGAATAACGACGCTGAGTGCGCAAAATCAACTCGTTGATCACGTCGCTCATGATCGGATCGAGACCGGTCGTCGGCTCGTCATAAAGCAACAACTCCGGTTGCAGTATCAACGCTCTGGCCAAACCAACCCGCTTGCGCATCCCACCCGAAAGTTGCGACGGTCGCTTGGCTAAAACATTCGTCGGTAAACCAACTTCCAAAAGCCTCTGCTCGATAAGCTCCTGTGCCTTCGCACCCGAGGGAACCCCATGCTGGCTCAACGGAAAAGCGATATTCTGTTCGATGCTCATCGAATCGAACAATGCTGCGTTCTGAAAAACGAAACCGAAACGCCTTCGCAATTTGGTCAACTCCCGCTCGGACAAAGACTGCAAATCGCATCCGTCGAATCGCACTGATCCCTGCGATGCAGGCAAAAGCCCCACCAGCGACTTGAGCAACATCGTCTTGCCGCATCCACTCTCGCCAATAATCGCTACGGTCTCCCCGCGGGCAATCGACAAATGAATGTCGTTGAGCACCACCTGACGCCCAAATCGAATGCACAGCCCCTGGGTCTCAATGATCGGACTACTGCTGCGATCGCTCTGGGATATCACTGTGGTTACCACGACACTACCTCTAGATTGCTATTGCTAAAGTCGCACTCACAAAAGCTTCGAGCCGCTTGTCGGCCAAAAAGTATAGTAAATGCCGTCGAGGAACATATTCAATATGATGTCCACAGCCAGAATCATTACAAAACTTTGCACGAAAGCCGCTGTCGCCGCACGCCCCACGCCCTCAGCTCCCGCTTGGCAATGAAACCCTCGGTAACAACTCACAATCGCAATGATCGCACCAAAAAAAACGCTCTTGAAGATACCTGTAAAGAAATCAAACCCACCGACAAAATCCCGACTGTTCTTCAAGTACTGTGCATGGTCGATCCCAAAGACAATCACACTGAAAAAATACCCTCCAACGATCCCCATAAAATCAGCCATGATCGTCAGCGCAGGTATCAATAAAACACACGCTAAAAAACGGGGTACTACCAAATAGTGAATCGGATTGGCTCCCATCGCAACCAACGCATCGATCTGCTCGGTCACTCGCATCGTACCAATCACCGCAGCCATCGCGCTGCCAACCCGACCGGCTAACATCGTCGCCGCAAGCACTGGGCCAAGCTCTCGTACCAGCGACATCGTTATGACCGCACCTAGCTTGCTCTCCAAACCCATCGTCTTGAACTGATGGTAGCTCTGGATCGCAAGCACCATTCCAATAAATGTTCCAGTCAGCGCCACGACCGGCAAACTCAAAACACCCACCGAATAAAAGTTCGGCATGAGCGTCTCGCTGCGCGGCCGCGCCGAAACCATCCACAAAACCATCCGCCATGCAAAAATCGAGATGTCCCCCAAGGTGTTGATCCCCTGGATCACAACGCTCCCCCATGCGTTTGCGACTTTTTCAAAGCCCAAACTCAAACGCCCAAAAAGCGAATCTCGACTTGGATGCGAAGATCTTCCCATATCGCGTACCATCGGCCCACCCCCTGGAGAACTTGAGCTGACTTTGCCGGACAGACAAAGATTGACTGCCAGGGAAACTTTTCTACCCGCCAGTTTTGCTATCAAACCGCGAAAAACTACCCCCAAAGCCAGACTATTGCCGAAACTCCCCTGGGTCGGTTGCTTGACAGACTCCCGACCCGGTACGTAGCATTGAGCAACCTTGACTAAGCAATTCTTCAGGATCCCTCCCAAAATACCTGCTGCTTGCCCTCCGAGCAGCACAAGCAAAATCGCAGGCTCAAGGCCCGTCGAGCCTCTGCACTCCGTCAACCAGCGACCCCCACCATGCGGCACCCCAAGCCCTTAGGCTCCTTGCAATCGATCCGTATCTTTCTTGCTGCCTCTTGTTGGACACTGCCGATACTCTTTTGTCTTGCTTGCTCGATTGGATTTGCCCAAGACCACGAACTCGGAAAATCGCTTTACGAGTCCAAGTGCGCTTCATGCCATGGAAAAACAGGGCAGGGGGGCGCAGAGCATTACCAAGAGCCACTCGTTGGTGATCTTTCTATAAAAGAACTAGCCACCGTCATCCACGAAACGATGCCCGAGGATGCCCCAAAGAGCCTGGCACCCGAACAAGCCTCTGCAGTGGCTCAGTTCATCCACCACGAGTTCTACTCTCCCTACGCACAGCTTAGAAACTCTCCACCGAAAATCGCCTTCAGCCGACTCACCGCAGATCAATACCGACGGAGCATCAGCGACTTGATGTCGATCTGCACGGGGCGCGCTCAAGCTTGGACTTCTGAGCGAGGACTCCAGCGAGTGATCGCCCAAGGGGAATGGAATAAAGATCGCAAGGAGATCGAGAAGACAGTCGACGGGAAGCTTATTTGCGATTGGCCTGATGGAAAACCAGTCCCAGAGGTCGATCATCAGCGATGGCAAGTTCGTTGGTCTGGAACTCTCAGAGCCCCAGCAACCGGCATGTATGAATTCATCCTGGATTCGACGGTCAACACAAAATTCTTTCTCAACGACGAACGCAACCCGCTGATCGATGCGGGTGTTGTCTCCTACGAAAAGAGCACCAATTCAGCCAGCATCTTTCTCGTGGCCGGCCAAGTCTATCGATTCGTTTTGGACGCATCCAAACACAAAGAACCATCACCAAGACTCAGCTTGACTTGGAAGCCCCCGATGGGAGTCCCTCAGCCGATCCCTGAAAGATACCTTTCTCCGACATGGGCGCCCCAAGTTCTTGCGATCTCGACTCAATTCCCTCCCGATGACGCCAGCGTTGGTTACGAACGCGGAACGAGTATCTCTAGGGAATGGTTCGAAGCCGTAGTCGCTTCGGCCATCGAAGTGGGGAACGAGCTATCGAGTGATCCAAAACGATGGATGCCCAAGGAAGCAAACGATCCAAGCAACCTTGAACAAGTCAAAAAATGGTGTGCTCTTTGGGTTTCCTCTGCACTGCGCAGAAACCTCAAAGATGAAGACATTAAACGTTGCATCGACTTGCAGTTCGAAGGCGAAACATCGATCGAAAACGGGATCAAGAAGGTTTGTATCCTGACTTTGGCATCCCCTGAGTTCCAGTATCCAGCCACCACTGGGACTCAAGACGAAAAGAACGTTGCACGCTTGGCCCTGGCCCTTTGGGATTCGCTCCCGGACCCTTGGATGCTTGAAAAAGCCACCAAACAAGAAGCCCACACGCCCGAGCAACTCCGTCCGATCATCGATCGGATGCTCAAGGATTCTCGCTTCGAAAACAAACTCTTTCGATTCTATCTTGAATGGCTGGGGCTGAGTTTCAACAAGGAGTTATCGAAGTCCAACGATCGTTTTGCGATGTTCAATCCTTCCATCGCAGCGGATCTTCGAACGAGCCTGGAACTCTTTTTAGAAGATTACTCGAAATGCGAGACCGATCTTCGAGGTTTGCTCAACGCCGATACCATTTATTTAAACGGCTCCTTGGCAAGCATCTTTGGTGGAAATCTCGCTGCAGATGCTCCTTTTCAAAAAATCGCGATGCCCGAGCAACGCTCAGCAGGTGCTTTGACGCATCCTTATGTCCAGGCTTATTACGCCTACCACGACAGCAGCTCACCTATCCATCGGGGGGTATTTCTCGCTAGGCGCATTTTTGGACGAACCTTGCGTCCACCCGTCGATGCGATTATTCCGATCTCGGAACAGACCGCTCCTGGCTTGTCGACAAGAGAGCGGGTGGCTCAACAAACCAGTGGAGCGATGTGCCAATCGTGCCATAAGGTCATCAACCCCCTGGGATTCGTCTTCGAAAACTACGATGCCATCGGTAGGTTCCGGGGTGATGATGCCGGCAAGCCGATCGATGCCAGCGGTCTGTATGTCACGAGCCTGGGGGATCAAGTCGAATTCCAAAACATAACCCAGTTCCGTGACTTTATGAGCAATTCGCCTGAGGTCCATCAAGCGATCGTCAAACAGATGTTCCAATTTATGACCAAACAACCGCTGGCCGCATACGGTCTGGATCGGACCGAAAGCCTAACGAAATCGCTTCAAGACAACACCTACCAAGTTCGAACGCTGCTGATCGAGTTGGGGCTGATCATTTGCCAACCCGAGACCTCCGACGGCATCGCTCAAAGCGGTGCTTTCTGATTTCCCAAGCGACTCGAATTTCGACAAATCGCCTAAGCGAAGTTATAATTCAGGTTCCCATCCGTCCACGAAAAACCAATCAAAGAAATCCACTCGATCATGAGTAGCTACCTTTCACGTCGTGAGTTTGCCAAGTCCCTTGGGATCGCTTCGGCAAGCGTGCCATTCCTACTGAACCTAGGTAGCCTGGTTCGAGCGAATTCTCAAGCGACCAAGCAGAGGCTGATCGTTGTCTTTAGTCCAAACGGCGTGATCCCTCCGAATTTCTGGCCCGACGAGGAAGGAGAAAACTTCTCCCTCAAACGAATCATGGCACCGCTGGAGCCCTTCAAGAATCGATTGCTGACTCTCCATGGTGTCAGCGACAAGATTCGAGGCGATGGGGACAGCCACATGCGAGGCATGGGTTGTTTGCTCACAGGTATTGAACTCTACCCAGGAAACATTCAAGGTGGTTCGGACACGCCAGCCGGATGGGCTAGCGGCATTTCCATCGATCAAGAGATCAAGAACTACCTGCAGTCCAAACCAGAAACCCAAACCCGGTTCGGTTCCTTGGAATTCGGCGTCGGGGTCCCAAGTCGAGCAGATACTTGGACACGCATGGTCTATGCAGGCCCAAACCGTCCGATCGCACCGATCGACCAGCCCCAGGCGATGTTCAATAAACTCTATGGCCAACGCAAAGATCAAGACACCGTACGAAGCATCTTGGATGATCTCCAAGCAGATTTAGCCAAACTCCGGTCCAAGGTCAGTCAGGAGGACCGAAGGCTGCTCGATGAGCACGAAGCCCTAGTGCGTGAATTTGAAAAGCAATTGACTCCGGTCTCCACCGAAAGCCATATCGTCCCCGAAATCGATTCCAAGGTTGAGGACAGCAACGACAACATCCCAACCCTTACCCGTCAGCAAATGGATCTGATGCTCCATGCAATCCAAGCCGACTTTGCAAGGATCTTTACCTTCCAGTTCACCAACTCGGTTGGGCAAGCCAAGATGCGGTGGCTAGGGATCGAAGAGGACCATCATGGTCTTTCCCATGAACCGGATTCCAACGAACAAGCTGTCGAGAAGCTGACCAAGATCAACATTTGGTACTGCGAGCAAATCGCATATCTAGCCCAAAAATTAGCAGAGATCCCCGAGCCCGGCGGCAACGGCTCGCTCCTGGATAACACCACCATCCTTTGGACCAACGAGCTAGGTAAAGGCAACTCCCACACGCTCGAAAACATCCCGTTTGTTCTTATCGGCGGTGGGCTAGGGTTCCGAACCGGTAGATCCTTGAAATACAAGAGCACCCCGCACAATCGCTTGCTCATGAGTTTGGCCCACGGTTTTGGGCACCAAATTGGCCGATTTGGGAACGAAAATTACTGCAACGAAGGACCTTTGGCACTATCCTAGATGCCTGTAGCAATCACTTGTCGGGATACAGCCCGGGTGTCGATTTAGGTTTGTTGCAAATTTCAAAAGGATAAAACGCGATGGCAGCGTTTGTCGTAGTCTCTGGTTCAGGGGTAGGTACGCGGTACGTCCTATCGGAATCCAAGCAAAGAATCGGCCGAGATTCTCGTTGCGAAATCCATCTAGACGATACCGAAACGTCCCGCAAGCACGCAGAAATCGAATTCGCTAAAGGCGAATATTTGCTGACGGATCTAAAAAGCAGCAATGGGACGATCGTCAACGGCAAAGTGATCCAATCGAAAGTGCTGTGCGATGGAGACCGGATTCAAATCGGTAAGTTCCTCTTTGTGTTTCGACTGCGAGAATCCAACCCCAGTTCGACAGACAAAGATTATCTAACGCAAAGCATCGCCATCGTCCCAGATGGGGCAATGGATAGTTCTCAGATCCGCAGTCGAGCAGATCTAAGCGATCCTGTCGGTGAAACAGAATTCTTTGATCCAGAGACAGCCAATCCGTTGTCGGTCAATAAATCCCAATGGGAAATCATGTACCGAACAAGTTTGGCCGTCAGCCGGACTCTCGACATCAACCAACTGCTCGAACAAATCGTCGATCTGATTTTTCAGTGGGTTCAATGCGACCACGCTTGCGTGATGCTCCAGGATGAATCGACCGGTGCACTGAATCCTGTATACCGAAAAAATCGCAAAATACAGTCAAACCACCAGATCACCATCAGCAAAACGATCCTGGATTATGTGCTCAAAAAAGAAGAAGGTGTCTTGACTAGCAACGCCAAAGATGACCGGCGTTGGAATTCCAGCGCGAGCATCGAAGCCAGCGGCGTGTGCGAAGCCATCTGCGTACCGATGCGAGGTAGATATGGTGTCGTAGGTGTCCTCTACATCGATACGATCGTCAGCGCTACTAAACAATCGAAGCATTCAGAACTGAATGTCTTCAACGACGAACACCTTAAAATGATGGTCACCATCGGCCATCAAGCCGCTTTGGCCATCGAAGATACCAGGTTCTACCAAAGCACGCTTCAATCCGAAAAACTCGCTGCCGTCGGACAAACCATCGCTAACTTGTCCCACCATGTGAAAAACATCCTCCAAGGCCTTCGCGGTGGCGGTTACATGGTCAACGAAGGTCTCAAATCTCAAAACGTGGACACCATCCGTTCAGGCTGGGAAATCTGCGAAAAAATTCACGGGCGAATTGAATCCCTCGTTCTGGACATGCTCACCATGAGCAAAGAAAGAAAACCTAAACTTCAATTGATTGATCTGGTGCAACTGATCCAAGATGTTCTTGCTATCGCCAAAACCTCCGCAAGCGATGCAAAGGTTGAATTGACTTGGCAACCGGATGAATCCATCGAGAATGTCTCGGTTGACCCCGAAGGTATCCACCATGCACTGCTGAACCTGGTTCTCAATGCCATCGATGCAACCGGTGGACGACCTGACGCAAAAGTTCTCGTGAAAGCCACTCAGGATCCAACTTCCACCCAGATCGTGATCGAAGACAACGGCATAGGCATCCCGAAATCGCAACTCACAACCATTTTCTCTCTCTTTGAATCGACCAAGGGAAACCGAGGAACGGGACTCGGGTTGCCCGTAAGCCAAAAAATAGTCAGAGAACATGGAGGTGAAATCTCCGTCAGTAGCATCGTCGACCAAGGCACGACATTCACGATCAGCCTACCGAATTCAAACAACGATTGATTTGCGTTTGGATCGCTCCAACTCAACCGATGAATCTGGCGTCCAAGACGATCGCTTCGCGGTCGTTGACCAATACAGGATTCAAATCCGACTCCTTGATCCACTCCTGCTGGAGAATCAGTTCAGAGTACTTCTCGATGATATCCGCCAAAGCCTCGATCTTGACTTTAGGACGTCCTCGATACCCATCCAATAGCGGCCAGCATTGGAGCGACTTAAGCATCCTCATGAGACGCGCAGGACTCACGGGTGGCAGTTCCAAAGCCCTGTCTTTGTAGAGTTCAGCCGTAACGCCTCCAAAGCCGACCAAGATCACTGGCCCAAACACCGGATCCTTCTTGGATCCAAAGATCAACTCAACCGAATTCTCCAATCGAACCATCGGTTGTACAGAGATACCTTCGACCCGAACGTCCGGCCTAGCCTTGCCCACATTTTCCATAATCCTGTCAAATCCCTCAGCCACCTCATCGGCATCCTTGAGCGACAAAAGGACCCCTCCTACATCGGTCTTGTGAGTGATCTCTCCGGAGTGGACTTTCAATACAACCGGGTAGCCAAACGAATCGGCAAGTCCGACGGCCTGATATGCGTTCGTAGCGATCTGGATCCGTGGTGTTGGGATCTGATAGAGACTCAGGAGCAATTTAGAATCCATCTCGGTGATGGTCTTTGCTGCCCCTGATGCAGATTCATGCATGCGTGTAAAGTTGCAGAAGTTCTTGGGATCCAAGACGGGATTGGATTTGCTTTGATTGGCGGACTTCTTAACCAAGACCTCTGTAGCATACTGCGCATCGAGCCTTTCTAACTCGCCGATTTGCAAATTGATTTTCTTGTAGCCGACCAATCGCATCAAACCTCGGATCGCTTGCTCGGGACTATCAAAGTTTCGTATACCACCAGCTTGCAACTTGTCGATCCCGGCTTGCATCGACAGTCCACCCATCCATGTCGACACAACTCGCTTATCCGGTGGGATTGGAATCTGCAAAACACGCTCGGCAGTCTCGGTCGGGTTGGTCATCGCCTGCGGTGAAAGAATCGCTAGGATGGTATCGACGTTTGGATCGGCTAGCACGATCCGCAAGGCCTGCGAGAATCGCTCAGGACTCGCATCGCCAATGACATCGACAGGATTCCCTCGCGACCAATTCGATGGCAAACAACCATCGAGCGCCTTGAGCGTCTCCTGGGAGAGCTGCGTCAAGCTCCCTCCCTCTTGGATCAGCATATCGCTTGCCATCACCCCCGGCCCACCTGCATTGGTGACAATAGCGATCCGCTCTCCGATCGGGGGTGGATTCGAACTGGCCTGTTGGGAAAGCAACTCGGCACACTGAACCATCGACTCCATGTCATAAACTCGCACGATCCCACATCGCTCCATGACCGCTTGATAGACCTCGTCGACACCTGCAAGCGAACCGGTGTGAGAAGCCGCCGCTTGAGCCGAAGCCGCAAACCGACCAGCTTTGTAAGCGATCAGCGGCTTTCGAGAGGTGAACCTTCGAGCCGCCGCGATAAACTCCTTTGGCTTGGTGATCGACTCGATATAAAGAATCGCAGCACTGGTCGCTTTATCTTCTGCCAAGTAATCCAGCAAATCGGAAAAGCCCACGTCGAGTTGGTTTCCAAGCGACACAAAATTCGAGAATCCAATTCCCTCGCGAATCGACCAATCTAAAAACGCCGTGCAGAGCGCTCCGGATTGAGATAGGAACGCAAGACTCCCTGCTTGGGGTATCCCTTTGGCAAAACTCGCACTCATCCGCGATTCAGGATGAATCAACCCTAAACAGTTCGGTCCCAGGATCCTCAATTTCGGATACTTGGATCGAGCTTCATCGAGTTGGCGTTGAAGCTCCATCCCTTGGCTACCCGCTTCGCGAAATCCCGCAGTGATGATCAAGGCAGCGGGTATTTTCAAATCGCCGCATTGCTCGATCAGCGACGGAATCGTCGCGGCAGGGGTGCACAGCACCGCAAGCTCCACCGTTTCGGGGAGCAACGACACCGAAGCATAAGCTCTCTGGCCTGCGACCGTCTTGTGCTTGGCGTTGACCGGATAAACCGATCCAGTGAAACGATGCTCGAGCAAATTTCGATAGATGCTCGTGCCTACCTTGCCAGGCGCATCGCTAGCTCCAATGACGGCAATCGATCTTGGAGAAAGCAATGACCTGAGACTCTGCTTGTCGTTCATTTGATAACCCCATTGGGGCTTACGGGTTTGCGACCAACCACTTTCAAAAACCGCTCGGCATGCATCAAAGAATGCGAACGGCAACTTGCACCCAAGCTGGTTCCCCGAGTAGCTCTGGGAAATGCTTGCGGCCCTCTTGGATGTGCGAAGACTGACCGTGTTTGTTCAACGCGTCGCGACTCGCCCACTCTTCGATGAACGTGAACTTATTAGGATGATCCAAATCGACAAAGAGATCATACCTTATGCACCCCTCTTCCTGACGCGTCGGAGCAACGAACGACTCGAGCACCTTGCGAAGCTCTGATTCCTTACCCGCCTTGGCGTGCAAGTGAGCGACAACATCCACTTTTTGATTGGTCATGGTTTCGGGATTCCTTAGAACAACACCCGGAAAAAGATGGTATCATAGCGGGTCGGAACGATTCTTTCTACATAAGCATTTTGACACGGAAATCATTGTGAGCAACGCCAGCGGTCCTAGCGGCAAAAACCCTCGTAGCATCGGCGATTTGCTTCGCGAGTTTCGCGAACACCACGAACAAATGAAGATCGAGCTCGGTAAAGCCATCGTCGGCCAAGAGGATGTCGTCGAACAACTCTTCGCGGCTGTCTTTACCCGAGGCCATTGCTTGCTCGAAGGTGTCCCGGGGTTGGCCAAAACCCTCATGGTTTCTTCGCTCGCCAAAATCCTCGATGTGAACTTCAAGCGAATCCAGTTCACACCCGACTTGATGCCCTCAGACATCACAGGTACCAACGTTCTTGAGGAGGATGCCCAAGGTCGCCGCGAATTTCGTTTCGTCGAAGGCCCAATCTTCACGAACATCTTGCTCGCAGACGAAATCAACCGAACGCCACCGAAAACCCAAGCGGCCCTCTTGCAAGCGATGCAGGAACGAGAAATCTCCATCGGAAGGCAGACCTACTCGCTCCCAGATCCGTTCTTTACCATCGCAACTCAAAATCCTATCGAACAGGAAGGGACCTACCCGCTCCCCGAAGCCCAACTCGACCGCTTCATGTTCAACATCAAAGTCGGTTACCCGAGCGCCGACGAAGAAGAAAAAATCCTAACGACCACCACCCGAGGGGAGAAACCAGAGATCGCCAAAGTCCTCTCGGCTCGAGCCATTCTCAATATCCAAAAACTCGTCAACTCCGTCGCCGTAAGCCCGTTTGTGATCAAGTATGTCGTTGCCTTGGTGCGAGCCACACGACCCGGGGAATCCGATTCCCCCGAAGTCGTCAAAGAACTCCTAGACTTTGGCGCAGGACCCCGCGCCGGCCAGTTTCTCATCCAGGCCGGCAAGGCCATGGCGGCCATGGACGGACGATTCAATATCGCCATCGAAGACATCAAACGAATCGCTGTGCCCGTCTTGCGACACCGCCTAAGCACCAACTTTCAAGCACAGGCCGAGGGGATGACCACCGATAAAATCATTCAGCGACTCTTGAAGGATCTCAAGGAACCTGCAATCCCCGAAACCTCAGCCAAAGGACGCTTCGGTGCAATGGGATGTTTCAGTTAGCCAAGCGACCCTTCTGACGCTCTGTATCGGTCTTTGCGTCGGACTCCTTGCTACGTCACTTGCACTGTGGATAAGCCTTGCGACCTGCTGGTTTCGAATCGCCGGATCAAGACTCGCGATCGCACTTGTTTCAAGTTTTCTCCTCATCCCGTTGTACGTACAAGCCACCGCTTGGAGCGCTGGATTTGGATCCAACGGGTGGCTCCGACTGAGCCAAGTCGACGCATCGAAGCACCCTTGGATGGGTTTGGCGAGCGTCATCTGGATCCACACTTGCTCTGCCACACCCTATTGCTTCTGGATGCTCACTCTGGGCTTGCGTAGAACCTACGATCCGATCGTCGATCAATCGTTGGTTGAATCGGGACCATCGCGGACCCTTTGGTATCAGATCCTGCCGAAACTCAAACTCTGGCTCTTAGCCTCCTTTTTATGGGGCTTTGCCTCAGTCCATTACGATATGGTCGTAACCAATTTGTTCCAAATCCCAACCCTTTGCGAGAGTGTTTATCAGCAAGTCCAATTCGGCAAGTTAAGAAGCCTGCCGATTCTGTTTGCCTGGGGCATTTCTATCGCAACAGGGTTAGCGTTATCCCTCGGAGCAATCCTTCCGAGAATCTCAAGCACGAATCGATCGCAGATGGTGAAAGACTCAACAACCCAACTGGCTTTCTCCAAAACCCATCGGGCATTCCTGAACCTTTTGACTTGGACGGCTTTGCTGGTGTGCTTCGTCGTTCCTTGGCTGAACTTGATCTCTCGGATGGGCTTTCGATCCTCGATCGTCGAGGGCAAAGGAGTCAGGATCTGGAGCCTTTCGGAATGCGCTACTTCGTTGTGGCATGTCCAAGACTTCACAGGCGAATTGGGTTGGAGTTTGCAACTGAGCCTCTGGGCCACAGCCCTGAGTATTGCTCTTGCTTCGATCCTTCTTTGGATCGGTCGCAAACCAAATGGCCAGGTTTTGGCAATCGGATTGCTCGGGTGCATGCTAGCGACCCCAGGCCCTTTGATCAATTTAGCGATCGGGCAACTTCTTAATCGATGCTTACCCGCCTCTTTGAGTTTCCTGTCGGATCGAACCTTGCTCGGTCCGATCCTGGCACTTCAGTTTCGAGTTCTACCTGTCGTCTTTGGCTTGCTCTGGATCACTCGGCAACAATACCAGGATCGCTTGGGCGACTTGATGCAACTCGAAAGACAACTACCAGCTACGACTCGCATGTATTCTTGGGTGCGTTATTCGCAGTGGGGCTGGATCACCACTTTTTGCATCGGTTTTTCTATAGCCTTTGGAGATCTTGCCAGCTACCTCCTGGTTCAACCCCCTGGGGTCACAACCCTCGCGATGCGTATGTTCGATCTGTTGCATTATGGAACTAAGAATCGCGAAGCCGGACTTGCCGTGGCTCTTGCAATTCTTGGGGCGATTTCAAGTCTCCTGTGGGTCCGCTCTTTGCATCGAGGTCGCTGAAGAGTCTATAATCCGAAGATCGCTCAGGGACGCTCAAAACCAATATTTTGAATTTGGACACGAAGTATGAAACGCAATCTATGGCTACCCATACGAAGCGCAATCGTCGCGATCGGTTTGGTTGTTACCGCGATGCATCTAGTCGATTTCTCGAAAGCAAACGCACAATCCACTGACATGTATCGGCTGAGCAAAAGGGGGATCGACAAGGGTACCAGCGGCAAGGTTCGAAACCAGACAGCAGTGCAATGGGATCCTAAGTCTACAGCGATCATCGTTTGCGATGTATGGGACTATCACCATTCGATCAATGCGGTGCGGCGACTCGAAGAGATGCTGCCGGGGATGGAAAAACTCCTGCAGATGGCGCGCAAGTCCGGTTCGCTCGTGATCCATTCACCCAGCGATTGCATGCCTCATTATCAAGGGCATCCGGCACGGACACGGGCCGAGCAAGTACCCAAAAAGGACCTACCCCTAAACATTGCATCTTGGAATTGCAAAACGACTAAAGAGGAACCGGGAATCTATCCGCTCGATCAATCCGATGGTGGCGAGGACGACGATCCTGCCGAGCATCAGCAGTGGGCAGACAAGCTCAAGGGTCTGGGGCGAAACCCAGGCCTTCCTTGGAAAACCCAAAATCCTGCCCTTTCGATCGACCCGGATACCGACTATGTCTCTGATCGAGGTGACGAAGTCTGGGCGATCCTGAAAAAGAACCAAATCGAACATGTGATCATGATCGGTGTGCATACGAACATGTGCGTCTTAGGGAGACCCTTTGGACTTCGGCAATTGGTAGAAAACCGATTGGACGTCGTCCTCGTACGCGATCTGACCGACTGCATGTACAATCCTAAACGTTGGCCGTTTGTCGATCACTACACAGGCAACGACTTGATGATCGCTTACGTCGAAGAGCACATCTGCCCTACGATCACCAGCGATCAGATCATCGGTGGCAAACCCGTCGTATTTGCCAATGACAAACGTAGTCGCAAGGATCAACCCACCTGGGACGTCGAGAAAATCAGCCAAAAAGATCCCGACTGGGAACTGACCACCTGGAAACGGTGGATGGAGCAATCTGGATCGCAGTCCTCAGCCAAGGCCCTGGTTCGATGTTCGCTGAGACTCCCTCCGGAGTCGTTTTCCGATGCGGTCACGCTCAGCCATCCACGGATCAAAAGTGCGTGGATCAACGGCCATCGACTACAACTGAGCAAGGACTCAAGTTCGATAAGCAGTTTTCAGATCGAGGCCTCGCAAACCTTCGGAAACGATGATGCGAATGTTCTTGTTTTAGAAATCGATGCCAGCCAAGCGACTCAAAATCCGCAGACGATTGCTAATGATTCGGCACCGATTGTGATGTCCAAATCCGGTGCGATCACACTCGCTGGAGGCTTGCAGGTCAAGAGTTCTAATCGGTGGGAGCAAGCCGATACGAACTTGCCGTTGCCAGCCAAATTTGCGTTACCCCCTGCGGTCTACTACAGTCTACCTTGATTTTCTTGTACTCAGCTTCGCGGTACACGTACCATTGGACTGAGTAGCCACAGTAAATCCTGAAGAAACTTTTTTTCCTTTTACACTTTCGAATCCATTATGAATAAACTCTTTCGTTTGACATTCCTAGCGGTAGCTTCTCTAGGCTTTTGTGCAGATGCAATCGCCCAAGACTTCTTCTTTCGCGATGGGGATCGCGTGGTGATGATCGGAGATAGCATCACCGAACAACACCTCTACTCGAATTATGTCGAGATGTGGACCGTGACTCGATTTCCAAATTGGAAAATCACTTTTCGAAACGTAGGCATAGGAGGAGATCGATCCGTCGGTGGAAACTCGCGATTCGCCCGCGATGTCTTGCTCCATAAGCCAACGGCGATGACCGTCGATTTTGGAATGAACGATGGCAGTTACCGCGAGTTTTCCGAACAAACTTTCAAACCCTATATGGATGGGTTGCAAGGCATGGCAGATCAAGCCAAGGCGGCTAATATTCGTACCGCTTGGGTAACCCCGCAACCCCTCGATAACGACGAACAAGGCAAAACGGCGCTGACTGGCTATAATCAAACCCTCGAGAAATTTTCCGAAGGTGTAAAAACTATTTCCGAAAAGAATCACGGCACCTTTGTCGATCAGTTCCACCCCTACCTTCGGGTACTCGATTCAGCCAGATCCAAGGACGACAAATACAATCGGATCACCGCCGGAGATGCCGTTCACCCAGGGCCACCTGGCCAAGCACTCATGGCCGCCTCGATCCTCAAAGGGTTAAACTTCCCGTCCCTGGTCGCTTCGGTTTCGATTGACGCAAAAGAGAAAAAGATTCTCGCTCAAGAAAACTGTAGCGTCGAAGGTCTCGAATCGACCACTAACGGTGTGAAATTCCAAAAGCTCGACAAGGCGTTACCCTTCTTCCCTGAAGACGCAGCGAGCATCTTGCCCTGGACACCGATTCTCGATGAATTGAACGACTACAAGATCCAAATCACCGGTTTGGCTCCCGGCAATTATCAAGTTCGAATCGACTCTGTCGCCGTCGCTGAACTGAACTCACAAGCGTTGGCCAATGGCGTAGACATTTCGGCCGAGGTGCTCAAAACTGGGCCTATCGCTCAGCAAGCCAAGAAGGTCAAAGAAGCTATCGAGAACAAGAATCGTTATCATCACGACCAAATTTTTCGTGGCATCGTCCTAACGGGTGTTCCCGAGTGGGTCTATGCAGTGCTGCCTCGCGAGCAACTCGAGGAAAAGAAAAAGGAACTGATCGCACAGCGTTTGCAAAAGGTATCCGAACTGGACGAAGAAGTCGCAAAAGCGCTAAGTCTTAGTCCACATACATTCGAGATCTCAAAGGCCGATTAAGTCGTTTTGCCAGTTCTCGTGCATGAGAAGGAAGTTTTTGTTCGCTAGGCCTCCTCCATAGCCAGTGAGGCTAGCGCTCGAACCTATCACGCGATGGCAAGGCACAATCAAGGAGATCGGGTTGCGCCTCGATGCGTTGCCGACGGCTCGCGAAGCGTTTGCGTTTCCCAAACCGACGGCGATCTGTTTGTAAGTCCTTGTCTGGCCCCTAGGTATCCCGAGCATCGATTGCCAAACCTGCAACTCAAACGGTGTACCTCTTTGGTCTAATTGCACGTTGGGCAAATGATCCCATTGGGACTCAAAATAAGCCGCAAGCCACTGCTGGCAATCCGTAAGATGTGGGTGGTCGCTCGATACGAGCTTGCTATCTGGAAACCAACGACTCTGACGCTGCTCCCAAAGTCCTAGTCTTGCGCTTTGGCAGTACTCAAGCGCACAGAGCCCCTCGCTCGTGGCCAGCGCAAGCATTCGTCCAACCGGTGTTGAAATCTCCCTAGAAAAAATCTCGTTCACTCTGTGGCCTCGCCGCTAACGCGCACATACCTGTGGGACGAGGTCAACCCTTTCTGGCTAAAACAAATGGATGGGGATCATTATTACTCTTCGTGACAAACATAGAGATCTCAATGTCATCAAGCCCAAGCTTCGGAAACTCCTCATAAAAAAAGTCGACCGGATACCATAATCCGCGCATGATCGGCTTACCCAACCCAAACTCCATAAGCGATCGTCTCATGCTAGCTCGAACATCACTCAACTGTTTTCGGATTGCATAGAGTTGTTTAAATCCCCGAGAGCTCGAAGGCCATTTATAAATCGGCAGATGGATCATCATTGTTCCATTGCGTTTCAGAACTCTCGATATCTCCTTGAAATAATTTCTTGCGATATCCAAAGTATCAAGGTGTTGAAACACATGGGTTGAAAACACCGAATTCACGGACTGATCATTCAAGGGGATATTTACCCCTGTCGAAACATGAAACGATACCGATGAACTTGTCACATGCGTCTTAGCGTATTCGATCATCTTTTCAGATACATCGACCGCATGCACTTCTTTAAAGTAAAGAGCCAGTTGTTTTGTAATGCGGCCAGCACCACAACCGATTTCCAAGCAACTATCGTTGCTGCTTAATCCATAACGCTCCCAATGCGTGCGGAAGTCACGCCAGTCCGACTCACCAAGTTGGTAGAAATCCTCGTTCGTCCAAGGGTTTGATCCGTCCTTGTTTTTGTTATTCCATGATGCAACACCAAACAGAGGATCACTTTCTCCCCATTTCTTCCATTCCTTGTTTGAAGCTAGTTCTTTCATTGTGAGTTCACCTCTGTTGGAGACCAAAGCCCATCCCTAGTAAATCCCTTGATCGCATTCCAACTCGGGAACTCGATCGGCTCTCTTCGTATGGTTAAGAGTATAACAGTCATCGCTTGAGCGTATAAGGGAACCAAGAATCTTAATTACCCGATTCGGATTTCGATACTGCGATGGCCAAGGGGCAATTCGCATCGCCCAGATCTCCTTTGCGATAACGAGCCAGTAGCTCCTTGGATCGTTGAGCGAGCATACGACGCACTTCTCTTCGCTTTCCTTTGACTCTCGGGATGACCATCGAATCGTAACCGGTTGTTTGATGACGCATCCAAGCGATCACGGCCGCTTCAGCCCGCTGCTCGATCGGTATTCGTTTGGTTCGAGCCACCGTTCCACTCCCGACTGGAGTCGCATGCGCGGAGATCAGCTCAGCCATACGACGCGCGAGCCGTTCGTGCCGTGCATGAAAATCTAGGAATTGAAATACCGATTGCGTAAAGTCCTCGACGTACTCGGTCTGAGTTTTTTCGCGCCTCTGAGCGTCGGCTTGCTTTCGTTTTGCAAAGCTCTCGGTGGAACGCTCGGCTTCCAAGTCCTTCTGAATTCGCGCGATGGTCGCCTTGGGTGCCCAGATCCCCTTCGAAAAAACCTTACGTCCCTTCTTCTCCTGAACCATCCAGTATTCGCCCGCCGCCTTGACTCGCCTTGTCAATGCCGCATCCCCAGGTGCCAAAAGCTCCCATCCGGCAGGAACGGTATGAACCTTACCATCAGCCGATCGAACACTGTTTGCCGATGGGCCCTGAGCAAAAGTACCCTGCAAGAGAGTACCTTTTCCAATCGCTTTTTTTGGCGAACTTTCGCTAGAATGCATGAAACACAATTTGGATGACGAGGTTGCTGGAAAACGAAGACCTGACAGTTCCAGTGGATACCAAGAATCCCTTAGACAATCAAGACGGGAGCGATGCTACTTGGTCTCAGCGCGTTTTTTGTCTTTAAAAAACTCCCACACTCGCTCTGCACCGGAGAACGACTGGATCGGTCCGTTGCCTTCCCGCCGATTGCGTGAGCCTGGCCATCCGTGTCCCCCAGCCGAATCGACGACACTTACCGTTTCGGCCCCATCTTGACTTGCGGCATAGACGCTCGTCGTTACATCACCCTCTTGGCGCACCTTGGGTTTGCTCTGGGATTGATTGACCTGTGCCCAAAAATCAACGACATCCTTGAGGGGTTTAAAGGGTGCTTCCTGAGCGACGCTCACCAAACGGTTCTTGCTCATCCCACCCTCGATCGGTACCTCTTGGTCCTTGCCTCCGTTGATCATCAGGATCGGTAGGGGCACCGAAGGTTTTTTGTCGAACGTGAACATCGAAGCGACCACCGGGGCGATGGCGGCTAGTTTATTAGGTCTCTCGACCGCATAGACAAATGTCATCATGCCTCCATTCGAACCTCCTGTCATGTAGATTCTTGTCGGGTCGGCTCCATGCTCGTTGATCAGTGTGTCGATCAAGATATCTAGATAAGCAATATCATCGGCATCACGAACTTGCCTGCGAAGTAGAAACCCTGTGTTCCAAGCGTGCCTGCCATTGCCAAAATCGGTTCCCTCCGGATAAACAACCATGAAGCCTTCGGACCGCGCCAAAGGATCGAAACTAGAGTTGGAACGCATGACCTGGGCGCTCCCTTGTCCTCCGTGCAGCGCGATCACCGCAGCCCGCCGGCTGCCATCGGTCGGAGCGTTGACCACCAAGGCGCGGCGGTCCTGCTGCTTGACCTTCAATGCGATTTCGAAGTCAGGCTTTGGATTGACCACAGGCTTATCCCTCGATGGAGTGAACACCCTTTTATAAAAGTCCCAATTTGAATCCCCGAGGGCTTCAAAAGTCTTCAAAGGATTGTGATCGACTCCCTCGAGCACCGTCCAACTGTGGGGGATCGAAAGCTTTTCCATGTGCGAATGGAAAGCCTTATTATTCTCGAACGTTTCATCACGATCGCCGCAGACATGCCGAATGATCGACAGCTCTCGAATGCTTTGAGCATGCTGCTCGGCCAGACGTCTTGGGCTTACGCTCCTGAAGTACTCTTGGTCTCCTCCGTAAACTTTGTCTAGAACCTCTTGAGCTCGCCGACGTCCTGCTCTGGGTGTTTGAACCAATTCGGCTTGCAGGGGTCCTCCACCCATGATCGAGATTCCTCTAAACAACTCAGTGTATTTGAATCCCAGACGCGCTGCACCATATCCACCCATGCTGTATCCATCGAGCAGCCTTGCTTCCCGCTGGGCGATCGTACGGTAGTTCGTATCGATGTGCGGGAGGAGCTCCTTGATGATCATCGATTCGATCGGCGCTGAACCATCTTTCCAGTCGACATACATCCCCTCTGGCAATCCGTTGACGAAGACGACAAGACACGCTGGAGTCTTGCCCGCTTGGATCGCGGCATCAAACATGCTTGCGACTCTTGGGATCCCCGGCAGTCCACCCCCGGAACCATGCAACCAATACACAACCGGAAATCGGCTCGTGGGATCCGCATCATAAGCAGCCGGTTTGTAGATGTGATAACTGACCTTGGACCCAACAAGTTTGCTGTCGAAGGTCTCGAACGAAACACGAATCCCAGTGACCTTGGGTGTGACCCAAGCCAACTCACGTTGCGCCGCCGGGGCATCTTTAGCGGCATCTTGGGAAAACCCAAGATTTACAAGAAGTGCTAGAAGAAAAATGCAAAGGGATTGACGTGTCGTTGGCATCATTTTAGGTCCTTCAGGTATTTTAGTGGGTAGAAGTTCGGCTTTCTCGTACTCAGCTTTGCGTTACTCGTGCTCGTACTCGTACTCGTACTCGAAAACGCCTGAATCGATTTAAGACGATTAGCTTTTTAAGGAAGCTTTATCATGACTTGTTTAAATCCATTAGTCGTTCTCAGCCTGCAACGGAATGGTTGCTCGTTTTGGATAGTAAGTTCAGGATCAATACTCCGATGAGGATCAGCGACATTCCGAGCAGCCCCCATCCATCGATTTTTTGGCCAAATAAAATCCATGCTGTCAGCGAGATCAGCACGATCCCCATCCCGGACCAAACGGCATAGGCTATGCCCACCGGGATGGCTTTGAGCGTCAGCGATAGAAAGTAGAAGGAAATCCCGTACCCAAGTAGCACAAGTATCGAGGGAATCGGTTTTGAAAACTCCTCGCTGGCTTTCAACGCCGACGTCCCGATGACTTCTGCGATGATCGCGGCCAGCAGAAACAACCAGTTTTTCATAGCGATGACTTACTTTTTGACAGTGGGGTGAACTCCTGGCATTTCATGCTCTGGAGAGATCCTAGATCATAACCAAAATCGCATCAAAGAACGCCCAATACTCCTCGGGAGCGGAAATGTCGTTCGTTCCCTTACCGACACCCTCGGTCCGACCTCGTTGCTGTTGTGGCCTCTTACCACCTAAGCCTTCGCGGCGACTCGGAGGTTTCGGATTGCCTAGAATGTGGCTAAACGATGATGACTTGCAAGCCCGATCGGACCTTTGGATTCTATTTGGCCGCGATGCTTTCGTTCCCGAAGACCATCACTTTCGGTTCGGAGGGTCGATAAGCGGGCCAGTCGGGCAGATCTTTGCTGCTAGGCTTTCCGTCCTTCATGAAGGCTATCCAGTAGTCCATCATCGCAGCGCTGATCTTTCGTCCTTGCTCGGACTCCTCGACTGGTTGAGAATCATCCTCACGCCCGCCCCCGGCGTTTCTGCCGCCACCTCGTCTGGATTGCATGGCCTTGGTTGCCACCTGTTCATTGCGAAATCCGTGCTGGCTAGCTATCGAATGCCCGATGGTTCCGAAGGAATAAGCGACCGTTTCGCCGTGCTGGGCTGCGATGCGATTGTTTCGAGATTGAGGTGGAACAAAAGTCAACTGAAACATCCAAACAGGTTGGCCCGATTTGTGCATCTGTTCTACTAAGTCGCGCTGGAAACTGAACGCACCCCCCGTTGCAACCTGATCACCCAGTTGCCTAGCTCCGCTTTCACCGTTTGCGCCACCAATCAAAACCGGTATTCGCGTTTGTTTGCCCTGAGCGAAAAGTTCCGAAGGAGTGAACTTGACCAACCGCCCGTCGACGATCGGTTTGACAGGCAGATTCAACTGACGAATCGCAGCGACTCCTACGGCAGCATCACCCGCAGCGATTTTTCGCAGATCACTGGCTGAGGCGTTTGCACCGAGCCCCAACTTCTCGGCCAACCGAACCCCTGCAGCTTCCGCCTCAGCCAGCGTTTGGATATTCTGCATTCCGCCGCTGCTGTGGATGATGGCTTTATGAAACAATCCCTCGGCTTGTGGGATCCCCATCAGGAACAGGCAACTGGTACCTCCGGCCGAGGATCCAGAGATCGTTACATTGTTGGGATCACCTCCAAAGGCAGCGATGTTTTCGCGTGTCCATGTCAATGCGGCCATCATATCCAGGAGGCAAAAGTTGCCGAGAGGTTCATTGGGGGCGCTTTCGGCCGTAAGCGCCGGATGAGCAAACAGGCCCATCGGCCCCAATCGGTANNCGACAGCACCACGCCGAGCCAGTTCAGTTCCATCGTAGCGAGGCTGTGCCCCGGAACCTTGGATGAATGCGCCTCCATGAAACCATACCAACACCGGCAATTTGGAGTTTGCATCTGCATTGTTCGGGGTCCACACGTTAAGAAATAAACAATCATCACTTTGAGCGCTGCGTGGGCCGAAGGTCTCACCCTGCAGGGCCTGCGCACCGAACTGGGTCGCTTCCCGGATGCCCGTCCAAGTCCCAAAGGGCTTTGGGGACCGCCATCGCAATTCGCCAACCGGAGCGGCTGCATAAGGTATCCCGCGAAAAATTCGCACGTCGGATTGCTGCTGGCCAACCAGTTCCCCACTTTGAATTCGTACGGGAGTTGTTTTTGCAACGTCAGGATTTGGCGAGGGTTGAGAATCGTTCGGCGATTCTTCTGTCTTGAGATCTTCTTGACCAAAATTCTTGGTAAAGAATTCGATGATCGTTCGCCTTGCGATCAATTCCTCGATCTCCTCTTCCTTGGTTTTTTCGCCGCGTAGATCTCTTGCTGCGCTGACGCTGCGAGCCCAATAGAAACCATGAGGACTTTTCTGTGCCGTATAGACCTGCACCTCCTTGTTCTTGGCCTTCATCTTTTCGATCATCGGCTCAATCAGGACATGGGGCGCTTGATCGTCGCCGCGACTGGTGACGAAAAGTGTCGGTATGACAATCTTGTCCGAATTGGCTTCGATCGAATGCTCGGTAGCAAAAGCAATCAACTCTTGATCTGACATTTGACGTCCGCGTTTCATACCGTTGAGGATTCTCTTGCCGTTTAATTGCAACTCCTCGCGGGCCTTGGCCGGCACCTTCGAAAGCGGTGGTTGGTTCGGGGCACCCATCATGTAGACGATCGGATCGGTCATCCAAGGCGATCCAACCGCGACACACAAAAACTCGCGTCCCATTTTCTCGGCCGCCACGAGTGCTAGATGCCCTCCGTGACTTCCTCCAACGACTCCTACACGGGCCGCATCCACCTTAGGCAGCGTTTTAGCAAACCGGATGCCGGCAATCACATCGTCTTGTTCCATGCCCAAGAGGGCTCCATTGCCAGCTCGGTAACTGATGGCAAGGATGGCCCAGGGTTGCTCATTGAACGCGGAAATAGTCGGAGAAAGATTGTTGGGGGCAGCCATGGATCGAATGTAGTTGTAGTCTCGATTCCCTTGTCCTCCGTGAATGGTCACTAGCACTGGAAAAGGCCCTGTGCCTTGCGGCATCGACAAAACACAAGGGATGAGCTTGCCATCGCTCGATGCGAATTGCATGTCGGTGATCGTTCGATTTCCGATCATTTTCGGTTGAGCCGAGGGAGTCATCGCCCCAGGCTTGTTCTGCATCTGTTGCATTTTACTTCGAACTGCCCGACGTTCTTGTTCGTCGATCTTACCATCGCCGTTGGTGTCGAACCGCTGGATCAAAGAAGAGTTTGCT
>JAJTFC010000080.1 GCA_021298315.1 Planctomycetaceae bacterium
CGAGCGGTTCGGATCTAGGATCTGAGGGCACTGCACAAGGCTATGTCGCACCGCCGACGGGAGATTTCTTAGGGCATCCAAGTTCGCTGTGGATGCTTTTTTCGACTGAGTTTTGGGAAAGGTTCTGCTACTACGGCATGAGAGCGATGCTCGCGGTATACGTTGCCGACACGTTCTTTGGAGACCTACCCAAGGACGAATCTGAGACGCAGGCGAGTTTGACTTATGGAGGTTTTACCTCTCTGGTTTACGCGACTGGGATTTTTGGAGGCCTTATTGCGGATCGCTTCCTCGGGTATCAACGTTCGATCTTGCTCGGCGGGATTCTGATGGCTGTCGGTATGTTCATGCTGCTCTTTCAAGATCTCAATATGTTCCTCGTTGGCCTATCGGTGATGATCGCCGGAAATGGTTTGTTCAAACCGAACATTTCATCGATGGTCGGCAAGCTTTATCATCCGACCGATGCGCGGCGAGACTCGGGATTTACGATTTTCTATATGGGGATCAACGCCGGGGCATTCTTTGCCCCGATCGTATGCGCATCGATGATCGGTGTATGGTATGGACGCAAGTACGGGTTTCTAGCCGCAGCGTTAGGTATGATCCTTGGGATCATCATTTTTCAATTCCGGCGAGGCATGCTTGGTGCAGTAGGTGTTCCGCCCAAGGGGCGTGAGGGGATGGGACCGGTGATGATCGTTTTGGCCGGTGCCCTGGCGATTGTCCCGCTGATCTTTATCCTGCTGAGCAAGAGTGCTCTGCTTGGCTACGTGCTCTCGGCGATGATGGTAGGGCTGATTATCTACTTTGTCGTCAGTGGCATTCAGAGTGGTGAAACAGTCCAATTGCAAAGATACATTGCGATGATGATCTTGTTCATCGCCAATATCTTGTTTTGGGCGCTCTTCGAACAAGCTGGATCGTCCTTGAACTTCTTCGCACGGGACTTTGTCCAATCCCCCTTCGATTTCTCATTGTTTCAGAGTTTCAATGCATTCTTTATCATCGCTTTAGCCCCGTTGTTTGCGATGCTATGGCCTTGGTTGGATAAGAAGGGATTGAATCCATCGATTCCTGCAAAGTTTGCGATTGCTTTGTTCTGCGTGGGATTGGGTTTCTATGTTTTGGTTTGGGCCATCAAGGGTACCGCACCGAACGCGAAGGTCGCTTGGACAATCCTAGGCTTAACCTATCTCATTCATACGGTGGCTGAGTTGTGTTTGTCGCCGATTGGACTTTCGATGGTGACTAAGTTAGCCAAGCCCAGCGATACTGGGATGGCCATGGGTGGATGGTTCCTGTCGACTGCGATGGCAAACTATTTTGCCGGGCTTATCGCCGCTTTGGCTTCGCAGGGTGGAGGTGGAGGCGGTGGCCACGGTCAAGAAGCCGTCCGCAACATGGACCAGTATGCGACGGTCTTCAACCAGCTCTGGTGGTTAGGAGCTGGTTTTGGGATCTTGTATCTTTTGGTCTCACCTTTTGTGAACAAGTTGATGCACGGCGTGAAGTAGTCGGTTGCTCGCCTGATTGACTGATGGGTTAGGGCATAGGGTTTTTAGAATCGAAGGGTCGAACATGCAAGACAATCCCCCTGAATTCAAGCCCTATGTTTCGGATGATGCGAGGGTACCTGAGCTGACATGGTTCCCTGTGGTCATGGGAGCGTTGCTCGGGATCGTCTTTGGGGCTTCATCGATTTATCTGGTGCTCAAAGTAGGCCTGACCGTATCGGCATCGATTCCCGTGGCGGTACTCTCCATCACTATCACTGGATTGCGCAAGACAACGATTTTGGAGAACAACATCGTTCAGACGACCGGTTCGGCTGGTGAATCGCTGGCCTTTGCCGTCGGTTTGATCATGCCAGCCCTTTTGTTGCTTGGGTTTGATATCGATGTCGTGCGTGTGATGACCATCGGTGTTTTTGGTGGATTGCTGGGGATCCTGTTGATGATCCCTTTGCGGCAAGCGTTCATCGTCAAGCAACATGGGAAATTGACGTTTCCAGAAGGGCGTGCGTGTGCCGAAGTGCTCATCGCTGGAGAGAAAGGTGGTTCGACGGCGTCGATGATCTTCTCAGGTTTCGGCTTGGGATTCCTCTATCAAGCTGGCATGCAGGTTTTCAAGCTCTGGAGAGAAGAAGCCACTGTGCCGCTGTTTGCTCAATCGGCTGGTAAAGTCGTCGGGCTCAAGGGGGCTTCTTTGTCGATGGAGGTCAATCCGAGTTTGCTTGGTGTCGGCTATATCATCGGTCCGAAAATTGCCAGCATCATGGTCGCCGGGGGTGTATTGGCCTACTTGGTCATCGCACCGATGATCGTGACATTTGGAGAAGGCTTGGAGGTTCCTCTGGAGCCTGGGACCAAGCTGATTCGCGATATGGAAAGCAAAGACATCCGCACTTTCTACATTCTTTACATCGGAGCAGGTGCGGTAGCCGCAGGGGGCATTTTGAGCATGCTCAAAGCAATGCCGGTGATTCTCGGTGCGGTCTTTACGAGTTTCAAAGATTTAATTGCAAGCCGCTCTGGAGGTGGATTGAGCAAGCGCCGAACCGATACGGATCTTCCTATCCCGCTGGTGGTCTTGGCCAGCGTCATCCTCATCGGCTTGCTCATGGCCGTGCCGCAGTTGGGATTGGGGTTCGGCTTCACCGGCTTGGTCGGTGCGATCATGATCATGGTTTTCGGGTTCCTGTTTGTCACGGTCGCCTCGCGACTGACCGGAGAGATTGGTTCCTCATCGAATCCAATATCGGGGATGACCGTCGCTACCTTGCTGTTGACTTGTTTGATCCTGCTGGTGCTCGATGGATTTGGTTGGCTGACGATCAACAAAGAGATCAAACTCACAGCGTTGACGGTTGCGGGTGTGGTTTGCATTGCATCTTCCAATGGTGGAAGTACAGCCCAAGCACTTAAAACGGGGCATTTGGTGGGAGCGACCCCCAAGTCCCAGCAGATCGCGATTTTGGTCGGAGCACTTACGAGCGCTTTAGTTGTGGGGTTGGTGCTGCTAGCCTTGAACGAAGCCAACACGACTTATAGCAAGAAGGCAGTTGAAGCCTACAAGGACGTCAAAATCGATGTCACGGATTTGCCTAAAGGTCGAGTACGATCGGGCGATTATGCGCAGGATCAGACCGAGTACTATGTTTTGAACCTAGGACGCGCCGAGACCGATAAAGCTTTGCCACCTGGTAAGTATCTGCTCGATGATCAAGGCACGCCGGTTTATCTAGTGGATCCAGCCGTCAATGGGAGTCTCAAGCAGGATGATCAAGGACGCGATGTCTCGAAAGGGAAATTTGATGCTCCCAAAACGGTGCTCATGCAATTGATTATCGATGGGATTTTGGATCGAAGATTACCTTGGGGACTGGTGCTTTTAGGGGTAGTCATTGCGATCACTTTGGAACTCAGTGGAGTCGCAAGCTTACCTTTTGCGGTAGGCGTGTACTTGCCGTTGGCAGCATCGACCCCGATTTTCGTCGGTGGGATGATTCGCTGGATGGTCGATCGGTACCATCGGGTTCCAGAGGGTAAGGAAGACGATTCGAGTCCTTCGGTGCTATTGAGTTCCGGTTACATTGCCGGCGGAGCGATCGCGGCGGTGTTGATCTCGTTCATGAACTTCAGGAAGGAGTGGCTCGAGCGTTGGGATTTTTCGAGTCGCTTAGGTTGGGAGACGAAGTCTGAGGAGCTACTCAAGGCTGGTGACGCATGGCAGTCGTTCCTCTATTCCAATGGACCTGCTTTGGGTGCTTTTGGGATTCTAGCGATCGTTCTGCTGATTGTAGGTTTGCTTCCAAGAAAAAGGGCTTCGGAGTAATTAGCCAATTACCATGCGTTTCCTCTATTGGTCGAGTATCGCGTGGCGTTACCTCTGGCCGTCGCCTTATACACTCTTGGGTCTGCTTGTTTTTTTCATACCGATTCGAGGCGCTCGAAGTCTGCTGGTGCATCGAGGGACGATTGGAGTCATTGGCCCGGCGATCGAGCGTCTACTGGTTCGAGTTCCGATTATCGGCGGAGCGGCGGCCATGACCTTTGGGCATTCGATCTTGGCGAAAGATCGAGACACTTTTTATTCGACGTGGGATCACGAGCGCGTCCATGTAGACCAGTACCAACGATGGGGTCTGCTGTTTGTCCCTATGTATCTTGGGGCGGGGCTATGGCTCAAGATCAGGGGCAAGGATCCTTATTGGGACAATCCGTTTGAGATCGAAGCTCGTCGGCTCGGTGACGGGATCGATTGTTAAAGGATTCGGCACCAGTAGGCTTTCAGGTAGCCTGTTTCGGGGCAGTGCGTCGCAACGGGATGGTCCATTGCTGCGGAACGGGATTCGAAGATTTGGACGACTCGGCCTCGGGAACGGCTACCGTCGGGATTGGTGCCCGTGGCCCTAGCGGCGCTTTGGACGACTTGCATAAATGCAGGGCCATCGAGAAGGCCCGCGCAGCAACAAGTCAGTAGGATTCCACCTTTTTTGACCAACTGGATAGCGAGTCGATTAAGGTCGATATGTTTGCGGGTTCCTTCCTCGAGTTCGGTGCGAGAACGGATCAGTTTTGGGGGATCGAGCACGACGATATCGAATTGTTTGTTGTTTCGAGCCATGTCCCGCATGTATGCGAAAGCATCGGCATGGACATACTTGATGCGAACATCGTTGATGTCAGCATTTTTCTTGGCCATCACCAAAGCTTCTTCGTCGAGATCGACTCCTACCACATCGGATGCTTTGCCTGACTTGGCGGCCGCGACTGAGAATCCGCCCGAGTAGCAGCAGACATCCAAAACGCTTTTACCTGCAGCATGGCTTGCCAAGATTGCGCGATTTTCTCTTTGGTCGCAAAAGAAACCGGTTTTGTGTCCGGTGCCAAAGTGGATGCGGTATTTGACTTGGTTTTCTTCGATGGTTGCATAAGGGGGGAAGTTCTCGGATTTGGTGTCTTGCCAGATCCCACCTTCCTGGCTTGAGAATTGAGGCGAAGCACACACCAGAGCGTGCTTGGTACCTAGGTGTGTGTGCATGCGTAGGAGGATTTCAGGAGCGCGTTGGGCCATGCCCAAGCTGAAGGCTTCTGCGCTTAAGCAATCTCCGTAGCGATCGACAACTAGACCTGGAAAGCCATCGGATTCTCCGTGGATGATCCGGTAAGCGTTGGTCGTTTTCGGGATCTGAAGTGTTTCGTGTCTTAAACGGATCGCATCTTCGATCAGCGAGTCCCAATCGGAGATCGATGGGAGTCGGGTTTGCCAAAAATACAGTCGCACGGCAACTTCGGAGCGAGGATTGTAGATGCCGTAGGCGAAGAGTTGAGGTTCGTTGTTGGGATTTGCGGGGTTGGGATCCACATCGGTTGCATAGACGGCTACCCAATCACCTGGTTGGGGGTTGCCTTCGGTCTTGTCGATCCTTTTTCGAAAGATGTTTGGATGTCGACTTGGTCGGGGCATATAGACCCGGGCAATCGGCTCGGCGGGATTTGGTACAAGCGCGTTGGTTGTGTTTCGCATGTGGGGTTTTCGGATCGCTTCGTTTGCGTGTTATCGTTGAATGGAACGGAGTTCCGAAAGCAGATCGGCTAAGTGATCCGATACGGTTGGTTGATATTCGGTATTTTCCAGAAGTATCATTGCGATTTGTCGTAAAAGAGACAGAGCATCTGGAACTCGGCTCGATATTTCATTCTGTTGCCAGCGATCCTCTGGAAAGCAGAAGACCTCTCCATTAGCCCCATCGGGCAAAGAAATTTTGCCCGATGGGTCTTGAAAGGTATCGAATCGGGCGCTCCAGCGATCAGTGATCAGTGCGATTTCGTTTTTCCCTTTGGCCCAAGCCATTGGAAGTTTATTCGAAAATAAATCGAGTCTATTTGTCTGTTGAGTCTCGGATATCTGTTCTAGCCAATTGCCCAAATCCTCAGGTTGTAGCAGATTGCTTATCCGGGTTCCAAGCATGTATTCGGGCGCTGGACGGAAGATCCAAGGGGTGTGCAGTCGTTCGGAGTAAGCATCAGCGATGCTTGGGTGATCGAGTTTGGCCGGATCGAGCCGATTCCCCAGTCCGACGCGCCGGTGTTCACCAAGGGGAAAACCCAAAAGACCCGCAATCGAGATCCAGCAATTTTGATCGATGCCAAGTTCTTTGAGGGACTGAAGGATCAGTCCTATTCCCTGATCGATGCAGACCGACTGAGCTCCGGCCCCGCAGGCTATCCCGAAAAGCATGTCAGGATCAAAATCGGATTCCAAGATGAAATTCGGCGGGCTTTTGTCCGTCGGAGGATCGGGATCATCCGAGTCGCACATCAACTTTCTGTATTCGTAGGGTGCATCCCACGGTCCGTTTAAACCTCTCGAATGGATCCAGAGGTAAGGCGTCGTGTGGCTTTGCCCAAGCCAGCACTCGAGGGCTTCGGTCAGAAGGTGTTCGAAGGAATCTTGGGATTCCTCGTGTGTGACTTCAAGCCGCTCGATATCTTCCTTTTTTCGCAAGAGTGCAACGGCCTGAGTGCTATCGGTAGCAATCAACCACCGTGCTGGGTGGAGTTTGTTGGCGATCGCCAAGAGGTTTGGTTCTAGGTGGATCGATTGCATCCAGAACTGGTCGCAAACCACGCTATGGGCAGCGAGTCGATCGATACTAGGGGTAGGGAGCAAGGAGTTGCCGAAGCAACCTGGGAGATTAACGCCCCAACCTTCGATCGTGATAAGAATCCCGTTAGGGCTATTGGTCCTATTTGTTTTCAATTGCAAACCATTTGACCAAGGCGTTGTCGGTCAGTTTGAAGACAGCTTGCGTGTGGGGGTCAACGATGACCGGTTGGTCATCGACGAGGAACAGCCCAACAGGATTTTGTAAAGGTTCGCCAGAGACGATCAGCCGAGGTTCCTCGCCAATTTTCCAAGACCAGATACCTTTGCGATATCCGTCGCTCACCCAGATTTGATCTTTGGAGTTCACGACGACTTGGTGGGGGAATTCAAAGGTGCGTTTGGTGACGATCGGTTCGATTTGGCCATCTTTCGAGACTCTGACCAGTTGGTTTTCATCTTGAGAGATTACCCATATGCGGTCGGCATGATCAACGAAGACTCCTCTGGGATTGACGCTTGCGAGAATTTCTGGGTTGGATCCTGGAGCGGTCTGTTTCCACAATGCGCGTCGTTCAAGGTCAGCAATCAGAAGAGTTCCATCGCTGAGGAAAGCTAGGTCGACGGGGATTCCAACGATGGCATTGACGGTGCCTTTCCATTGTCCAGTTGCATCTTTGCGGTAGACTTCTCGGGTTGCGGGGTCACCGAGCGCAATTTCTCCGGATCGCGAGATCGCAAGGCATCGAACGGCGTTGAGTGGTTGCCGAAACTTGTTGCTACCTTGAGTATCGAGTTTTAGCTGTTCGGATTGATACTGCCATAGCCCTGGTTTGTTTCGGTCAACGATCCAAACGGTTCCCGACGGATCGACAGCACCATCGAGCGGGTAGACCTTGGAGGCCTCGCGAGTGGTACTGGAAGCAGGTGCAGTTGGCTTAGCGGCCCCGGTGTCTTGAGCCCGAGCAGAAGTTATTGCAATGAAGGCTATCCCAAGTGTAGCGATAGCGGGCAAGATGGATCGAAGCGTAGATAGTAGGGGAGCAAGAGTATTCATGGTTCGACGATGAGAAAGGAGTGCGTCCCAGGAGCCTTTAGGGGGCCACAACTCTAAGGATTGTAGCGTACAGAAAGGCTCAAACCATGTTGTATGGGGGCACCCTTGGAAAAATCCTCTAACCAGCGATTGTCAAAACGCTGGTTAGTTCGTTTTTCGCTTCAGAACTTCAGAGAGCAGTTGGATGATTAAGGAGTGATTGGAGACACTACAACATTCGAGTCTTTGTTGTTGTCTGCGACAGCGATTCCTACTGCGGTTAAACCACCGATAAGGGCAAGGGGCAGGAGTCCGCCACCGAAACCTCCGCCGATTCCACCACCACCACCACCACCACCTCCACCGTAGCCACCACCGGCCGCACCGGTACCGATGCGTGAACGAATTTGCGACCGTCTTGAGAAATCGAGGTGCTCGAGTCGGCTCCGCCTGTACCTTTGCCCACTGCGACGAATCCCATGGCCGCAATACCTGCTGGCCCCGATGCGACGAAACCGTAGTTTCCGGGTGGGATATTGTCGAACCGGTAATTGCCGTCACTATCGGAACGAGTTCTAGCGATCTCATTGCCCGAGTGCGTCAGATAAATCTGGGTATTGCTCATGTCGAAATTTCCGCCAGGAACAGTCACTCGACCTTTGATTCCGCCTTCTTCATCGATTGCTATTCTTCCGCTGTTCCAAAACGATCGATCTGAGCCAACCGGATCTTTATCGAGTTGGATTGGGCCCGAAGCACGAGGGATCGAACCGCCACGAATCAGCGATACGACTCGATCGGTTGCAGGGGTCAGTGTTCTGATTTGAATTCCGGTTGGAAGATGTTTGCCTGCCGATGCATCCAAAAGCGTCAGCGACATGACTGCTAAGGTGCTTGGGTTGTGGGCTACAAGTGAGTAGACACCTGGTTGGAGGTCATTGAATCGGAATGATCCATCTTCAGCAGTTACGACAGAGGCGACCTGCTGACCTTTTTGAACCAAGACGACCTCGACGCCACTTTGGCGAATTTGGTTCTCTCCTGCTGGAGTGCCTAGGCTGCCCCAAATCGATCCATCGGCTGATAACCGAAGCCACTGATGGTGATTGAGACTCCCTACCATGCTGACCGAATCGCTGGGGCTGCTGGTAGATGGCACAGGCACTGCGAGCGGTTCAGCTTGGATGGGCGCCGGATCTTGGGCATAGCCAACAGCAGGGTAAGCCATCGCTCCGAAGCATGAGGCTATGGTAGAAGCCAGGACGAGTCGAAAGTGGAGTTTGGACATGGTGAAACCAAAACTGAATGAATCTAAAAACGGGAGCAGGTCGATTCTCAAGTGTATTCTGCAGAAACGAGGATACAAGCGAAAACAAATTCGGGAAATGGAGGGAAGTGGCAAAAAGGGGTGGTTATGACGACGGATTGTAGGGGCTGACGGGCCGACGCGAAACTCCGCATTAGACCGGCTAATCGCCGTGGCTTTTTATTGAGTAATGTCACTTGAAACGAGGTTGGATGTTGTATACTCCGAACGAATTGTGCATCGAACATGCCGCCGATTCGACCGGATGGTTGGGTTATTTGTGATGGGCAATCGGACAAGACAATCGGACAAGACAAGAGGATCAGTACGTTGAATCGACCAAGAATCAGTGCATTTCCAAAGTGCTACTTGGAGGAAATCTCCCAAAAAAAGACAATGAGCGTCTTCGATTGGATCGAGATGGCCAAGGATTTGCCTGCTGAGGGTTTGGAAATGTACGAAGGGTTTCTTTGGGAGTTGAGCGATTCATTCCTCGGGAGGCTTCGGGATACTTTAGAAAAAGCTAATTTTCAGATGCCGATGCTGTGTTGTTCACCGGACTTTACTCATCCTGAGGCAGCCAGTCGCAAAGCTGCGATTGATTACCAAAAAAGGATGATCGAAGTTGCATACAAATTGGGGGGGGAGGGAACGGTTTGTCGCGTATTGAGCGGACAGCGGTGGCCCCAAGTCGAACTTGAGCGGGGCCTCGAATACGCATCCGAAGGCATTTTGGCTTGCCTTCCCGTCGCCGAATCGCTCGGTGTCGTTCTAGGGATTGAGAACCATTACAAGGATGGTTTTTGGCTTTATCCCGAGTTTGCTCAGAAGATGGAAGTGTTTTTGCAGTTGCTTGATCGGATCCCAGAATCGAAGCATTTTGGCGTTCAATACGACCCAAGCAATGCGGTAGTGGCAGGTGACGATCCAATCGAATTGCTTGATGCTGTGCTTGGTAGAGTCGTGAGCATGCATGCGAGCGATCGCTATTTGGTTCCGGGTGCGAGCCTAGAGGACTTGCGACAGGCCGAAGGGAGTGCGGGTTACTCCAAATTGCTTTTGCATGGAGTAACCGGTCGTGGTTTGAATGATTATCCAGCGATTTTCGAGCGACTAGCTTCGAGTGGGTATTGTGGTTGGATCAGCATTGAAGACGGAATGAATGGGATGCAGGAGATGCGGGAGTCGTTGATCTTTCTCGGAGAAATGGTCCGAAGGTACTATCCGAGCTAGCAACCAAATGTCTCGGTAATTTCGAAACGGTCGGAAAAATCCTCCTAATCCACCCATCCTGCTTGGATTGGGCCAAATCTCTCTTTTGGAATGTTTGATTTTCTTGCCTATGGAGGGGCTCGGTCTAGGATTGCTGAGATGTCATTTCTTAACTGCAATCAACTCAACTACCGAAAAGTAATCTTGCCAACATGAATCCGACTCGGTTTGCAGCCGTTACAGCGGTGTTGATTGGCATGCTCTGCCACTTCCAGCATGTCCAGGCTGGGATAGTCACCAGTACGGTAGTTCAATCCGGTACGAAAGTCGACTACATCGGAACTGCATCCAGCATTGGACAGCTTCCTCCGATGAGCGAGCGGCCTGGATCGGCATCGAGGATCGGCACCTTCGACTACGAATTCGTGGATTTGCCTGGTTTGTTTTTCCTTCGAGCCCGGATCCGATTTTGGGTACAACTACCCCCGGAGGCAATTGGTGAATTGGCACCTTACTTGGTGTTCTCGCCAGTATTGCAGGGCGATTCGCCTGATTTGGATTTAGAGTTGATTTCAGGCAGGGCGGTCAAAACGGATATTCGGATTTCGTTCGACTTGTTCCCTGCAGGCGTAGGGATTGTGGAGAAACAGATAGATTTCAAGGATTTAACGAAGGAACAGAGTCTGAAGCTTTCCTCGATCCTATCAAATGATCCCCAGCAGCGGGTCGATGTTTGGCTGGCCAGCGACACTCTCAAGGCAATCACGGTTCCAAAAAATGTTAGTTACATAAGTGTATCAACTGGGTTGCCCACGCTGGTGGTTAAGAACCTTACGTCTACCTTGGATTTGGAGTTTGTGCCAGAACCTGCTACGAGTGTGATGTTCGGAATTGGATTATCTTTTGCATTGCAAAGATCTTGGAAGGAATATCGGCGACGCAAAGGTACCAGCTCAAAAGGTGCTAAGGAGCGATGTTGAACATGAAAAGCTTTGTTGCATCTTTCGTTTGTTTTTTGGCTGTGGCAATCGGCGCTGCGAGGATGGCAAAAGCCGACATCATCTTCGATTTTGCTCAGCAATCGGGCGTTGCTGAAAATACGGGTTTGAGGCGAGCAGTTTATCTAGGCCGACTTTTTAACGGTGTAGATGGCGGACCATTTCGTCGGATGGATTCGATGTACGCAACGATAACGCTTGCCCAAGCATCGGGTGTGCGATTGTTCGTGGGTAATGGCAGTACCAATTTCGATAACGCATTGGCTCAGGGCCGTATGACCGATACGGGAATTAGGGTTACTAACTCAGAGCAAAACCGAACAGAAACGATTTTCATACCCGGCAGTTTTACACCAGGCCAAATTGGACCTAATGCTCCATTTCAGATCGACGAGCAAGCCGGTACAGCGATCTTTAACTCACTGGCGACGAACAAGCGACTGGATTTCTGGCTCGTTGGCGACTCCAACTCGGGATTTACCGTTCCATCGACTGTCGGCGGAGATGCAGCCTTTTTTATCGCTCAGTTCCACACAACCGTTCCTGAGCCGACATCCATTTTGCTTGCCGGCGCAGGGGTAGGATACGTAGTTGCTCGCATGCGTGGGAAAAAATCGAAGAAGCAATCAGCGAGCACCGAGGTTGGCTAGTGTGAGCAGAGCGTAGGCGGTCACTAGATTCGGATCGCCTTCCATCCATCTTGGTTCGGGATTTGTCCAAGAACCATCAACCTTTTGAGTTTTCATCAGTTGTTCGAGAACGTCTTGTTTCCAAGGTCGAGCACCGTCTTGGGATTCGAAGCTGTCTTTGCCCATCACCCCCAGGGCTTTAGACATCGTCTGAAGATAATAATAAAGGCCAGCAGGTCCCATCCCTGGATTACTCGTGACGCTGTAGTTCTTTGACAGATACTTTACGGCTGCTTTGACTCGGTAGTCCTCCGGGCTAACCCCAGCATAGAGCATACTTTTGAGCCCTGCGTAGGTCATGGAAGCATAGGAACGTAGTCCCCCAGTGGCTTCATCCTTACCAGCCATTGAATCTCCGCCATTGGCTGGGGTGTAGTAGAATCCCCCGTCATTGAGTTTATTCGCAAAAGGCGTATCGTTGGCAGGTGACTCGAGGTTTTGACAGCGGTTTACGAATGCAAGAGCCCTCTGAATGGCTGGATCGTTTTGAGCCACCCCGGTGCTTCGCAGGGCCTCGATGAAGAAGGCTGTATTGGACAAGTCAGGTCGCGACTTACTTCCATAGCCTGCGCCACCGAAGGCGGGGTCTTTGGGGCTGATGCCTTCTCCCTCATCCCACTGCTCTCCTTTGATAAATTTTTGTGCTGCACTTAGAACTTGGTCGTACTTACCTTCCTTGTTGATTTTGGATAAGGCCATCATGGCCAGGCAAGTTTCGTAATTCGCATGTCTGGATCCCTCTGCATGGAGTCCCCCGCTATCTTTTTTAGTCTTTAGCAAATATTCGATAGACTTGCGAACCATCGGATCCTCTTCTGGAACTCCGATCGACAACAAAGCAGACGCGACAAGCCCAGTAACACCTGGACCTGCTTGAGCGCTAAAAGATCCGTCGGGTGCTTGGCTCTGGCGAAAGAATGCGACAGCAGCTTTTTGCATCCTTTCTTTGGCTTCCTGATCAACCGGATTGGAACCTTTCTCCTGTGAAAAGCTCATCGGTAGCGTTGGTAGTGAAACAAGACCAGTTAGGAATGCGAGGATCGCACGTCGGTTGATCATTCGAAGACTCAGTTGTAAAAAGCAGGGGAATGCGGAGTAGGCGTCACATTATAGGTACATGGGGAAAGCCAGGTTGCTATAGTATAGGAATTGTCCACTGGATAACAATCTTTCGCCTCATCCCTTCAACCAGCCCGCTGACTGCCTAGCTATTTCAATGACATCCCTGATCGAGTTGGCGAGATCCCAAATCGAGAACTTTGCAAAAGAGCATGGGTTTCATTCGGTTCGGTTTGCTCGGTCGTTAGATGCCGAGCGATTCCCTGAGTTTTGCGATTGGTTAGAACGCGGTTACAACGCGTCGATGGGTTACCTAAAAAAGCGTCAAGAAGCCTACAGAAACCCCGGAGGTGTACTTGAGAATTGCCAAACTTTAATCCTGCTGACACTCCCTTACCAAGCCCACCCATGGACTCACAGAGTGATCAAGCAAGGGCGCAAGCGTTTTGTACCATCGCCCCTAACACCAACGATAGGATCCTATGCGATGCCTCGCCAGGACTATCACATTTGGATTCGAAGGAAACTAAAACCGCTTGTGAAGGAACTTCAAAGAATGTTTCCCGATTGCCATTCTCGCGTCGTGGTCGACACGGCACCTCTTTTAGAACGGGACTACGCATCGAGAGCGGGACTTGGATGGATCGGTAAAAACACCATGCTGCTGAACCGGGAAATCGGAAGCTATTTTTTGTTGTCTGCTATTTTAACGCAGGCGAAGCTTATCGATCACGAAACGCAAAATGGTTCGGAGTCGACCTCCCACTGCGGAACCTGTAGAGCCTGCCTGGATGCTTGTCCAACACAAGCCTTCGTGGAACCTTATGTCCTCGATGCGAATCGTTGCATCAGTTACTGGACGATCGAACATCGAGGGGAGATTCCCGAAGCGATGCGTGTTCAGATGGGCCCGTGGCTTTTTGGTTGCGACATTTGCCAGATCGTCTGTCCTTGGAATCAAAAAACGACCCGTTCGGATTGTCAAGACATGAAGCATGATTCCATCGTTCGCAAATCCGACTGCATGCATTGGTTTGAACTAGACCAAGCATCATTTGATGCTCTTTACAAAGACACTCCTTTTGCGAGGTCTGGACTCATTGGCATGCAGCGCAATGCGATCATCGTGGCGGCAAACTTGGGAATCGAATCGGCTTTACCTGCTATCCGTCGCGTTGCGACTCAGGCGAACCATCCGCTAGAGCAAACAGCCCTGTGGGCTCTTGGACAACTGGAATCTCCAATCAAGAACCTACGGTAAAGTCTGAGAATCTATTTTTCGAGTCATTTTCTGAGCAGATCGAATCCGAAGATGCCCGAGCTATGCCCGTCTGAAAACCGCACATTGTAAGCGTAATTGCCCACGGGTTGCATCGCCTCGATGCGGAGAGGCTGGGCTTCTTTCAGAGGAATCACCTGTAGAATCGAGGCTGCTTGCTGGTGTTCCGTCGCTTTTTTTCGCTCCTTGCACGTCGCGCAAGGGCATGCGTTTCTGAGCTCACTGGGTGTCCATGTGCTTACCCTAGAGTCGCTCCATCGAATTTGGATTTCATCGCCTTTGGTCCGTTCAATCGCCACAGGGATCACATCTGGACTCATACCCTATATTCCTTTGGAACCCAATCCGGTTTAAAATCAGTCGGCGTGTCACAAGGTGTGAGTGTAACAGGCAGTCCAGGTAACCGTAAGTCAACCAGTCTGTAGAGCAAGTTGATACCGACAGCGAACATAGGCCAATGAAGTTTCCCTACGGACGATTGTACATTGCAGGACACCAAGGAATGGTGGGATCAGCAGTCTGTCGGCTTGTCCAAAGCACTTATCCGGAGGTCGAATTGGTATTGCGACCTCGTTCGGAATTGGATCTTTGCAACCCCGAGCAAGTTGAACGTTTTTTTCGAGAAAACAGGCCGGATGCTGTGATTTTTGCAGCAGCCAAAGTTGGCGGCATTGTGGCTAATGCGAGCTTCCCAGTCGAGTTCCTTTCTGAGAACGTTAGGATGGCGATCCATGCGATCGAGTCGGCCTATCGCAATGGGGTCACAAGATTTCTTTTCTTGGGATCTACGTGTATTTACCCCAAGCATGCTCCCCAGCCGTTGGCTGAACCAAGCTTGCTGTCGAGCCCACTGGAGTCGACCAATGAAGCTTATGCACTCGCGAAAATCGTAGGGCTCAAGCTATGCCAATATTACCGAAAGCAATTTGGTGTGATCTACCACAGTGCCATGCCGACGAATCTTTATGGTCCTGGCGATAACTATCATCCAGAGTACAGCCACGTAATTCCAGGGCTCTTAAGGAGAATCCACGAGGCCAAGATGCATTCGTTGCCCGCAGTGACACTTTGGGGTACAGGGACTCCACGTCGCGAATTTCTCTACGTGGATGATCTTGCAAAAGCCCTCCTCCACTTGATTTGTTTGGATTCACCCCCCGATTGGATCAACGTCGGGACAGGCAAAGAAATAGCGATTCTAGAACTCGCAAAGATGATTGCTAAGACGGTTGGATTCAAAGGCGACTTCAACTTGGATACCTCCAAACCAGACGGAACGCCCTTAAAAAGAACAGATCCAAGCCTGGTTTTTTCCACAGGCTGGAGACCGCAAACCGAACTCGAAGAAGGCTTGAGAAGAACCTACGAGGATTTTCTCCATCGCATCGAGCATGACAACCTGCGTGGCAAATGATAGATCTTTTTGCTATCCTTTGGATCGGCTGATCGGTTTGGGTTCCAATCGCGTCAGCATCAAGGAAGAAGAAATTCGAAAGGAAAGAAGGAAACGATGGGAAAATCGGCACTGATCACCGGAATCACTGGACAAGACGGATCCTATCTGGCAGAGCTCTTGCTTGAGAAAGGCTACCGTGTGCACGGTCTGGTTCGGCGAAGTTCGAGCTTCAGCACGGGACGTATTGACCATCTGTACAAGGATATCCACGAGAACCCCGGTCTGTTGCTCCATTATGGCGATCTCACGGATGGACAAGCTCTTACGAATTTAGTTCTGAGTCTCGAACCCGATGAAATCTACAACCTAGGCGCACAAAGCCACGTGCGAGTCTCTTTCGACCAACCCGTCTACACTCTGATGACCGATGGTGTTGGTGCTCTTAACGTTCTCGAAGCAGCTAGAATACTCCACCAAAAGAAACAGGTTCGGGTTTACCAGGCGAGCTCCTCAGAGATGTACGGAGCGGTATTAGAAACGCCGCAATCGGAAACCACGCCATTCAATCCACAAAGCCCTTATGCTTGCGCGAAGGTTTACGCTTACTTTCAAACTGTGAATTATCGCAGAAGCTACGGCCTTTTTGCTTGCAATGGTATTCTATTCAACCACGAATCTCCCCGTCGTGGAGAGACATTTGTTACCAGAAAAATTACCCGCGCGGCGACGAGAATTAAACTCGGCCTCCAAAAAAAGCTCTTCCTAGGAAACCTTGATGCCAAACGTGATTGGGGTTTCGCGAAAGACTATGTCGAGGCGATGTGGATGATGCTCCAGCATAATGAAGCGGATGACTTTGTCATCGCAACCGGAGAAACCTACTCGATTCGCGATTTCCTCGAACTTGTCTTTTCGAAACTCGACCTCGATTGGCAAAAGTACGTCGAAATCGATCCACGCTATTTCAGACCCGCAGAGGTTGAATTGCTTTTGGGCAATCCGTCCAAAGCCCAACGACTCCTCGGCTGGCGTTCAAAGACTTCTGTTGACAAGCTCGCTCAGATCATGGTTGAGCACGACCTGGAGCTAGCGAAACGCGAAAAGCACAACCAGTCCTTCACAAGCTGAGATCATCGGGTCGCAAATCAATGACCAATGGTCATCCGCCAGAGGGATCCAATTCATGCGCGCAGTCATTACAGGTATTACAGGCCAAGATGGATCCTATCTATCAGAGTTCCTTCTGGCACGCGGCTATGAGGTGCATGGAATCGTCAGGCGAAGCAGCACGCTGCAACGCCCAAGATTAGATGAGTATGTCAATGATCAGACATTGTACGGCAAGCGGCTCTTTCTCCACTATTCGGATTTGACCGACACAACCTCACTGCGACGGATTCTCAGTCGGATTCAACCCGACGAATTCTATCACCTCGCGGGCCAATCCCACGTCGGACTTAGTTTCGAGATTCCAGAAAGCACGTGCGAACTAACAGCGATGGGTACACTGCGTATTCTCGAAATCCTCAGAGATATCAAACCTGCTCCTCGCTTCCTCCATGCCAGCAGTCGCGAAATCTTTGGTACTCCGACCATCTCTCCTCAGAATGAAGATACGCCAGTAAACCCAAATTCGCCCTACGGGGCGGCCAAGGCGTTTGCTAACCAGCTTGTTAAAGTCTATCGAGATTCCATGGGCTTATTTGCCTGCAATGCGATCTGTTATAACCACGAAAGCCCAAGGCGCTCGGAGAATTTCGTCACTCGCAAAATTAGTATCGCCGCAGCAGGAATCAAGCTGGGTATTCGAAAGGAACTCGTCCTGGGAAGTATTGATGCGGTACGAGACTGGGGTTGCGCAACTGAGTTTGTCGATGCGATGTGGCGTATCCTCCAGCAACCTGAACCACGTGACTACATTCTCGCCACTGGAAGAACGCATACGGTTCGTGAGTTCATGCAGTACGCATTTGAGCATGTCGGATTAAATTGGGTTGAACACGTTCGATTCGACCAAAAATTTCAACGCCCAATCGAGCCTGAGAATCTTCGAGGAGATGCCGCAAGAGCACACAGGGAGCTAGGCTGGACCCCTAAGATATCGCTGCGAGAACTAGCCGCAATGATGGTCGATCACGACTTGGAAAGACTCAAACGGACCGCTTGAACTCCAAAGACGACCAGCAACAAGCAAACCACTAGAGTGTCTTTAGATACTCGATCAAGTCGCTGAGTTCGTCATTGCTTAACGCCTGGCCATGCACTTTCTGCGGGGCATGGTCACCTGTGAGGACATCTTGTAGACTCGAAGCTCTCCCATCATGCAGCAACTCAACCTTGCGAAATACTCCGCGCAAACTCGGAGTGTTGAAACCCTTGTAAGCGTCCGCAGTAGAACCCATACCTAAGTCGTGGATCTGACCGTCGGTATACATTTCACCCTGGTGACACTCAGCGCAAGCCCCCTTGGGCCCAACAAATATCTCTCTGCCTCGCTCGGCAGACGGACTCAGATGCGTTCCCTGTTTTCGATAAGGGTTCGGAGGTGGCTTTAGCCCCGATAGGTATTCCGCGATTGCCAAGGCATCCTCCTGAGTCGCATCCGGTCCGATCATCGTCGTCTTGAGCGAATGCTTCATCGCGTCGATAAGTCCCTTTTGCCAACCGTGCCAAGTCCAAGGTCCGGTTTTGCTGAGCTCGTAAAGGGGTAACACACTTTTGAAGGTATACGCCGAGTTGTCGTTGAGCGTGTCCATCGTGACGGCATTGGTGCCACCGAGATAATGGCAGGAGTGGCAACTATACCACTGATCTAAACTCCGGCGAGCATCGAAGAAAATCGCTTCACCACGCCTTGCTAAACTAGGCGTTTCATCCCCACCCAAAAATAGCCTACGCACGATTTTTCGCTCGATCAAATCCACCGCCTGGACCGAGTTGTCCATGTAGTTTGCCACCCAAACGGTTCTGTTGTCGGAGGCCATCCTCAATCCCATCGGACGACCACCGACCTCGATGCGATAGAACCGATCCGAATCCTTTAATAGATCGCGATCGATATGGTCGGTGCTCCCTCGATCCTGAAACGGCAACCCTTGCTGCTTGAGAACCAAAAGTTCATGGGTGCCAGATGCTGAGATGACTACCGTTTGCTCATCCTCCGTCATCGCCAAACCATAGGGATCCGCAACTGCCTTGCCCGGAGGATCCAGCGAGATCGCTTCGCGGTGAGAGCCATTTTCAAATCCAATGCGTCCAAGTCGACTGGCCATTACCCAACCAAGACGAATGTTCCCTTCGTTGATGGGATTGCGCCGATAAACCATCCAAGGAAAGTAAACCTGATCGGTTCGTTTGGACGTTTGCATCTGCCCAATATTCAGACCAATGAACTGGTCCGTATGCACCAACTTGCCTTCTACCAAATCGACGATCGATATACCTCGGTCGCCGCTGGTACCTACCGCAAGGCGTTTGCCGTCGTTCGAGACGGCCAGCGTTCGCGGCCAACGACCTACATCGATCTTGTTCAAAACGCTTTGTGATTCAAAGTCCACGACTGCGATCTGATCGGCATCCGTTAGAGCGACATAGATTGTCCTGGCATCAGGCGATAGAGACAACCCGGTAGGCTGAAAACCTAATTGGATGTGGGCGACCGAATGAAGCTTCCGGCTTTCGACCGCGATCGAGTGCAAGCTACCTGAATAGCTACTGGTGACCAGCAAGTGTTTGCCATCAGGGTGCAATAAGATCGCTGTTGGATGCTCTCCTACTGAGATCTCGTCCAACACTTCCCCGTTTTCGAGGTCCACCAAGGACACCGAGTTGGATGTTTGGTTGACGGTCGCAATCCAATCAGAATATTGCGACAAGACTAGATCGACGGGAGAACGATCCTGACCAAAAGCAATGCAGCTTGGCATTGCTTGTAACAAAGAAATAACAGCGATGAAGATCCAAGTGTATAAGGATCTCATGGTCGAAGACCAATCGGACTACTTGTCCCGACGTTCGCGGAGCTTAACGCCCTTACCGGTACGCTCGCGGAGGAAGTACAGTTTGGCTCGACGAACCACCGAGTGCCGTTGAACTTCGATCTTCTCGATTTTCGGGGAGTGCAAAGGAAACTTACGCTCGACCCCTTCGCCTGCAACAATCCGTCGAACGACGAACATTTCGCGCGAACCCGAACCGCTCTTAGCAATCACGGTGCCCGTGAAGATCTGAACCCGCTCTTTGGTTCCTTCTTGGATCTTCGTGTGCACGTCAACGGTGTCACCAATCTCGAAGGCATCCACATTTTCCTTGAGATAAGGTTTTTCAACGGACTGAAGAATCTGCTGGCTCATGATCGACGAACACTTCCGATGTACTGGTCTTGAATTGAAACGGACCAATATCATTGCCAAGTAGCTGGATTTTGGAAAGGCCAAATCGTCTGAAAAATGGCCCTTGGTTGTGCTAAAATGTACGTTTTTCCAGTGAAATCTAGCCATTGGGCTTCGGGGAACCTGTTAAAATCCTCCGGACTTGCCCCTGTCACCGCCTGTAAAAACCACCGTTTCCTTCCCGAAACCACCGGTGAATCCAATGGAAAACCGCAACTCCCAGAGCCGACGAAGCTTGACCCACCTGATCGCCTCGCTCGCCTGGATCGCCTCGGTCGTCTCCCAATGCAATGCCGAGGGAACCGCAAAAGAGGGCTCCGCAATGCTCAAAGCCGGGGCCCATGCACGCAATATCGATCCTGAATCGTTTCCGGTTTGGGTCAGCGGAGGGATCGTCGCAGGCAAAGGTGAGCGAGTTGTCGATTCGCTCTATGCACGCAGCTTGGTGATCGAAAATGAATCAACCCTCGCTGATTCGAACAAGCCAGTGTCGAGCTTTGTCGCACTATGCGTTGTCGATAGCTTAGGGGTCCCGGGCTGGATCGTCGAAAAGGCTAAGCGACTCGTCGGCGAACAGACACCACTTAAGCCCCATCAGATACTTATCAGCGCGACGCATACCCATTCGGCTCCGGCGATTATGGGCGCGCATGGTACACCTGCCCAAGACGATTACGCCGAGAGGATGCCGACCTGGATTGCTGAATCGATCATCGAAGCCTACCGCAAGCGAACCGAAGCCCGCATAGGTGCCGGTGTTACCAATGCAGATCGTTACATCCATTGCCGTCGATGGTACATGGAACCAGGACATGCCAGCGGAGTCTTATTCAGCGGTCGCGACACCAACATCGTAGCGATGAACCCCGGTCACGATTCACCTTACAAGATCCGACAAACTGCCGATATCGATCGCACCATCCCCTTCCTGTCGATTCAGACAAGCGATGGTAAACCACTGGCTCTACTGGCTTCGTTCTGCACCCATTACGCCGGTGCCCCTGCGCTCTCGTCGGACTACTTCGGAGTGGTTGCTAAAGAACTTGCACAATCGCTCCGACCAGATGACCCGAGCAGTTTCGTGGGCATCATGGCAAACGGCACCAGTGGTGATGCAAACTGCATCGATTTTGCCCGGCCCGCAAAACCATTCAACTACCACGAAGTCGGTTCCTATGTTGCCCAGCGCATCCTCAGTGCCTTGCCAAATGTCGTGTACTCCAAGTCGGCCACACTCGATAGCCGCATTGAGTATCTGACGGCCAAGGTGCGGCTTGCCGATGATAATGAACTCAAACAAGCCAAAGCGTATGTTGAATCCAAATTGGCCGATCGTTTGCCCAGCAACATCGAAGAGAACTACGCTCGTGAAACGGTCTTGCTCTCGCAAATGCAAACCACGCGGCAAGTCCCTTTGCAGGCACTGCGTGTTGGAAACCTTGTCATTGCTGGTTATCCAACCGAAACCTACAATGCCACGGGCTTAGCCGTTCGCGCTAAAAGCCCCTTTAAAATTACCCTTAATATCGGTCTTGCGAATGATCTACTTGGATACCTTCCTCCTGCCGATCAATTCCCCTTAGGGGGCTACACCACATGGCGAGCTCGAACAAGCTGCCTCGAGGAATCGACTGAGGGTCGGGTCGTCGAAACCCTATCGATCATGGTTTCGCAGTTGGCGAATCAACCGGCGCACTCCGGCGATCATGCCCCATCGATCGTGGATCATCCTGGCCCCGATTCGGCGGTCAGTCCAAGTAAATCGCTTGAGTATTTCGAACTGTTTGAACACCAAAGAATAGAACTTGCTGCACACGAGCCGAGCGTCATCGATCCTGTCGCGATGCGTTTTGACGATGCTGGGAATCTGTGGGTGGTCGAAATGAGCGACTATCCGACAAACCGAGGGCCGAACGGTCTAGGTAGAATTCGAGTCCTTAAAGATCACGATCTCGATGGTCTCTACGACCAAGCGACGGTGTTTGCCCAAGGGCTGTTGTTTCCGACCGGATTGCAACTGCATCGCAACGGTGCTTTGGTTACCGTAGGTGGCCGCCTGCAATTCATCCAGGATGTCGATGGCGACTTGGTTGCCGATCAGATCGATGAGTGGCTCAGTGGGTTTGCCGAGGAGAACCCTCAGTTGCGAGTGAACGACCCCGATTTTGGCCCTGACGGAAAACTCTACCTTGCCAATGGACTAAGAAGTTCCAAGATCAACGCCGCAACACTTCAAGATGGATCGATGTCGATTGCCAACAGTGACCTGCGTTGGGATTGGGTGCGCAAGATCGGTATACCCGTGGCTGGACCATCCCAATTCGGGATGACTTGGGATCGCTTCGGGAATCGATATTTCTGCAGCAATCGCAATCCATGCGATGCGGTGATGCTAGAGCCTTGGCAGTCTGCACTGAGCCCCTTAGCGGGACTTGCTCCAATGACTGCACCTGCCTTGCCCGCCGGCGAACAATCGACCGTGCGTCCTTTAGTGTCGGCTTGGACAACATCGAACCTCCATTCGGGTCAGTTCACCGCAGCTTGTGGTGTACTGATTAGCCATAGTGAGCACTTGCCGACGGCATCGCTCGGGAATGCACTGACTTGTGAGCCGACAGGCAGCTTGGTTCATCGAGTCGGACTTGGTCGTGTCAACGGGCGGAGTCAATCCGAGGAACCTCCGCGACAACGCGAATGGCTTGCCAGTCGTGATCCTTGGTTCCGTCCCGTGAATCTCGAAGAAGGCCCCGATGGAGCGATCTATATCGTCGATATGCATCGAGCGGTCATCGAGCATCCTGATTGGGTTCCTGAAGAGCTTAAAAAGCGTGTTGATGAACGATGGGGGGATCAGTGCGGTCGTATCTACCGCGTGCTGAGCCACGACGCACCGGCCGTCGATCCGCTTTGGAAAGAGCTTCGAGATCGTCCGTTGTCCAAAAGATCATCCGGCGAATTAATCGAATTAGTGAACCATCGGCGAAGTTGGGTTCAGCAGACGGCCTGCCGTTTGCTTCATGAACGGATTGCCAGCAGCCTGGATGACCAAGCATCGATCGAAAAGGAATTGCTGAGTCGTTCTGAGGCTTGGTGCACTCAAGCAACCCATAGCAACGGCTTGGTCAGGTTTCTGAACTTGCTAGCAGCGACAAGTTCAGCCGAACTAAAAACGAGTGTCGAGAAATGCCTCGTTGACCCAAAACATTACTCCCATCTTGAACCAGCCTTGAGAGGATCACTCTGGCGAATCGCCAATCAGACGCAGACTCGCTCGGATTTGATCGTGCAAGCAGCCATCGAAGGAATCCAACGAGGGCCCAGGGAAGAGGCGATCGAGTGCGCGTGGTATTTGGCCGAGGCTGCCAACGGGGACCCAAGTGGACTCGGTCAACGGCTTGTCAATGGCGAAAGCTTGCTTACTGCTTCGGTGGCACGTTCGGTCGATCTTGCAGATGATCCTTATTGGCTGATGGCAATCTCGGCAGCTTATCGATCCCAACTCGATCGATTCGTAACGAAGTGGATGGATCAATCATCGAAGGATTTGGATCAAAAAAAGATGATCCGAACTTTTTCAACTTCGGCTTGGACCCGCCTGATTTCTACCGTTGCTCAACCAGAGAATCCAACTTGGTTGGCAGCTCGCGAGTCCTGGGCCACTCAGGCCATCGCCCAGCTTGACGCTGGTGCAGGCGATGACGAAACGCTACGCCGGATAATCCGCGAACCGCAATTGCGATTGCAGTTGGCGATCGCTCGAGGGATCGCCAAATCCCCCGACCGCACTTGGCTGGCGAATCAATCGTCTCTTTGGCAAGCTTGGGCGAAATCGCTTGCCGACCAGCGATGGTCTTCTGCAGTCCAAGGAGACCTCGCAGAATTGCTTGCAGTGGCCCTCGCTCCCGAACAATCTCGCATCGGTGCCGAAGCTTTGAGAGGAGCCCTCATAGAAACCCAAGAGCCCACGATCAAGCGGCAGCTCCTGACCGCATGGTCGCAGCATCCGGAAGATGCTACGGACGATCCATCCTGCAGCGATTGGATCATCGAGCGGTTCGATGCTGAAACTCCTGCCATGCGTGGTGCGATGTTTCAAGCCCTTCGGATCCGTCCCGAGCGACTCGCTCGCTGGCTCGATGCGATCGACTCCGGAAAACTCTCAGGGAAAGGACTCGATGCGAGCCAGATCCAGTCGCTCGGTCAGGTCAACGGCGAACTCCAACCAAGGATTGCCAAGTGGCTCTCTGGGAGAATCTCAAGCGATAGGCAGAAGGTAGTCGACCGGTATTCTCCGTGTTTGGATTTGCCAGTAAACATGGAACGGGGCAAACAACTGTTTGCCCAGCATTGTGCCGCTTGCCATAAAGTCGATGGCGTTGGCCTTGCTATCGGCCCGGATATCTCCGACTCTCGAACTCAAACTTCGGCGCAATTGCTTGTTTCGATCCTCGATCCCAACCGCGTGATCGACAACAATTATTTTCGGGTGACGGTTCAGTTGGCCGATGGAGCGATCCATGACGGTATCGTCGTCGAGGAATCTGCCGAACATTTGACGCTCAAGAATCAGCACACGAGCGGATTGGTACTGAGCAAGAAAGAGATCGAGGCGATCAAACCCAGCGGAATGTCGCTAATGCCTGAAGGAATCGAAGCTCAATTGGACGCACAAGCGATGGCGGATTTGGTTGGCTATCTGAAGAACTGGAGGTACATCGGTGGACAGTCCCCTGCCCTTCCTCAAACCCGATAGTAGAAACGAGTTTGCTCGAAGGACTCGAATCGGGTTTTACTCCGTCGTTCTTTGTATCCTGCTGTGGAGTATTGGTCAGTACTCCCGTGCACAGCAACCGATGATCGGGCATTTTCAAATCGATGCAACGATCCCTCTCGATCACCGATGCATGGGAGTGTTGCCGCAAAAGTCCAAGTCCATTGCAGATTCACTCGAGTTGCATGGTTTCGTACTTTTAGGGAACCAAGATCCAATTGTGGTGGTGGCTGTCGATTGGTGTGAAATCCGCAACAAGTCCTACGATCAATGGCGTGAGAGGTTGGCCAAGGTGGCCAGGACCGTTCCTCAGAGGGTGCTTGTCAGTACCCTCCATCAACATGATGCACCCGTGATTGATGCAGGTGCCCAGGAACTGCTCGATCAAGTTGGATTGCGATCCGAGTTGTACGATCCGGCTTTTCACGAAGATGTCCTGTCTCGTGCTGAAGCAGCGTTGGCCCAAGCGATCGAGGATGCCAAGCCATTGACGCATATCGGATATGCTGAGTCGAAAGTCCGAGATGTCGCGTCGAACCGACGAGTTGTCGATGGCGCGGGCAATGTTAGCTTCGCCAGAGGCAGCAGTAGCGGTCGCGAAGCCTTTTTTCGTGATACCGATGCAGGCTTGATCGATCCGATGCTAAGAACGATTTCATTCTGGAGCCATGAGCAATGCTTGGTCGAATACCATGCTTATGCCACCCATCCGATGAGCTACTATGGGCGAGGTGAGGTTAGCTCTGATTTCGTTGGACTTGCCAGAAAAAGATTAGCACGCCTCGATCGCGCAATTCACCCGATTTACGCTTCGGGATGCAGTGGAGATGTCACGGCAGGTAAGTTCAACGATGGATCGCCTCAAGCGAGGGAGGAATTGACCAGTAAGATTTTTGATGCCATGCTAGCCAATCGGGGATCATCGCGCAAGATGGATGCGTCCAAGGGGTGGGTATTGCGTTCGAAAAGGCTTGAGCTTCAGTACACACAATCACCTTCCTTGCAGAAGGACGTCATGCAGCGCGAGTTGCAAGACGATAGCTTGCCTGTAGAAAAAAGAATCTTAGCTGCCATGGGCTTGGCCTCCTGGAAACGCTCGGTCGAGAATCCTAAGCCGATCGATGTTCCATGCGTCGACTTTGGGATTGCAAGAGTTGTTCTGTTTCCTGGAGAATCTTTCGTCGGCTACCAGCACTTGGCACAGAGACTCAGCGGGCAAGTGCCTGTCGTGCCGATAGGTTATGGAGAAAGCTGGACGGGTTACGTTCCGACGGCGTCAGCTTTTGACGACGGCTTTCATGAATCGTGGTTGTGGGTAGCACCAGGGGCGGAACAAAAGATCCAGCAGGTGCTCACTGAACTGTTTAATCCACGTGAGCGATAAACTGAGCAATTCCTATCATCCGGTATTTTTCCTGTGTAACCTAAGCTCCAATTGAGAAAGACTTCTAACGTGCCATTGATGATGAAATCAGCCCTGTTTGCTTTGATTGGCTATTGGTTCTTAGGGCTTTGTATGGTTCGGGCGCAAGACCCATCTTGGAAACTCGTCTGGAGTGATGAGTTCGATGGCAAGTCGCTTGATTTTTCCAAATGGGAGATCGAGATAAACGCGTTTGGGGGTGGAAACCAGGAGCTTCAGATCTACACCGATCGAACGGAAAACGTTCGCGTCGAAAACGGTCTTCTGATCATCGAAGCCCACAGGCAAAGAACGGGCATTGCTGGTACAGAGCGAGATTTTTCCTCGGGCCGGATTCGCAGCAAACGCAGGGGGGATTGGAAGTATGGGCGATTCGAAGCCAGGATGAAATTGCCCGCCGGACAAGGACTCTGGCCCGCGTTTTGGATGCTACCGAGCGACGAAAAGTATGGGACTTGGGCCTCAAGCGGCGAGGTGGATATCATGGAGTTCAAAGGCCAACAAGTCGATACCCTTTGGGGGACTCTCCACCATGGTGGCAGTTGGCCTAGGAATAAACATACTGGGCTTACCAAACGATTCGAAGGGATCGATTTTACCAAAGACTTCCACGTGTTTGGCGTCGAGTGGGAGTCGAGCGAATTTCGATGGCTTTTGGATGGAAAAGTCTGGCAAGTCCAGAAGGAATGGGGCACGGAGAATGGCAAGCACCCTCAGCCCTTTGATCAGCCGTTTCATATCCTGCTGAATTTGGCTGTAGGCGGAGAGTTTGTCGGTCCTGTCGCTGACCCTACGGAGTTTCCAGCCCAGATGCTCATCGATTGGGTGAAGGTCTACCAACCTTAAGTTGCTACGATTACTCAACATCCCCCGACCTATTGGATCGATCCATTATGAATCTCAATCATCAGCTTGTTGCACGAATTTCGGCGACTTGTGCTTTGTTTTTTATATTCGCAAACCAGGTCGAGGAAGCTTTTGCGGAGATCGCTGTTGCCACACCAGGCCCTGAGTTTGTTAAAGCCGCCCAGAGGTACAAAGCAGAGTCAGTCGCCTTAAAGACCGACATCAACACGGCACACTTTCATAGTTTAGTCTTCAAGGAACTTCAACCCGCAACCAAGTACGCTTATCGCGTGGGAGATGGAGTCAACTGGAGCGAGTGGTTTCAGTTCCGCACGGCGAGTATTCAGCCAGAGCCCTTTTCGTTTGTCTATTTTGGAGATGCTCAAAACGATCTGCGAAGCCATTGGTCCCGCGTGATCCGAGAAGCATACTCGGATGCTCCAAAAGCAAGGTTCTTGCTCCATGCTGGAGATCTCATCAATAACGCTCAATCCGATGGAGAATGGCATGAATGGTTCGGTGCGGGTGCTTGGCTAAACGCCATGATTCCGAATATCCCCGTGGTGGGGAACCACGAGATGCATAAAGGCTCCGATGAACTGCGACGGGTATCGCATCATTGGCGACCGCAATTCACACTTCCGATGCAAGGCCCAGAGGGACTCGAAGAAACCTGCTACAGTTTTGTATATTCCAATTGCCGGATCGTCGTTCTCAACAGCAATCTCAAACTCGACGAACAAGCCAAATGGCTCGACAAACTTCTGTTAGAAAACACTTCACCATGGGTGATTGTCAGCTTCCATCACCCGATCTTCTCGACAGCAAACGACCGCGACAACGCCCTGCTTCGTAAAACTTGGAAACCGGTTCTCGATAAGTACAACGTCGACTTGGTGCTCCAAGGACACGATCATACTTACGGTCGAACAGGTATTACCACGCCTAGCGAGCCGGTCGAAACTATCGGGAATGTCGCCACCGGGGTAACCCATCGCGACGAGCATACAGGAACCGTCTATGTCGTATCGGTCAGCGGCCCTAAGATGTACAACATCGAGCCTAAACCCTTTATGTTTCGCGTGGCAGAGGATACGCAGTTGTATCAAGTCATCCACATCGATGGGTCGAAACTGCGTTACGAATCACGGACGGCAAACGGCGAACTTTACGATGCTTTCGAACTCGCCAAAGAAATCGGCAAAACGAATCAGTTGGTGGAAATTCCAGTCCAGATGCCTCAAAGGCTTCGCAAGACGCTCACACCAACTGCAGATCAACCGGCCAACGCACAACCAGCCTTATCATCTGAGCCCAATACCGTCAAACCGGGACGTTGATGAAGTTGCATTTCCTAGTCATCGGCCAATGATAAGCGGAACAGACTAGTAACCCGAACCGTGAGCAAGGCAGCGATAGTACACGGCCGATGGCTTCGCATGACGCACCCTCGAGTGTTTCCTCGTTGACACTTCGGGTTACTGGGCCTGCGGCCCGGGGGAAAGTAACCCGACCCGAGAGCAAGGTAGCGACAGTACACGGCCGATGGCTTCGCTAGTAACCCGACCCGTGAGCAAGGCAGCGATTGTACACGGCCGATGGCTTCGCATGACGATCACTCGAGTGCTTCCTCGTTGACACTTCGGGTTACTGGGCCTGCGGCCCGGTGGCTAGTAACCCGACCCGTGAGCAAGGCAGCGACAGTACACGGCCGATGGCTTCGCATGACGCACACTCAAGTGCTTCCTCGTTGACACTTCGGGTTACTGGGCCTGCGGCCCCGTGCTTAGTAACCCGACCCGTGAGCAAGGTAGCGATAGTGCACGGCCGATGGCTTCGCATGACGCACACTCGAGCGCTTCCTCGTTGACACTTCGGGTTACAGGGCCTGCGGCCCCGTGGTTGGCAAGCCGTCCGGTGAACCCTGCCCCTTCACCGGAGGGCTTGCGCCCAGCCGCTATAAAAAAAGGCGAGAGCCCATCTGGTACTCAGTGGGCTCTCGCACATTGGGTTTTGGGAATCTATCGGAATCCCTGTTAGCCTTGCAGTCGACTTATAGATCGTCGGTTGGAACGATTTCACTAAGCTGGCTGCTGATCAAAGCCGCAACGACGGAGACAGGGGTGGTGGCCGACATGAATCTGACGCTTCCGTCACACAGCGACGCGTGGCAACCGCTCCCATGGAACGAGTACATTTCGTTGCTGCTGTTGCAGTTCATTGCGCACGGACCAAGTGATGTTACTCCATCGTCGGTGAAACCGTCGACCCAGAATTCGGCATCGGGATCTGCCCAACCAGCACCACTGGCGCGTGAGGTTGGAACCGCTAGCATCTTGCGGTAGAGCATCGGACGCCCTGCGTCTTCGACCCATGCGAAAGTATTCGAAGTACCGTCCAAAATATTCGCCATACGACTCTTAGGCCGCTTGTTGTAAAACGGTGGATTCATCCCGGTAGTAAACGAAGAGATGGTACTCATCGGCAAAATCGCTCCGGTGTATTGGGTTGCATCGGTGCTGGGATTTGTCGGATCGTAGCCAGGAATCGGACGCATGAGGTTGTATGGAGCAAGCCCCAGCTTGCCATTAACGCCGTTAGCGATCGCATAATCGGATGGAGCAGCTTGCCAACGAGGTGCCGCGGTGCTCGAAGGTGCATTGCCCGTGTCGAGCATGCGTTGAGGGTTCGATGGGCAAAGCAAGTTCGGAATGTAGTTGGCGATCGCAGCCGCATTGACGGTGGAATTCCAAGACGCCTTCATGTTGTACTGGCTGTAGATCTGCTGCTGCTCGATGTACGGCAGAATAAAAATCCCAGGACCGTGACTGATGTTTCCAGTCGTAGAATCTGGGAAAATGTTCATTTCCGGAACGGGATAGCCAACCAAAGCGTCGACGCGTGCCGGTGGGAAAAACTTGTGAGCACTCTCAAAGTTTTGGAGCGCTAAGGCGACTTGTTTGAGATTGTTCGAACAAGACATGCGCCTGGCTGCTTCTCGTGCAGCTTGCACCGCTGGCAAGAGCAAACCGACCAAGATGCCGATGATGGCGATAACCACCAACAGCTCAACCAAGGTAAAACCGGATCGAAATCGTTTCGTCATTACAAAGCCCTCAAAAAGAAATTAAAAAATCCAAACCCAAGATCATTTGGTCAAATCGAAAGTTGGCAAGACTGTGGATTTCTTATCCACAGTCGCCTTCAATCCCGATGTTTCTGGATCAGCATATTTTGGAGGAAAGAGAGGTTGATTCGGATCTCGCTTGACCTGATCTCCTCCCTCCTCGTCAACTGGTTGCATCAAAGCGATTCCCACTTTGTAGTCGCCCGCTGGAGCACCATCGTTAGACATATAGGTGTAAATCGTATATTTACCGTTCTCATCGGTGATCCCTTGCGGAATCTCTTGCCGCTTGAAATTCGTTTTATCCACTGGCCTGAGCACCACCGTTAAGCCCTTGAACGGCTTACCATCCAACCGAACTTCGCCAGTGACTGGATAAGTCTTCTGGTTGATGCTATCTCCGCACCCAGCGGATACCACAAGTGAAAGAACAAGTAAAAACAGTCGCATCGAAAAATCCCCCTCAGTCGCTTACGTTCCAACTGCGTCCACTCACGCACTTTGTAGCGCATAAGTTACCGGATAGTAGGCTTTCGATGCCGATTGACACTCCCTAAACCATGAAAAGATAGTGAAGTTTTAAGATGTTAATTTTCCGTAAGGAATGGGGCGGATAGTTGTCCCTTGGGTGGGGTTTTAGGGCGTTGTTTCTGGCTTATTTTTCTTCGATCAGATCGATCGGTTTGACAGGAGTTTCCACATTCAGAGGCCAGCGATGTCGATGAAGCGAGCTTGATAGCGATGCGACGGCCCAAGCAGTCGCTTGCATCGAAATAAATTGATCGGTCTCATGCGGATCACCGTTATCGAAGAATTCCTGAACCGGATTGGCTCGGCTCGATACGTGCCAAGACCCGTCGGGTTTTTGAGTGCGAATCAAATACTTGGCTCCATTTCGGAACCAAGCCTTGTCGTAAAACCCGACGAATTTTTGGTCTCCGTCGATCTGCGAAAGGATCATTAAAGCTGTCGCCGTTGAATAAGCGTCGCTCTCGCGGCCAGGCTGGCTGCCCCAACCGCCATCTTTATTTTGCATGCCTCGCAACAACACCTGCCGGTTCGCTATTTCAGAAGCACTGTAGTAACGACGAAGCGTATCGATCTGCGAGTCGTCGAGCGAGAGTTCGTCTCGCGGATGCGGGCTCTCTTGGATCGATCGATCGGTCTGTGGACGATCAACCTCTCGAACATAACCAGCAGGGTGCCCCATTCCAAAGGGATCGACTCTCCATGGTTGATAAGGGTGGGATTGCACTAAGTAATCGAGCCAGACCGAAGCACAAAGATCCTCGGTATCTGTCGACGCTGGTAGACCTGCTCGCCAAAGCATCGCCCGATGGCGAGCTTGATCAATCTCACTCCGCGAAGCGGCACGCCGAGTTTTATCTGTATTATCGAGATAGTGTTTTAATCCGAAAAGAACCAGCGTCGTTGCCATGATCTCCGAGGAAGCCGCAGGGGGACGTACGGAATGGATTCGCCACCGTCCATCGGATTGCTGAGTCGCGATCGCTTTGGCGACTAATTGATCGGCAAGCTCTCCCCAGTCGCTTTGGCTTAAAGCCATCGTCCATAAAGCATATCCTAAGGTCAGGCCTCGACCGCCAAGCTCCTCGTCCGGCTTCAATGCCGCAAGCTCTTTTCTTAAGCTGTTTTGGCTGAACTCAGTCACACGCTGAACGCGATCGGCCTGAGCCCCCCAGGTCACGGGACTTTCTGGACCATTTTCGGTATTCAGACGGTAAGCAAAGAGTGGGACAGCTTGATGGTGGCAGGAAAAACATTCACGATGCTTCGGATAGTTATCAACGCCTGTTGAGATGCGATCGACTCCTCGTTCGACGGCATCCTTGAGCGATTCGCGATAGTTGAACTTGGATGACTGACCGAAGGCTAGCTGTGAAACAAAAAGATTCAGAGCAAGGGCAATCAGACGCATGTAGATCATCATCGTTGCACCTAACCCCGCGAAAAACCAGACTCATCGCCAACGAACGCTCATCAAATTGTATCGTCTGAAACCACTGGGGGGCAAATCAGACGGATCAGACAGATCGGACGGATCGGACAGATCGGACAGATCGGACAGATCGGACGGATCAGACGGATCGGACGGATCAGACAGATCGGACGGATCAGACGGATACCCGCAACCTCCCCCCCTTCCGGGGGTGCTGGATTTACGGATTTTTCGCGTTGTAGTGATTGAATCTCCATTTCCAAATATTAATATTCAACCCTCCTGTCACCTGTATGCCCTAACCCGAACTTCATCATGATTCTGCGTAATTCGCTAAGCAAGAAACTTCGCTTCGTTGGATTTGTTCTCATCGCTATCTGCGCAATGACCGCAAACCTAAGTGTTCTGCAAGCCGGTTTGGTTCCCAACGGTGGTGATTTAGAAAAAGATTTCAACAACGCTCTACGCTTCGATCCAGCAACTCCCACCCCCGCTAAAGTCGCTTTCGTAGATGCAAACCTCCCACTCGATCGTTACATACAAGTAGGGTTTCGTACGAATAACCCATCTGCTTTCAATATCACTGAAATCGCATGGTCAAAGGACAACATCTCGTACACAAATTTCACCCCTAACAACTTCGTAAACGATATAAATTCTCCGACCGACTACAGGTATTCCGACATAATTGATCTTGGGGCAATAATTGGAGGTTCCTCCACGACGCCATTTTACATTCGATACACGATTCCAGCGGGAATAGAGATTGGGAAAGGGATTCAATCAAAATTTCTCGCAAACGCAGACGCATTTGCAACTAATGGAGTGCTTGATTTCGGACAGAACAACAATTTTATAGCCCTCACCCGTTCTCACACGGCGGTTCCGGAGCCGACGAGTTTGATGTTAGTAAGTTCGGTGGCATTGCTGCTGCGATGGCGATTGAAGTCCCGCTCGAAACGAGCGTGCTAAACTCCTTTCGAGCACGAGCACCGTTGCACTGAGCACGAGTAGGAGCACGCAGGACGCCAAGCCCCAAACAAATGGCTGTAGACACATTACCAGAAGTACCGACCGACCCGTCAAACCTGCGAGTCCTTAGAGAACCCGGCGCGGTTTGATCTTCGAAAGATCCTCCGCAGGTTCCTTGCGCATCGACTCGGTCGGGGCCACGATCACCACAGGAGCTTCGCAAGCGTCACCCGCCTCTAACGCCAACTTCTCGGCCCGACGTATTTCCAAAACCTGCACATACTCAGCTCCATAGAACAGGATCGATATCCCGTAATAGCACCAAAGCAGCAACGCAATAAACGATCCGATGGCTCCATAAGCACTCGTGTAGCGCATGCCGATAAAGACCGCTCCTAGTAGACCACGTCCAACCTCCCATATGATCGCCGCAAGCAATCCGCCTCGAAAAGCATCGATCCAATGGACAGGACGCTTGGGCAAGATCCTATAGATGAGCATAAAGAGCATCGCATTGACGCCTACGGTCGTCACGAAATCAAAGAAGCTGAACAACTGTGTGACACTAGGCAACTTCTGCGTGGTCAACGAGCGAACTTGGGTGATCCCCATGCTGATAAAAAACAAGACCACTAGCAACCCGCCTAGCGATAAGAGCATGAGGAAAGCAGAGAATCGCTGTCGAATGACTCGGATGATGGTCCATATAAGCGAACGATCCTTCTGAGGCTCAATCCGAAAGATCTTGTCAAAGCCACGATCGATCTGAGCAAAGACGCCAATCGCTGCCAAGATCGCAGTGATCAAGCCTGTCGGACCACCGACGAGCGACTGGCTCGTAAGAGAATCAAGAACTTGATCGACTTGTGCTCGAACCTCCGGAGTCGTCTTTGTTTCGACGGTCTCCAATAGCTGTTGCTGGATATCAAAACCAAATCGGGTGTACCGAAGAAAGATCCCCAAGCCCGAGAAGAGCAATAGGAAGATCGGGAACAATGACAGGGCCAGATAGTACGCTACGCTGGCCGCAAGCGATCCTGCATCGTCCTGGGACCATCGCAAGCCAGCATCCCGGAGATTGGGAAAGAAGTCCATCAGCCAACGTTTGCCATGCTCGATCGCCTGCGGTTTTTCTACCACTGCCGACGGGCTAACCGGTTGGTCTGGCTCCGGACTAGTCTCTTGGTCTATCGTTTGGTCGGACTCAGAACTCATGTGCGTGGATTGTAGAAACGAGTGAAATCCGCCGCTAGCGGAGATGGCCACTCTGGGGAATTCATCGTAATTCTACCCACAATCGGGCTCGTCGAATCCAGTGTTTCGTAAATAATGGAGCCCTGCGTTTCGCACCCCACCTCACCTAGCCCCAAAAAAATCGAATGACTAGTACCCCCGCAGCCCCTTTGGGCCCACTTCCCTCCCTGGATTCGGTCCCCATCGACTCGATCCTGATGGTTTCCTTTGGAGGCCCCGAAGGCCCAGAGGACGTCATGCCGTTTTTGGAAAATGTACTCCGGGGAAAGAACGTGCCCCGCGAGAGAATGCTAGAAGTCGCCGAACACTACAACCATTTTGGAGGTGTAAGCCCCATCAATCAACAGTGCCGCGATTTGATAAGCGCCTTGCAAACGGAACTCAAAAAGCGAGGGATCGATCTGCCCATCTACTGGGGCAACCGCAACTGGCACCCGATGCTCACGAGCACCCTCGAAACGATGAAGCAAGATGGACGCAAGCGGGCGATCGCATTCTTTACCTCGATGTTCAGTTGCTACAGCGGCTGTCGTCAGTACCGTGAAAATATCGCCGCGGCCATGCTCCAAGCTGGATCCGATGCCCCGTTGGTTGAAAAAACCCGAATGGGATTCAACCACCCCAAGTTTATCGAGGCCCAATCCGATTGCTTGCGCAGTGCCCTGAGCCAAATCAGCCCAAAACTCCGAGCCTCGACTCGGGTACTGTTCTCGGCCCACAGCATCCCTAAATCGATGGCCGATCACTCGCGCTATGAACTGCAACTGCGTGAAGCGGCCCGATTGGTCTGCGAAACTGTAGGCCATGAGAGTTGGGAAGTCGTCTATCAAAGTCGGTCCGGCCCACCTCATCAACCTTGGCTCGAACCCGATGTGTGCGACCGTATCGAACAACTCCATACGGACTCGAGAATACAAAGTGTGATCGTCCAGCCCATCGGATTCGTCTCCGATCACATGGAAGTCCTCTACGATCTCGATCAGGAAGCTGCCGACAAAGCCAAAGAACTCGGGATCGAGTTCGTGCGTGCTCCTTCGGTCGGCATCCACCCATCCTTTGTTTCCATGGCTGTCGATCTGATCGAAGAACGACTCACTGCCGGTACGCCTCGGCCCTGTGTTGGAAATTTAGGCTCGAGCCACGACATATGCCCCGTCGACTGCTGCTTATACCCGCAACCCACAAGGCCTCCGGGTGCAGGCCGACCAGCTTGAGCCATAAGATCCACCCACATAACGATGCCCTCGTTTCGGCGAACCTTTAAAGAATCCTAAATCCTTCCTTACCCACCTTCCCACTTCGAAATGTTTCAGAACACTGCAACGATCGCTCTTCCTGTTCTCCGTCGCCGGTTCGCACTGTTTCAACTGGCCTTCATGATCGCAATCGGTTCGATGAGCCTGAGTGCCCTTGGGCAATCGCCTCAGCCGATTCGCGCTCTGCTGATTGTTGGAGGTTGTTGCCATGACTACGACAGCCAAAAGCAGATCATTAAACAAGGACTCGAGCAATCCGCACACATCGAAGTAACCGTCATACACCAAGGTGGGACGGGGACCAAGGCGGAGATCGAATTGTATCGAGACCCGAAATGGGCAGATCGTTTCGATGTGATCCTTCACGATGAGTGTTTTTCGGACGACAAGGATCCGCAGTGGTTGGCTCGAATCCTCGAACCTCACCGCAAGGGTAAGCCGGGTGTTGTCATCCACTGTGCGATGCACTGCTATCGGATCGGAAACGATGACTGGTTCGAGTTCTGCGGAGTGACAAGCCGTGGACACGGACCTCATTATCCCCACGAAGTCAGGAATGTGTTTGCAACTCATCCGATCATGGAAGGCTTCGGTGCCGCTTGGGCTAACCCTGCCGGCGAGCTCTATCGCATCGAACGCTTTTGGCCTTCCGCTACTGCACTGGCCACATCCAAAGATCGTGAGAATGGGCAAGACCAAGTCTGCGTGTGGACCAACGATTACCGTGGAACCAAAGTTTTCGGAACCACCTTAGGTCACCACAATGAGACTGTCGACTCGCCCGAGTTCATAGGGATGCTCACCCGAGGAACACTTTGGGCAGCCGGCAAGCTTTCTCCTGAGTACCTCAAGCCGACTCCGAAACGACTCGAACGTGAGAATTTAGCACTCGGACGCAAGGTCACTGCTTCCTCCGAACAAAAAGACCAAAACAACTTGCTGGAGTATGCCGTCGATGGCAAGCGAGCTACCCGTTGGTGTGCAAGTGGCGGAAATTACCCTCAATGGATCCAAGTCGATCTTGGAAAGGCACATGAGATTCACGGCGTGGGAATCGACTGGGAGAGCGATCAAGCACGCTACCGTTACACCGTTGAAACGTCGTTGGATGGAGAAAAATACCAAACCATCGCGAGGTCTGCCGAGGAAGGTTCGTCCGGCAAAGAAGCCGAATACTCGATCGATCCAGGGATGGTTCGGTACGTTCGGATTGCATGCCTTGGTGCCTCCCCAGGATCCTGGGCCAGTATCCGAGAGCTGAAAGTTTATGGCGGAGCCACCAAAGAGGTATCTTTCGAAGATGCGAAAGTTTTGAAGGAGCGAGAGTTGCTCGGAGAGTGCAAACTGCCCGAGGGTTTCGAAGCCACCTTGTTCGCTTACCCTCCAGCGGTGAACTATCCGGTGTTCGTGGCTGCCGCTCCAGACGGCACGCTGTTTGTCTCAAGTGACAAAAATGGTTCTCTCGATCGCGAGCTCAAGCGTGGATCGATCATTCGCTTGAAGGATCTGGATGGTGATGGACGTTCCGATCAATCGAACTTGTACGTCGACAATGTCGACTCTCCGCGAGGCCTCGTGTGGGACCACGATCGATTGTATGTCTTGCACCCACCCCATTTGAGCGCCTTTATTGACGAAAACAACGATGGTGTCTCCGATCGCCAAGAGATCCTCGTTAAAGACATCGCTTTTGGATTCAAGGACCGTCCGGCGGATCACACCAGCAACGGCGTAACGATGGGGATTGATGGCTGGTTGTATCTTGCGATCGGTGACTTTGGTTTCATGAACGCCGTTGGTAGCGATGGCCGTAAGCTTCAGTTCCGAGGGGGTGGGGTTGTTCGAGTTCGTCCCGATGGAACCGGCATGGAACTCTACAGTCAAGGGACTCGGAACATTCTCGAAGTTGCCATGGATCCACTACTGAGAGGCTATGCCCGCGACAACACGAATGATGGAGGTGGCTGGGATGTGCGTATGCATCACTTCAGCGGCGGAGAGGATCATGGCTATCCCCGTAAATACATTAACTTTCCAAAAGAGATCGTCCCACCGCTAGCCGATTACGGTGGAGGTTCCGGTTGTGGAGCTTTGTTCCTCGACGAACCGGGCTGGCCCAAGGAACTAAACGATTGCATCTACACGGCCGATTGGGGACGTCAGATGATCTTCTCTCACCGAGTCGAACCAAAAGGTGCGAGCGTCGGCATCGATCAGCGAGAGTTTTTGGGGATCGAAAGAGCCACGGATTTGGATGTGGATGCAAACTCGAACGTCTATGCATCGAGTTGGAAGGGTGCGACGTTTACTTATGCGGGCGAGAACGTTGGGTACATTGTGCATCTGCGCCCCAAAGGCTACCAGCCAGAGCCTTTGCCAAAGCTCGATTTGAACGTTGTATCCGGCTGGCTTGATCTCATTAAATCCGACAGCCATCGTCGACGGATCGAGGGTCAGCGTGGACTCGTGCGCTACGCGGCGGGGCATCCGAGTGAAATGAACAAGCTTGCCGATACCCTGTTTCAACTCGCGAATTCCGA
>JAJTFC010000081.1 GCA_021298315.1 Planctomycetaceae bacterium
CGGACAGATCGGACGGATCGGACGGATCAGACGGATCAGACGGATCGGACGGATCGGACAGATCGGACGGATCGGACGGATCGGACAGATCGGACGGATCGGACGGATCGGACGGATCGGTCTTTATCGACCACCATCGTTACCGCTCCAGCGATCTCCTTACGATCGACCTTGGGCACGCCCTATCGAGGCGATTGCCAAAGACCCGCAAGCGGCTCCGAACAAAGCGCTGCGCCGAAGTATCTTCTCGTTGTTCCAAAGATTCAAATGCATGATGAAATTCCTTGAGAGTGAAAGCTTGCTGCGGGCACCTACGGATGCAAGAGTATAGGGCAATTTCGCGTCCCAGGTGAATGGCTTGGGGGATGCTATAATCGGGATCCGTGGTGGCAAGTGTGGTGAATTCCAGCTACAATTTTAGCATCCTCCCTGCCCCCCGCCCCTTGGCATTCGCCAACCCACTTTGACAAAAGACCTGCCATGGAACCACATGCGGCATATCAAAACTGCGCACGCGCTTTTCGATTGGTGTTAGGATCACTGATTGTCTGCCTGTTTTTTGTGGGCGATTGGAAATCCGCCAGAGCCGGCGATCCTCCTGCCGACTACAAAACCTTGGGCAAGGAATTTGTCGAAAAGTACTGCTCGAAGTGCCATTCGCAGGACGATCCGCAAGCCGAATTGGTGCTGACACGTTTTTCGGACTCCGATTCGATCCTTCGCGAACGAAAGATCTGGATGAACGTCATCAAGCAGGTTCAGTCCGGATCGATGCCCCCGAAGGAACAGCCATCGCCAGCGACTTCGGAATCTGAAAAGTTTGTCGAGCACATCAAAGCGATCTTTGATCATGCGGATCGAAACGCAAAGCCCGCTGCAGGTCGAGTCACGATGCGACGGCTCAATCGTTTCGAGTACAAAAACACGATCCGAGATCTCATCGGCGTGGATTTTGACCCCACAAGCGATTTTCCGTCTGACGATATCGGGTATGGGTTTGACAATATCGGAGATGTTCTGAGTCTGCCGCCGGTCCTCATGGAACGCTACTTGGATGCCGCCGAAGGGATCCTTGCGCGTGCCATCACTCCCGATCCACCTCCCATCCCCAAAAGGCATCTTTCAAGCCAGTACACCGAACCGGCTTCTGCCGATGTCGCGGCAAAATTGATTGAAGCTGGATACCGACGGTTGGATACGTCGGCCAAAGAAGGGATCGAAACCGGACCGATCAACACGCTCTATCAGTGGGAGGCGTCTGGCGAATATACGTTTCGAACGAAACTCTATGGAGTGTCTTCCGATGGTCAATCCGTTCAAGGCGTGATCTTGCTTTATGGCAACGACCTACCCAATCCATCGAGCGACTCAGAGCTCGAGGCCATCAGCGGCAACTTTCCAAAACCAGCGAAGATTCTCAAGACCTTTGAGGTCACCGCCAAAGCTGCAGACCAAGCCCAGGTCGTCGAAGTCAGTATTCCCCCGATGGCCAATCGCCAGCGCGTTATGGTCGGGCAATTGAAGAAACCCGAAGGCCAATCGGCCAAGCTCTACGTCGAGCATCTTGCCCTCGATGGGCCGCTCGATACGCGACCGGAAAGCCATCGCCAATTGCTGGCCGTTGCATCTGGGAAGGCTGTTGCTGAACAAACCCGAGAGGCGCTCGGTCGCTTCATGAGACGAGCCTACCGTCGAAGCATCGCGACCGAGGAACTTGAGAAACTCGCTCAGTGGGTCGATCAGATGACCGCAGCGGGAGACAAGTGGGAGTCTGCCATGCAAATTGCAATGCAAGCAGTCCTGTGCTCTCCAAAGTTTTTGTTTCGCGTCGAGCTCGATGACCAGCCAGCAAATACTCAGTTGCGCAAGCTCGATCCCTTTGCGGTCGCTTCTCGGCTATCGTACTTCCTTTGGAGTTCGATGCCCGACGATGCACTCTTGGACTCTGCTGAGAAAGGAACCCTCGAGCAAGAGCTCCCCACGCACATAGCACGTATGCTGGCAGACCCGCGATCGAGCGCGCTGGTGCAAAGTTTCTCGACCCAGTGGCTGCAGATCCAACGGCTTGAGTCCTTTGCTGTCGATACACAGATGTTCCCCTCGTTCAATGCCAAGCTTAAGTCGGCGATGCTGCGTGAGACAGAGCTTTTTTTTGAGTCGATCCTCAAGGAAAATCGAAGCGTCTTGGAACTGATCGATTCGGACTACACGTTCCTCAACGAGCCGCTGGCGAAGCATTACGGGATTTCCGATACGGTGGGCAATTGGATCGGTCAGTCGGCAAGCAAGCCCGACGGCAAACCGATTCAAGGCGAGAGTTTTCAGCGAGTTTCCTTGCAAGATCGAAATCGCGGTGGACTCATTACGCAAGCCAGTGTGCTGGCGGTGACCTCGAATCCGACGAGAACCTCGCCTGTTAAGCGAGGTCGATGGATCCTCGAGCAGTTTCTCGGAGCACCACCTCCTCCTCCCCCACCCAACGTGCCTGAGTTGCCCAGCAAAGCCGAGGATGTTTCGACCGCTTCGCTGCGCAAGCGGATGGAAGTTCATCGACAGAATCCGGCTTGTGCCAACTGCCATGCGAAAATGGATCCGATTGGATTTGCACTCGAGAACTACGATGCGGTGGGTGCATTTCGGACCAAGGATGGTTCGTTTGACATCGATGCCTCTGGGGAGTTTGCCGATGGATCGAAATTCGCGGGGTCTGGAGATTTGAAGTCGATTATTCTGGCTAAGCGGGAGGATTTCGTTCGATGTTTAGCTGAGAAAATGCTGACCTATGCCTTGGGGCGTGGAATAGAATACTATGACCGTCCAACGATCGAAAAGATCGTCGGTGCGATGCCCGGCCAGGAGTACAAGATTCAGTCGTTGATCCGAGAGATTGTATTGAGCGAACCGTTTTTGAAGCGGGGTATGGAGTAAAGAAAGCGATGTTGATTCCAAGCAAACCGATCGATCGAAGAACGCTCTTGCGAGGTCTTGGAGTGAGCATGTCGCTCCCGCTGCTCGAAGGGATGACCGGCATGACGTCTTGGGCCCAAGACTCGGTGCCTAAGCCGCCGAATCGGATGGCCTTTTTGTATGTACCCAACGGCAAGAACATGGCCGATTGGACACCCAAAACTCCCGGGGCGGATTTCGAACTCACCCCAATCCTCGAGCCTCTCTCGGCAGTCAAAAACAAATTGCTCGTGGTCTCAGGCTTGACCGCTGATGGTGCGAGGGCTTATGCCGACGGCGGTGGCGATCACGCTCGAGCGCTGAGTGCTTTTTTGACAGGTGCTCGACCGCTGAAGACCGATGGAGTGAATATTCGCAATGGTGTTAGTGTCGATCAAGTCGCAGCCGCGAGGGTTGGTGATCAAACTCGATTGGCTTCGCTCGAAATCGGGACGGAAGCTGGAGCGATGGCCGGTAATTGCGATTCGGGGTATAGCTGCGTTTATTCTTCGACCATGTCATGGCGATCCGCTACGCAACCGTTGCCCAAGGAAGTGAATCCCAAAATTGTTTTTGATCGGCTCTTTGGCCAGAGCAACGATCCATCGAAGGCCAAGCGGGATGCAAGGCGCAAGAGTATTCTCGATTTCGTGCGTGAGGACTCCAAGTTGTTGTCTGGCCGACTTGCCGCCAACGACGCAAGAAAGCTCGACGAGTACTTTGCATCGATCCGCGACATCGAACTTCGAATTGAAAGATCCGAGAAATTGCCTCCCGTAAAGACACCAGACTATCCGGCACCCGCAAGTATCCCTGCGGTTTACGAAGAACATATTCGATTGATGGCCGATCTGATGGTCTTGGCCTTCCAAGCCGATGTGACTCGGGTGATCACGTTCGTGCTAGCCAACGAAGGTAGCAACAAGTCGTACGGTTTCATCGATGTGCCTGAAGGGCATCACGATCTATCTCACCATGGAGGAGATGGAGGCAAGCAGTCCAAGTTGCGTCAGATCAACATTTTCCATACCAAGCAGTTGGCTTACTTTTTGAACAAGCTCGATTCGATCAAGGAGTCTGAAGGAACGCTTCTCGATCATGCGATGGTCGCTTATGGTAGCGGCATTCACGACGGCAACGCGCACAACCACGAGGATTTGCCTGTGTTGGTCGCCGGGGGCGGTTGCGGCTCGATTAAAACAGGCCGCTACTTGGCATTCCCCAAGGAGACACCGATCAGCAATTTGTGGCTATCGATGTTAGACAGGATGGAAGTCGACATGGAGAAGCTCGGGGACAGCCACGGACATTTGCCTGATTTGATGTAGTCGCGGACAGATCGCACGGATCGGACGGATCGGACAGATCAAAATCGCAACTGAGGCCTGGGTACTAGGAGTTTGGCTTTGGTTCCGCTGTAGGTGATCTCCAAAGGCAACGGGCCGCCATAGTCGCCGTCGAGTTGATAGCCCCCCTGCCCGGCCGGGCTGCTGACTCGCAAACCAGACACACGCATCTCTTTCCACCGATGACTTCGACGATGTCTTCCCATCGCGACCATCACATAATTCCAAAACCCAATGAGTGCGTTTCCTCCTGTGAGCATCCCGACATCGATCAATCCATCGTCAGCGATCGCATCGTCGATGATTTGTATCCCGGCAGCATACTTCGGTACATTGAACCCAAAGAGCCAATGGCAAGTTCCAAGGGACTCCCAACAATCCTGGCGCTTGAGCTCGATATGTAGCGTTGGCCAGCGATAAGTCCATATCGCCCGCAAGATCCCAAATCGATAAGCCCACCGAGTGATATGCGACTTGCGGTTCTCGTGTACGCATTGTACGACTTGGGCATCAAACCCCACGCTGACCATGATCAAAAACAGCTTGCCATTGGCCCGAAACAAATCGAGTTCATCGACAAACATGCCACTGACCATGGCCGCCATGCTCTCTGGATCGCGCGGCAATTGGTAATGCTGGGCCAGAAGATTCTCAGATCCAAGCGGAAAGATCGTCAGCGGGATGTCTGCGGAGATTCTGTTTAACACTGCCGCAGCCGTGCCATCGCCACCTGCCGATACGACCGTTCGAAGTGTGCCGTCGGACTCGTATCGGCTTACGAGCGATTGCATCTGATCCAGATCGGTCGTCAAGTCGACTTGCCAATGGTGCGATTCGAGCGTTTTCTTGAGCTCTTGGGCTTTCGAGAGTCCGCTGCTTGCTCCCGACTTGGGGTTCGCAGCGATGACGATGCGGCTGGCTTGAATGAATCGTTCCGCAGCTAGGTTGCTCATCGATCGGCTTCTTTGAGCGATTGCTCGTAGAGATGCTTTGCGGCTCGACCGCTGATGGTTTGACTCTTGATGAGTTCTGCGGCGATGGCCTCGACGGCCCTCCAAGGATCGGCATCCAGGAGGTGATGCTCGGTCTTGCTCAGCAAGCGTTTTTCAAGCCGTTGGATTTGGCGTTCACCGTCGTTGCGAGTTTGCAGCATCCTGCGCACAAAACGTAAATCCTGCGCGGCTCCCTGCTGGCAGTACTGACCGGTGATCTGGGACTCAGCCACCATCCCTGCAAGCAGGATCATGACCTCGTCTTCCAAGTAATCATGGGAACCTCTGGACTTGCCCTTTTGCAAATGACAAGCACCGAGTCGTTGGGCTCCCAGGTGAGACTGGCCTGGGGCAATCGTTACCTTTTGAACCGCACGGCCCAGGAGCATGGCCATGACGGCATGTCCGGCCTCGTGGTAGGCTGTTGCCCGGAGTGCAAATGCCATCGCCGATTCTTCGTCCATGAAATCGCCTTAGGAGAAAAGCCTCAGTTGCTCGACTTGGTCGTGATAATCCCCATCGAGCGCTTTGCGGCTATCGGTCATCATCCAATGCTCGAGCACCGAGGCATAGACGCTTCGAAAGTCGATCTTAAATCGCAGATCGCCATCTTCCAAATCCGATAGATCGGGCATAGGACCATGGATGATTTTAGGAAGCTTTGGTCCGGCAAGAAACATCGGAGCTGCCGCTCCATGATCGGTTCCCAAGCTGGCGTTCTCCGAAACGCGGCGACCGAATTCGCTAAAGGTCATCACCAGCACTCGGTCATGCTGTCCGGTCTGCTTGAGCCTCGACAAAAAGGCCGCTAAAGCCTCTGACCATTGTTTGAGCAAGCTCGCGTGGACATCGGGTTGGTTCGCGTGGGTGTCGAAACCATCGAGGGTGACATAATAGATACGAGTCTTGAGTCCAGAGAGGATCAATCGCGAAACGGCTCGCAGTTTCTCTCCGAGTGCCGTCTTGGGGAAATCGCCCGAGGCATCCGGCTGAGCCAAGATCTTATCGAGCCGCTCGCTGACTTCTAGAGCGGATACGGTGCTTGTCGACAAGAAATCCAATAGGCTTCCTGAGTCCTTTGAGTTTGGCTCGGCACCTGGCCGGGATTGTTTGTCTTGCATCGAATCGAGCTTGGCCTTGAGCCTCATCTGTTCGAGCGAAGCGAGCGAGGGGACTTGCACTCCCCGCTCCTGGCATGCCAATGGAAGGGTATCTGATCCGATATGGATTGCAGTCGAGTCGCTTGTCGGATGGGCGGTTTGCTCGGTAATCCATCTTCCTAGCCAACCCGACTGCGAGCGATCCTTTTTCGGGTGGCACGAGTGCCAGATGTCCATCGACTCAAAGTGAGAGCGATTGGGACTCGGGTAACCAACCCCTTGGATGATCGAAAAGCGATTTTCTGAAAACTGATTCTCGATTGCTCGAAGCGATGGATGGAGTCCAAGCTCCTCGGTGAGCTTGATCACATCGTTTGAGGGTATTCCAAGTTTTGGACGCGCTTTGGCATAGAGCTCATCTCGGTAAGGGACAATGGTATTGAGTCCATCGTTGCCACCCGAAAGCTGGATGACTACCAGGATTCTATCGGTAACCGATGAGCTCTGGTCTTGGGTAGCTAGTTCGCCAGCGAGCGTTTGCAACCAGCCACCGGGTTGGGCCGTTCCAATCGCAAGAGCTGCACATGTGCTGATACCGAGTTGTCCAAAGCTTCTTCGTTTCATGATTCATCTAAGGTTAGAAACAAGCGGTTTTCAGGATAAGTGCATTTTAGGGTTTTGGGAAAGGGCAACGAGGATTCTCTTCCAGGGATCCAGCCCCCCGTCGGATTTTTCAGCGATGCTCTGCAAGAGTTGCTTGTCCGAGTCATTCAAGGGAACCGAGAGCAAGGAGTCTTCGAGCCACTTGAGCCATTGGTTTTGGTCGGTTAGCTGCTGGGACTTGAGCCAAGCAGCTAGATCTGTGCGACCGAAACGCGTGGCTGGTTCGCGCAAGAGATCGACGATCAGATTCGAGCGTCCGATGAGGGTCGAGGAGTTGATCCACGCGCGCCCACCATCCCAGCCTTTGACGTTCGGCGGATTGAAGAGAGCTTGGCCGATCCCATCGAGTCCTTTGGCCAGTCGATCCAAATTGGTGGTTACTTGCAAGCTGCGTATCGACTCGACCATAAAATCGATTGGCGAACGCACTTTTTTACCGACACTCCAATCCGAGAGCATCAGTTTGCTAGACAGGATTGTTCGCACGAGCGGTTCGATCGTAAAATCGGATTTCCGAAACACCTCGGCAAGTGGTTCGAGGAACTCTGCCGTCGGGTTGGGTTCATCGCACACAAAGAATCGGACGAGTTTTCCGGCGATGAAAGTCGGCATCGATCGATGGGCCAACACAGCATCGATCGCCTCTTCGCCGGATTCGATGCCTTGGCGATCGAGCAACGTTTTCATCCCTGAGTCGTGTTGGTAAGGGTTGAATCGAAACGACTTGCGTCGGATCTCCCAGCCGGTAAAGCATCGTGCCAGTTGCTGGACGTCTTGTTCGGTGTAGTTGCCTTCGCCTAAGCAAAAAAGCTCCATGAGTTCACGGGCATAGTTCTCGTTTGGATGGGTCTTGCGATTCGACGCAGAATCCAGATACAGCAGCATCGCAGGATCCTTTGAGACCTCGTGGACCATCTTGCGAAAGTCCCCGAGAGCATGCTCACGCAGAAGTTTGTTCTGCTGAACCATCAGTTCGATGTCGTTGACCTTATCGGCGCCAGTCGCGAAATGGCCGTGCCAAAACAAGGTTATCTTTTCGATAAGGGGGCTCGGGGTGTGAATCATCCGATGGATCCACCAGGCGGCCAGGCTCTCGATGTTCCCTGAGGATCGGATCGCCGAGACGATTTGCGAGGATTCTTGTTCAAAGGCTTCGAGAGCTTGGGTGTTGTTCTTGCCTAGAATTCTGTCGATCGTTTTGGCAGGACCGAGTTCGACCAGTTCTTTGACCTCCGAGGGCTTAGCCCCAAATCCACCCCGTCGCATCAAATGCCTTACTCGTCGAGCATCCCAAGGCTCTTGGGCCGTCGGTTCCCAAGGGGACCAAGCAACCTTGGGATCCATGGTGGATAAGCTTTGGTCTGGTCGCATCGCAGAGTTGGTCATTGCGTTTTGAAAAAATGGGTGCAGGAGATAACGATCGCCCAGCGTGTCAGTTTAACCGAAACTCAAGCGGAGATGAAACTAATCTGCAGGTTGCCAAAGAGCATGCTCGACGTCGAGTCCTTCGTCGGCGAATTCCTGATCGGTTAAGGCGGTCAGCCAAGGGCTATATCCATAGAGTTTTTCCCATTGTTCCCTGTGGCTCGAGTGATTCCCCCATTGCATGGCAACCGATCGGGTTTCAAACTCGCTGACGAGAACTGTTTTTGGGCAGTCGTCCAAGATCTCCCCGTTTCGGAGAACCAATTGGCCTCGGCGAAACACCATCACAGGATTTGCGAACATGGTTTCTGCATTGTCATCATTGCGGTAGACGACCACATCGGCGATCGAACCGGGGCTTAGATGGCCTCGTTGCTGCAAGCCCAAGGCTCTCGCGGGACCGAGGCGTGTGATCGAAGCGATCTCGTCGAGCCGGTACTCACGCTTGAGACTCGGTAGGCTCGAAGTGGCTTTCACATCCCGATGCAATCGATCGAAAATCGACATTCTAAAATCGTAATCCATCAGCAGGCGGATCAGGTGTGGATAGCCCGTAAAGGGCCCTCCGTTAGGATGATCGGTGGTCAGAAAAACCCTTTTAGGGTCTTGGATCCGCAGGAATAGTTCCAATCCGATGGCCCATTGCAAGCCGTGGACATACTGACTTTCTTTGTATTTAAAGGGGAGCAATCCACATCCTGCTTGGCATTCGAGATCTTGAAAGATCTGTTTGCGAGGGCTGGCCAGTTTACGGTTTGCAAACTGATGCATCGTGTCGGCCGAGAGCGTAATGGTCTGCCCAAAAAGGACTTGGCCGACGTCGATCGAGATGTGATTCGATCGGTTTACTCGATCGGCCAATTTCGAAGCTTCGGAACTAAAGCCATGCGGTCCGGACTTGCCGTAACAGTGATACTGAGCATGCGTTAGATGAATACGGCGGCCTTCGACAGCATCGAGTGTTGCGAGGGTCGAGTCGATATTCCCAGGGGTACCTAAATTGCTGCAGTGGACGTGCAGAGGGTGGGCCAGTCCAAGTTCTTCGGCTGCTGTCGAAAGCGACCACAGGATGTCACGCGGGGTGACGGGCAATTGCGGATGAGTTTCATCCACGTTCAGTTGTCGCTGATTGAACTTGAACGCATCGATTCCCCCTGCATTGACGACTTTGATTGCCATCGCTGCGCTTGAAACGACCATCCAAGCGACATAATCGTTAACCTGTTGCTGAGAGGCTCGGGAAGCGAGCATGTTCAATAGCATTCGATCATTGCCTAGAACTACATAGCCACCCGTGTCGAGCCACGGTGTGTCTCGCATCTCGATGTGCGACTGTCTTGCGTTGGCTGGCAACATGGCCGGTTCAAAACAGGTGGTGTAACCCATCTGCAGATAACGTCTGCCAGTCTCCCAGGTGCCGGGAACCGGAGCGCTCAGTGGAGCGAGCCAAGGCTTCTGGTCGTCGAGCTTTTTAGAGCGTTCTGGCCAGAGCAATCGAGCCAGATTGACCTTGCCTCCCCCGATATGCGTGTGGATATCGATCCCACCGGCCATCACCACATGATTTTCCAAATCGTAATCGGCATCGATGCGAAGATCGGCAGGTATTTTTCGGGCAAGCGTCTTATCGAGGATATACAGGTCGGTCGGCCTGGAAGAGCCCTGAAGTCCATCGACGATCCGGACGTTTTTTAAGCGAGTGACTCTCATCGCAAAAGTCTCCCGACCCAATCCGACGGGCTCAAGTAATGGGTCGGAGAACCTCGGCCTTCAACGGGAATCTTAGCAAGAATGGTTTGATCACCTCGAAAGATATTTGCCGAGTGGGTAACTCCCATGATCCCTGTAGGCAACCACAGATCCGATGGGCATGCGAGTTTGTTTTGATTAGGTCCAATGATCAACTTCGGGATGTTTTGCTCGACCAACTCGTCGGGTAGTTCATCGAGGGAATCATCGATCCAAAGCAACAAGGATCGCCTGGCAATTTGGTCGCCGCTGTCTTGTCGTCTGCACCAATCTTTGGCGGCAAACCGATTCGGATCGTAGAATGCTTGTTGATTGTCGAAGTGGATTCGGCCAGGGAAACCGGTTAGCCAAGTGCAGGTCTGATGGAAGGTCGATTGGAGGGATCCCCAGCAGAGTGTTGCGATGCGGGCTGTTTCGTTTCTTGTTAAGACCCAGCGGCTCAATAGGTCGCTCCAGAGATCTCGATAGGTGACTTGCAAGGCCCAGGGAGAATAGAGGATCGTTGTGTATTGTGCTTGTAGGATCCACTTGCCTAGCTCGGTCTGGCAATGGTCTTGGCCCAGTCGAGTCGCTTGACTGAGATATTTAGGCACCCCTTCGACGCAAACAGATAAGCACAGTACTTCAAAGCCAGCGGCTTGCCAAATTCGAACACTTGCATCGCTCCAAGTACCAAGGAGCAGCAGTCGCTGCGATCCACCTCGATGCATTGCAAAGGGCAATCGAGGGGTTTGCTCAAGGAGTCGATCGTCACCGACGACGATCCATAGATCGCTATGATCGCGTGCTTCACCGAGTGAAACGCTATAGCCTCCTACACGTTGCAATGAAGCGATGGCATCAAAGGCACCGTCGCTATCCCAAGGATCGATCGTAGCACTGAATCGATTGGCCAATTCGATTGCCGAGCGAGCCGATTCGACCGAATGAATCCTGCCGCTGACGAGTATCGCACTGGCTTGCTCGATGCGTTGAGTGACCTTGGTGAGAGCGGCATCGTCTTGGGATACTTGCAGCTGAATCGATTGCAAACGTATCGGGACAAATGGCTTGAGTCTGGCCTGTTTAGAACAAAAGCCATCGAGCCTGGGAGACTCCGTAGATCCATCGGGCAATTCGCAAACCAGCGCACACAGTGAGCAGATCTCTGGGCGTCGATGGGACTGGTTCATTGCAAAAGAGCACAAAGCGTTAGAGGTTTTCGAGCACTTTTTGCGTCATCGCTTCGGTTCCGATCGATGCGTTTCCGCGAGGCACAAGATCCGCCGTTCGGTGGCCTTGGGCAAGGACTTTGCGTACGGCATCTTCAATTTGCTGGGCTTCGTCGCTAAGGCCTAAGGAATGGCGACAGAGCATCGCTGCGGCCAGGATCGTCGCAAGTGGATTGGCGATCCCTTTGCCGGCGATGTCCGGAGCAGAGCCGTGGATCGGTTCGTAGAGACCTGGGCCACTGCTGCCGATCGATGCACTTGGCAGCATGCCCAGTGACCCAGGGAGCATGGAAGCTTCGTCCGTCAGGATATCGCCAAACATGTTGCTCGTGACGACCACATCAAACGAGGTAGGGCGAGACAGCAGGTGCATGGCCATCGAGTCGACCAAGACGACTTCGTATTGAAGATCGGGAAACTGTTCTTGCATGATTTTGCCGGTGACTCTTCGCCACAATCGAGAGGCTTCCAAGACGTTGGCTTTGTCGACCATGGTCAATTTCTTGCGACGGGTGCGAGCCGCGTTGGCCGCCATGATCACGATCCGCTCGATTTCGCTGGTGGTGTAAACTGCGGTGCTGTAGGCTCGCTCCTGGCCGTCGGGAAGTGTCTCGCAGCCCGAGGGGCCAAAATACAGCCCACCGGTTAGTTCTCGAAAGAACAGGATGTCGGTACCCTCGATGATATGCCTTTTAAGCGGCGATGAATCGAGCAACTCAGGAAAGGTGACGATGGGGCGCAGGTTGGCAAAGAGCCCGAGTTCCTTTCGGATTTTTAGCAGTCCAGCTTCGGGCCGCGTCTTGGCACTTGGATCGTCCCATTTGGGTCCACCAACTGCACCGAGCAAGACAGCGTCAGAATTTTTGCAAGCGTCGATGGTCGCTTGTGGTAAAGGATCTCCGAAGAGATCGATGGCAATCCCTCCGATCTTGTGCTCCTGAAATTCAAAATGATGCCCCCTGTCTTTTGCGACTTGGGCCAATACGCGGTGGGCACAGTGAGTGACTTCAGGTCCGATCCCATCACCAGGGAGCAGGACGATCGTGGCTTTCAAAACAACCTCCTAAGGATTATCAAACAAGCTTAAGTCCCGTCGAACCAGGGGCAGATTCGTCGGCGGAGCCACAGCAGGGAGTACTCGGCGATCACACCGATCATACCAAGGACAAACAGATAGACAAAGACGATGTTCATATTGAGTACGCGTGATTGCATTCGGATTTGATAACCCAAACCCGCGTCGCTAACGACCATTTCGGCGGCGATCAAGAAGATCATCGCCGGTCCGATTTGAGCCCGAATGCAGTCGAGCACATTGGGCAAAATCTGCTTCCAGATCACCTCGTAGATAACTTCGGATTCCGACGCGCCCAGCGTATAAGCTTTATTGATCGCTTCGTCGGTAACGTTATCCCGTACGGCTTGGTAAATCGCTTGGGTCATGCCGAAAAAAATTCCGAGTGCGACCATCGAGGTAAACATTCTCTGATCGGTACCTGCGATTGCAAAGTAAATCGGCATCATCCCTGTCGGAGGGATCTTCGAGAGAAACATCACGATGGGGCTCAAAGGGGCTTCGATCCATCGATAGGCTCCCATCATCACGCCGACGATCACCGAGGCGAGTATACCGACCCCTAAGCCGACGAGCAATCTCCATAGGGTAGCTCGCATATCGGTCCAAAACATCGCAGGTTTGGGGTTTTCGTCGCTTCCTTGTCTTGCAAACATTCGCTTAACCCCTTGTCCGAGTTTTTCGAACGAGGGGATTGTCGTCTGCTTGGGGTTGATCCGAGTTTGGCGTTGCGAGAGGAACTCATAGCTCATGAGCAAGACTACCACACCGGCGATTGCTAATGCGATAAATAGCCAAGTCGGTATTACACGCCGAATCATGGGTCGTTTTCCGCCTTGCTACTACTTCTGGTTTTGGCTATCGAGGTAGTCCGAGACATACTTGGTGCTAAATTCCATCATCCCTTTGCCGTCGCCATAGGACAGTTCGACGGCTTGGGGAGTCAGGCCATATTTCACGCAGAACTTGCTGACCAAGGGCATGGTCTCTTTTTGGAATCGCTCGTCGCCAAAGAGTCGAACCGCATCGCTCGGTTGGCTGAAGAATTTGGTTTGTTGGACGATGGTCTTCATGTCATCGAGTTCGAGTTTGGCAAACCGAGCCCCAATTCCCACGAGTGTCTCGTCGGAGGTCTTTGGGTCGGCCATTCTCTTGTTCATCAAATAGAAGGTTTCGATGACGGCTTTGGCAAAGGCTTCGCCACCGGGCTTCGAGAGCGAGTCCTTGCCGACGACGACCATATCGATGATTTCTTCGGGAATCGTTTCGGAGCTGAAGAGGACTTTGGAATCTGTGCGGCTCCGGAGCGACTGCATCACAAACGGGTTCCAAACCATGATCGAATTGATGCCATCGTTCTTGCCTTGGAAGGCCAACGCAGCTTGTTCAGGATCCATTTGGGAGAATGGAAAGTCGGCAGGGTTTTTGCCGAGTTTCTCAAGGCAGCGTTCAAAGCAGTATTGGGAGACGCTCTTTTCGAGTCCGCGGGTGGATTTGCCTGCGAGCTCATCCAGGGAGTTGATCCCCGCGACGATGCAAGCGTCTGCGCCGGCGCTGGTTGAGGTGGGCAGAATGCCGACTGAGTTCCGCGAGCCGGATGCACCCAGGATGTCGATGTTGGTGATGCAGACACCGTCTGCTTGGGAGTTGCCGTAGAGGGTAATGCAGCTATCGTAGGTCGCAAGAATCAGCTTGATGTCGACATTGTACTTCTTCTCGATCGAACCCATCTCCCCTTCTTTGCCGTTGATGAGTCCGACTTCGTCGGCAACGCCAAAGATGCTCCAGGATGGGTACTCGCTCCAAGCCAGCGAGAACGTCGCAGGCTTGGCCGTCGAACCCGAGGAGCTTTGTGCTACTGAGCCAGCTGATCCGTTTGAACTTGATGCGTTCGAGCCGCTGGAGGCCGGCTTGGAACCACCGCAACCACTGAGGGCTGCAAGCGACAGACCAACGCACAGTGACGCAAGCACTGCAGATCTTCTATGGGACTGAAAAAACATTTTCATAGCAAAGCTCCTTGGGAGTGATTGGTGGCGTAACTAGGTTCGATCTTATCGAAGGTTCAACGACGATTAAGCTTCAGGAATCTTGGTGTCGCGAGCAGGTGCTTCGCTTGCCTTTTGATCCTTGGACAAACCGATCAGGGCGTCAAATTCGTCATCCGAAGTGGCTTGCTGGGCATACTCGAGGAACTCGGTCTCGGCACGCTTGGCATCCAAGCCGGCCATTTCGCGAGAGACCCTGGCGCTGGCCGAAGCCTTTTGACGCATTTCGCGAAGTCGTGTCAGTTCGGCGGCCGTCTTGTCGTTGGAGATACCGTTGACCATGTCGGCGATTTGCTTTTCTTCCTTGGCAGAAAGGATATCGGCAACCGCATCGTTCTTTTCTTCTTTAAGCTTATCGAGCTCACGCATCAAGCTTTGGATTTGGTTCTTGTGGTTGGTCACGTTGGAAGCCAACTGCTTCATGTCTTCTTCGAGTTCAGCGGCTCGCTGTTGCTTTTCAGCCAGAGTGCTTGAAAAGTCCTTGAAGGCCGCTTGGCACTTGGCATATTCGGGATCGTTTTTGACGGCATTGGCATCACCGTGGTACTTATCGACAAGCTGTTTGGCCCGAGCGGCTGCACCGGCTTTGAGTTTCTCAAGCTTTTGGACTTCATCGGTCAACTGCGTGAGTTTGGCCTTCTTGTTTTCTTCTTGAGCGATCATCGCTCCGACGGCGTCGACGTATTGATTGAGTCGTTTGCGTTTCTCTTCGACAATCCGATCGTAGTTGGCTGAGATCACCGTTGGATTGGTGCTCAGCGCGTCGGCGGCTTGATCCACCTTGCCGGTGAACAAGTACTTCACAGCGCGAAAAAGTCTGCCGAGGGCATTGAACATTGCGAGATAGCTCCTGAATCAAAAAGGAAAAGGTTGACGTGGGGTGAGAGTAAGTTTACATCGTTTCGCTAAAAACCGCTTCTGGTGTTCTAGCCTTCGGGGTTTAAATATCTTTCATAGTCTGGGCGGTTTTGCAAATCGCGAAGGCGTTCTTCGGAGCGTTTTGCAGCTTGGATCGATTCGGCCAGTTCGATTTGGAGCGAGTCCATATCGCGTTCGAGATTTTTGTCCGTGAAGTGTCGAAAGGTAGAGATTGCGTCGCGCAAATGCTCGGCACTCTCTCGGGCTTCGGACAAACAATGTTCGCGTTGGGCCAAAACTCCTTGCTTTTCGGAACCCGATAGTTTCTGTGCAAGCTCGTGCATTTTCAAGGATTGGTCGAGCTGATCGGTGGCTGCCCAGAACAATTGGCGAGCTTGTTTGACGATTTCGAGGCTTCGGATCTGAATTCCGGGGGTTTGGGCAATCTTTTCCAGTTCCGCTCGGTTCTCCCGGAGCAGGATCAGATATTGCTCGGTTCGAGGATCTTTGTCGCTGGCGAGTCGTTTTTGAAGTTCGTTAAGGTGGATTTCTTCTTTTTGGTGGGCTTCCTTGGCCAAGTCCTGCATGGCCTTTTGAGAGATGTCATCGAGTTGGAAGATGAATCGAGTGGCGAACCAGCCGATACCGCCGAGGACTCCGGCAAGTCCGACGAGATTGAGCATGTCGCTGCTGCCGGCACCGGCCCACGACAAGAGCCAAGCACTCGCACCACCGACGATGGGTAGGACCACCGAAGGGGCAACGAAAATCTCACGAAGAATTCTTTTTCTAAGTTCTTCCACGTTGGGGTGCTTGGGGCTGTTTTCGAAGGGTTGCTAATAGGGAACTTGGCCTACGACGAACGTCACTCGGGTTTGGCCGGTGATTCCCTCGGTCAGTACCCGCATCCGCTGGGCTGGTACCCCGAGTCCCAGCAGGTACTTCATCGCCGCATCTCCTCGCTGGGAGGCAAGCTTGAGGTTGGCTTGTGTATCTCCGGCTTGCGAAGCGTTTCCTCGGATGATGAGGTAATACTGAGGCCAAGCTTGGAGTTTTTGGGCAAGATCATCGAGGGTTCGTCGGCTGGCTTCGGTCAAGTTTGGGCTACCGCGAACGAAGACCAGCTCGGGGACACTCAGTGTACCTACGGTGGTGAGTTTTCCCCACTGGGAGTCTGACAATTCTCTGAGTTTGGTTTCTTCGCGGATCTTTTCGTTAGCCAATCCAGGGTGAAAATTCTTGTTGAGCAAACTCTCGACGGGTCGATCGTAAAAATACTTAGTGAATTGCGTTGGACTCGCTGGCGGATCGATTGCACCGGATTTTGCCAGGACGCTCGATATGCGTCCGAGGATGTCTTCGATATGCACCAAGGAACCGGATCGTTTACCGAAGTGGGCGAGATTTTCTTGGGTGTTCTTCCATTGGATCCCTTGCACGAGTCGCTTGGCTTGGGCCTCGGTAAGTTCCTGCTTGGTTTCTTTGGCGTCTTGCAAAAGGAGTTTGACCATCGCATCGTCTTCACGGAATGCGTACAAGGCGGTGAAGTAAGCTTCGAGAATCGATTCGACGACCGGCCCGTTTTTGAGGAGAAAATCGCGGCTGACGACCATCGTATCGACGATGTATCCGGTAAATCGAGACGAGTCGACCAGGACGTGGAGTTGGTCGTTGGCGAGCATTTGAGAGACGTAGGGTTCCCAAGTCACATAGACTTCGTCTGTCTGAGGGGTCGCCGCTTTGTACTTGGCTACAATCTCTTCAGGGGAAGCTACGCTTTGGATGCTTGCGGTACTGAGTTTATCGAGTCCGAAGTCTTGCATAACGACGCGAGCAAGAGTTTCGCTTGGTGAGTCACCCACGAGGACAAAACGGACTTCGGATCGATTGAGTTTATCGACGTCGGGGAATTTGGTTTTGTAAGCCAGCATCGCATCGGCGCCACGGGTCTCGTCGATGATGCCGACGATGGTACCGGAAGGGTATTCTTTGTCCGAGAATTGTTTCAGGAGAGCGTCGGCAGGGAACGCGGCAAGTTGCAGAGTTCCGTTTTGCAGATCCGAAGCGCGCTTAGCGTAGTTGGCTCCATCGTCGATGTTTTTGATGCGGATTCCTCGGTCGGCAAGTTGTTTGCGGAACTCTTCGGATCGCAAAACCGCGTATCCCGAGAAATTATCCAAGCCGAGGTTCAGTTCGTAGCGGTATCGGCTAGTTCCCGATGTGGCTGCCAGAGTTTGATCCGCTTGTTGTTTGGATTCTTGCTGCTGCTGTTGGTTTTTCTTTGGGACGATGATCCATCGCCAGATGCCAGCACCGATTGCAAGTAGCGCGAGCCAAGTCAGGGCAACGAGAACGATTTTGCCTTTGGTAGAGGAGTCCGACACGATGGATGGGTTTTGGGTTCGTTGTAAGGTGATCGCGTAATGACCAGATATTGTAAGGAACAGTAGGTTCGGCTGGAATGCGATGCTGGAAAGCTAGGCCAGTTTCCTGGAATAAAAGGGCGCGGCCCATTGTACAACGGTTGTCCTCAACCGTTTGCAAAGTTTCCGTACAACGGTTATCCCCAACCATCTGGATCAAAAATAGTTTGACCAAAACCGGGCGTAAATTTCGCTGAGTCTTAAAATTGGGAGCTATGGACGACTCGAAGCTACCCACACCGCACAACAATTTTTTTCAGTATGCGTTTTCGCATGTGCATGCGGCCAGGAATTTGATCGAATTGCACTTGCCTGCCGATTTGGTTCGGTGCCTGGATCTTGGATCGCTTGAGCTTCAAAAAGACTCGTTTGTCGATGACGAATTGCGGGATAGTTACTCGGATATGCTCTACTCGGTTCGGCTGGCAGGCCAAGAAGGCGAGCATATCGAGGGGCATATCTATTTGCTTCTGGAGCACAAGAGCCAATCGGATCCGATGACCTGCTTTCAGTTGCTCCGTTACATCGTCAGGATTTGGGAGCAGCGACTGCGTCGGGGCCAGTCACTGTGCCCTGTTTTTCCATTGGTGGTCTACCATGGCCAAGAGGCTTGGTCAGCACCGGTTAGCTTGGAGGCCCTGATTGGTGGACCCAAGGGGCTCTTCGAGTTCGGTGTTCGCATGGTTTATCCGGTGCTGGATATCGGACAGATCCCTGATGAAATGCTAGCGACGGAACCTTTTTTGCAAAGTGTGCTTGGTCTGCTAAAATACAGTCGCTCAAGAGACTTAGCGGAGAAACTTGAGTACCTTTTGCGGTGCCTGCTAGGCGGTGGCAGCATGCAGCTACAGGCCGATCATTTGGAAGCGGTATTGGTATACATCACCACCGCGAGTCCTTCGATTCCTATGGAGACCCTTTCGATGACGATCCAAAAGATATTTCAAACGCAGATTG
>JAJTFC010000082.1 GCA_021298315.1 Planctomycetaceae bacterium
CGGATCGCGTCATCATATTGTCCCAGTCTCAAAAGCACATAGGCTTTGGAATCCATGAGGGCGGGTTTAGTGCCCACGAGTTCGATGGCTCGATTGATCAGCGGCAATGCTTCTTGGGAGTTGGCAGGGCTGTCGGCAAGGAGCATCGCTAGGTTATTTAGGGCGATCACATCGTTAGGTCGGTCTTGGACAATTTTTCTGAAGGTCTCGATGGCTTGAGATTCATTGGATCTCCAAATCCACAGGTCTGCTAAGGATTGGAGAATTTTCCGGTCGTCCTTTTGCGAAACGCTGTAGTCGACCAACTGCTTTTGGGCAGCAGAAATCAGATCTTCGTCGGTATCTCCTTTTCGAACCAAAAGTGAGAGCAGGACTGCTGACTCGCCGCTGGCTTCGGACTTGAGTCGATCCATCATGAGGCGAACCGCGTTGTTTCGAATGGTCTGGTCCTCGGTCAGCAAGATCGAGCGGATATAGTTAACACCCGCACGTTTATCGAGGTCATAGGCTTCTTTCAATAGCTTACGATTCTCCTCTTGCTCTTGGAGAATCTCCATCGCTTGTCCGGCTTGAACCAAGTAGCTGGCAAGCTTGGAGCGATCGGAAGAGCTGGCATGGATTTGTCGTTTTTCTTCCAGCCAGGCAAGAATCATGTTCTTCGCCCCTGCTTTATCCCCTTCAAGTTTCGCGATACGGGCTTTGAGTAGGATAGCCGGAAAGGCCGCTGCATCGATCGCTAGGAGTTTCTGAGATTCTTCGACTGCATCGAAGAACCGTTTTTGCCGGATCAAATAATCGGCATAGGTATAGATATATTCGGGCTTTGGAGAAGCGTTGGAGCTGACGAGCTTTAGCAATCTTCCGGCTGCTTGCAGGGTTTGCGTCATTTCGACTTCGCGACCGGTCACTGATTCGAAGATCCGAGCCGACCGCATGTACAGTGATGCGAGCTGAAAATAGTCTTCGTTGGTTCGCACACCAGGGAGTTCGGTGATGCGCTCGAGTAGATACTGGGCCTTTTGGAGGCTCTCAAGATCGTTTCGCTGGGAAAGCAGCATGACCTGCAATCGCATGTCCTCAGGGGACTTGGATTTTTCGCTAGGCGATAGAAGCTCAGCCACCTGCTGCCAATCTTCATCCAGGCTGCGGTTGGCTAGGAGTATCGCGAGGCTCCTTCTTGTCGCAGAATCTTCGGGATGCCTCTGAAGGGTTTCTCGGTAGCATTCGACGGCGTCCTGCAATCGATTCTCTTTCAAGTACAAACGAGCGATTCTTGTTCGCAATTCCAAATCGTTCGCACCCAGCGAAATCGCTTTCTGGTAGGCTTCGACGGCGATGTCGGCTTTAGCAAGCGACTCATGGATCTGACCGATCGCGACCCACTGCACACTCGGTTCGATCCCTTGGCTTTGCTGAATCTGATCCAAAACCGACTGCTGCCCCTGCGGATTCTTGGTCAACTGATAGAAGTTGAATCTCGCCATTAAAACCCGCAGGTCATCCGTCAAAGCCACCTCATCGGCTTTGTCGAACATCGACTCGGCTTTCTGGATATCCTCTTGGCGCTGCGAGTCAGGCTTGTTTCTTGACTGAAGTTCGATAACTTGTCCGAGCCAGATCCAGGCGATGGGATCCTTGGGCCGAATCTTCGTGACTGACTCTGCGGCTTGCAACTGATCCTGAGGCTTTTCGCCCGCAAGTTCCAGAGAAACGGCTGCCAGTTGCTGGGACGCGTAAGCTCGCTTCCCCAATCGTTCCAAGGCGATTCTAGCATCGGAGACCAGGCCTTGTCGGTACAGCAAGTTCACTAGCCGTTCATAGGTGTCCAGATCATTGTTTCCATAGGCGATGGCATAGTTGTACTCGCGAATCGCGCGCGAAAAATTGCCTTGGGACTCGTTGATAAGTCCAGCTAACAAATGGGTTTCGGGCCATTCTGGACGTTTGCGATCCAAGAAACCGACAAGATCTAAAAGTTCGATGGAGTTAATTTTCGCAGGATCGGTCGATTCGGACAACAAACGTCTGGCTTTAATATAGCGCCATTCGGTTCCCTCGGGACCTTCAAACTCCCTCAGGAGTTCCTCGACTGCCTTCAATTCACTCAAACGCGATTCAATTCGTTTTGACCTAAGTTCCGGATCTCTTTGTTCCTGCTCGCTTAGAACCAAGGGCTTTTTGAGAGTGGACCAAGCGAGCTTGCGAGCAACAAACCAACCTCCTTGTTTCAAGGTGCGGATGGCTTCGATGGCTTGTTCGAATCCCATTTTTCCAAGCTCCAAGCGGAGGGAAGCTTGCTTCAAAGTCGGACTTTCAGGTTGCTCCTTGAGCTTATTGCCCAGCAATTCCGTTGCAGCTTGAATGCTCCCGAGCGTAGCAAGCATCTCTGCTTTTTCGATCGCTGGGCTCTGTGATTCGGGAATCGAGAGAAGCTTTTGGCTGATTTTATCGAGGTATTCTTGTTGGTTCCATGCTCTCCAATGGATGATCGCGGTTCGAACCGGTTCGCTTTGAAACTCAAGCTTCTCGACGATCTGCCAGAGTTGCTCCCCGGCAGCCTCCGTCGCAGCAGCTTGAGCATCGAGAGGGGTTCGCATCAGGTTGCCATCGATTTGAAGAATCTCGAGCATCCAAGTACTTCGAAGGGAATCCGGGTTTAGCGAAATCAATCGTTTGATTTCAGAGATTCCTTTGTCAAAAGTAAACCAGTAATTCGAGTCTTGGCCACTTTGACGCTGGAGATCCAACACCGTATCGCATAATTTAATCCAATCGATCGCCTCTTTCGGTTCAACGAGCAACCACTGCTTGTAGGATTCCGTGGTTCGACCGGCCGATGACCAGGCCGTAGCGGCTTTGCGACGATAATCCATCGAGTACGGGACAAGCAGGATCGACTGCTCGTGAGCTGCGGCTGCACGATCGAACTGGCCCATTTGGCTATAGCAATCCCCTAGGACCGAATAGATCGAGGCTTGGTTGACCGCGTCGATGTCCTTACCACCAGCAAGCACTTCTGAGAGCGACTGAGTGGCCGCTTGAAACTCTCCGTTGGCGACGTAGTAACGAGACCAACACTCCAAACCTTGCCGACGAAACGAGAACTGTTCATTTCGATTCAAATAGGCCAGATCGGTCTGAATATCCTGGTCCATCGTCTTGAGCGACTCGAGTGCTTCTGTGATTCGATTAAGCCCCACAAGTGCACTGGAGATTTTGAAATCCAGGAGGCTGGTGCGTTCTGAGCAGACGCGTTTGGCATCTTTCCAAGTTTCGATGGCTTTGTTTGGATCCCCGAGCAGACCGTGAACATCTCCGATACTCAAGTGAGTTTCGGTGAGGTCAGGCTGAAGTTCACGAGCTGATTGAAAAAGCTCGAGGGATCGATTGAGAAATCCGGACCGTGATGATTTGTCGGACAATCCTGTAACGCGATTGGCTCGATCCAAATAGAGCCTGCCAGCGACCAGCAGTACCTTGGCATCCTTCGAACCCAAGCTCACTGCTTTTTCGATGTCCGACTCGGAGAGTCCTAGCTTGCTATCTCGTGAAGAGATTTCGTACTTGAGCAACCAAGCGTAGGGATCCTCGGGTAGGTCGTTGACCAAGCGTTCTACGATGCTTTGAGCCCGAGCCTTGAGGGCTTCCTGCGATTCGCTTGCAAGGAAAGATCCCTGGAGTTTTGACGGATCGCCTAAGCATGCGCCGACCAAAAGGCCGGCGATTTCGAGGCTCTTTGGGATTTCAATGTGACTTCTAACTAGCAAATCCACTGGAGGTATGCTGGCCAGGGAGGCGAACCAGTTGGGCACAGAGGCAAGGTTGCCCGAGGCGATCTCGGTCGTCCGACCATCCAGCCACAGTTGCACTCTGGCGATCGTGAAGTAGTGTTGCAACTCCAAGTCAGGTTCCGGGCCGACTAGACGGGTGATCTGATCGATCGTGTCTTCGTAGTTCCCGATCTCGGACATCCTTTTGATCAATCGTCGACGGATGGCAGGGATTTGGGACTCGAATTTCGAGTCTGATTGGCAGATCGCCAATGCGGCCATGTTCAGTCGTATTGAATTTTGGATTCCTTGAGCACCAGCGGCAAGTTCATCGGCGCAGAGAGCTTGCTGGAGCTTTCGAACTTGATCCTCTGGTTTGATCATGACCAAAGAATTGATCAGCGGGTAGGCTTCCGCGTAATGGCCTTGGGCGAGAAGATCCTCGACTTGTTTTTCAAGCCGCAGGGTCGAGGATGCCTGTTGGCGAGAGTGGATAAACAGAACCCCTAGGATCACCAGTAGGAGTGCTACCAGCGTGCCTAGGAGGAGGGGGTAGTTGAAGCGTGTTTGGTCACGTCCGTACAACTAGACTCTCCGTCGTCGGCGTCTTGCAGTTAGCCACATTCCACCCCCGAACAATCCCCAGGTGGCGATCGAAATCGGTTCAGGTGTGGTCGCAAAGATTTGTCCCTCATAGACGATGTTGTCTGACGTTTCCATGGTTGCACTAAACTTCAATGTCATGGTAAGGGATCCAATCACCGTGCTATTGTATTCAACAGGCCCAGGTATAAATGCGTAGAGGCCCTCACCTGCATCTGTCGTATCCACCGCACCACCGTTGAACAAGCCTGGGGTCAATTCAAAATCCTTAGGCGTCGTACTGATGCCGCCTCGGGCATCAATGGTATCAATCAACGCTTCATTTGCTGTTTCGTCACCCAACGACCTCACGGCCGTCCCTGAGGCTGAGTGATCGTAGAACCAACCTTGCCCCGCAAAATTCAAAGTTCGGGTAGCGGCGATCTCAATCGTAGCACTCGATCCAGAAGCCTTTGTGATGTTTGCGTAGACATTTAACTGTTCCCCACCAGCGGGTGCAGGTCCATCTATCGACGTAGAGTACGCAGTGAAGTTAGAATTGATTTCAAATCCACTACCAAGTAGTGTGTTGACTGATTCGACGCTATCTATAAAACTAATTCTTCCGATTGCCATGTCGCTGTCGCTGACAGTTACCAGTTTGCCGATCAGATTATTGTCGTCTGTGTCTGCAGAAGTGATTTCATAACCGGCAGTCTTGTTGTCGATCATGATTACTTCGATATCCGAACTGGTACTGGTGTCGATATAGAGCAACAGTCTAGCTTCCGCATGGCTAGAAAAAGCACCTATAGCTAACGCAAACCATGCGATCCCAACGTAAAAAGAACCAACTCTGTTCATTCGATCGAGCCTATCGATCGGCCCCATCCCATGGGACCGATCGGCTTTTTAAAGGGAACCAGACAAGTCCGTTTTTGCTGGCTGGAATACTTCTACATGGCTCGGAACAACCAACTAGACATCAAAATCTAGCGAGTCAACTTCTGTCGAGTCTATTAGAGACCGACCGCCATTTTTATTCAACCGAATAATCTTGCTTGCTCGGATTTTTTCGGTTTCTTCCAGATCGCTGAAAATCGCTGTCTGCTCGGCTTGATTTGTAACCGGGGCTTGGAATTCATTGCTCAAAACCACGTCCTTGGTTACTTCGAAACCACCTGCTTCCAATCGTTGCGAACCGGAAGGGCTCTGAGTTGCAGGCAGCGTCATCGGCACCAGATGGAACTGTGCCCCGGCGCGATCGACTCCCACACCGTAGAGTCCCGGTGACATCACCCACTCGAGCGATGCGAGCCGCTCCTTAAGGCTCATCTCGTCATTGATGATCTTACCCCCTGCGGTCAGGGACGTAATCTGGCTGACCCCGGTGTTAGTGGTGATCAGCGATTTCATCAGCGATACAGATTGACCCGTTGTGGTAAACGCACTTGACTGAAACCCTGAGGAAATCGTCCTTGTCGTGATAGTCCGATTGTTGTTGATTCGGCTACCAACAGCGGCTGTAGATTCGGTGGCCCCAGGCAACCCTTGATTGGACAAGCCCAAGGTCTCTCGGAATACAACACTAGTTCCAGCTTGATTCCCAGACAGTGGACTCGAAAGTCGGTTTGTCGTGACTGGAGTAGCTACGGATCCTGCGGAAACGAACCCTTGATCCGCAGCCTGGATTTCGATACTCGCAGCACGGGTGCTTTGCGTAGTCGACGAAATTCGAATGTCTGCCACTGAACCGGTTGTCACAGGCTTGCTGCGTGCATCAACCTTCACGACCGAGTACGACGGTAGGGCGCCTTCGTAGTAGATAATTCCAACGGAATTGTCCATGTCCTTGTGGGTTGTTGTCATCGGAAGAGTAATTGCTGCTCCTTGGGCATCGATCCCGATCTGGATAGTTACCGCTTGGCCTGCGTCCAAGTTGTCAACAACGATCACATTCCAACCCCGAGTTGCTGTGTTGATCCAATCATCAATTCGAATGAAGAATGTTGGTTGAACTGCATCTTGTCGATAGCGAATAGACGCAAGCGTTGCGACCGTTTGGTTTCCACCTCGCACTCCATCGGAATTGGAAACCTGAACATCTCGGCCAACATAGCGTATCGGAGTCGGATCTCCAGCGAAGGATTTCATACCGTCGGTACCTCGGAGGGGTACAAACCGTAATTTACTGACCCCGCCATCGACGATCACTGACCAAGTCCCCTGATTCGTGACAATCAATTCTTCTACCAAAAGGCCGGTCGTCGGGTTGAGGATCTTCAGATAGCTAGTGTCGATGGTATCGCCGAGAGTGTCGTTCGCAAGGACATCCAACGTTACCGACCCTGCATTCAAGGCCACATTGTCGACCGAATCGGCTTGAGTGACAGCACCATAGTCGACGTATAGCTTAGCCGTGTTTCGCGAATAGTTCACGCCACCATCAGGGCTGATCGCATAGTCAAGCGGAGTAGGATCGGTCTTCTGTCCAGCAACGGGTACAAACTGCACCCGACCACCTGTCAGAACGGTCCAAGTTCCTTGGGGAGTGGTGACTGTTGAAGATACCGTGGAGGCCGTCGGATTTAAACCGATCAGTTCCGAAATCGTCAAACCAGCTCGATTCGTGTCGTTGACCCGTACGTCGCTGAATGTAACGGCAGCAGGAATCGAGTTGTAGACCGTATTGGCTACCGCCAGCAATCGATCGTCATCTCTATAGTTGCTCGAAAGCACAGGCAAGTCGTTCCCAAAGTTTCCGTCGAAGACGACTCCGGACCCGTTGTCCAAGATCATCGTATCGGCACTGCCGCTCTTGTTGCCTTGCCCACTGGAGGTAGCAGTCAAGGTGAATCGTTCGCTGGTATCCAGCGCCGTTTCTTGTTCATCAGTGATGTTGACCCGAACATAGACAGTGCCTGTTCCGAGGGTTCCAGGTACCGTCGGCTTATTCGAGGAACTATACAGAGTCCAACTGGTTCCGTTGGTCGAGTACCACATCGGAGGAACATTCGGAGATGAACTTGGACTCAAAGTTGTTTCAATGTCCGTCACGTCCAAACTCAGCGTATCGCCCGCAGCAGCAACTACCTTGAACATCGCCCAAGTCGAACCTTCGTTGACCGGCGAATAACTCGTCACCGAGACACTCAAGTCGTTGTCCAAGTGCGTCGCATTTGTATCTGGACTTCCTGACGTAAAGTCTCCGGCGTACTTGAGACCGGTTCCATCATCGACAATCGAGGTAGACTCAGTATCGCTGATGCTGCTGTTGGTTCGCGAAGCTGCCGTAAGAGAGAAACTCTCAGAACCTTCGTACATCGAATCTGACTCAGACGTAATCGTCACTCGAACGTAAACGGTTCCCATATTCCCAGCACCGGCAGGTACCGTCGGGAAGCCGCCAGTCGCCGATGCGTTGAAGAGGGTCCAAGTTGTCCCGTCGAGTGAAAACTCGATCGTCGGCGTAACGAGCGTGGCTGTTCCATTGATGACGCTGAAGTTCAATGCATCTCCACTGGAAGCATCGACTTTGAACATCGCGTAAGTTGAAGCTTCGTTGACCGGACCATAGCCAGTAACCGATACCGACAAATCATTGTCCGGAGTGGCCGAGTTGTTCGCCGTGCCATCTGGATTGAAGACAATGCCATTTCCATCATCTCGGATCGTTGCGGCATCACTATTGGAAATCGGTGTGCCTTCCACTGTGATCGAAGCACTCAACGAGAATGTCTCTGGGCCTTCGTAAACCTTCGGACTATCATCGGTCGTTGGGACACTGACAAAGAAGACTGTTACATTCTGTGGTAAAGTGACCAAGTTACCGCTGATCGTCAGAGTCTGCTTGTTGTTCGAACCGTCGTAGTAGTAGGCTTCGGCGTAACTCGGCCCAAAGTCGCTTGACGAACTTGCAGAGCCTGGTGTCAGGCCGAGCGTTACGTTTGTACCGCTTACGCTCGTATTCGAGTCAAGCGAAATGCAGAAGATCGCGTTGCTTCCTTCGGATACATCGTTGAAGGCTTTCACGAGCAACGTACCCTTGACCTCATGGATCAAACTGACTGTAGCAGCACTGTAAACCGTGGTACCTCCGTTGCTCGATACGTTGGGGGTGGAACCTGAAGCGTCCGAAGGCCCAGTTGCAGTCGCTTCAGCGGACGACTTGGTCTCAATCAACCTAACCGACAGCGAAGTTGCATTGCCAGTGTAATTCGATGCCGGAACGAACCTTAGGGAGTCCGCTCCCAGCAGGACAAACGAGGAAGCATCCGTACTGTCGGGAAGATCACCGACGGTCGAACCGATCTTGTACTCCCAACGTCCCTTCGCTACGTCCTGAGTCAGGCCTTGAATCGCAACTCCGTAGAAGGAGTCTTGGGTATCACCGGTATCACGCGGATCGCTGAAATTGCCTGAGAACAACGAACTGACTGTTGCCCAAGCTGGGTCGGTGTCATTCTTAAAGACACTTGCAAGTGAAGCACTGCCGGTCGCCTCTGGCGCGTCGTTGACCGGAGCGATATTGATCGTCACGGTGTAGCTGTCTAGCGAATAAGCAGATCCATCGGAAACCTTAAATTCAAACTGCGTAAGCGGAGAACCAAACGCATTGGCCGGTGGCATGTAACGAAGCTTGGATGTACTTGAATTTCCTGTGAGCAAACTCGGAGCGATTTGTGCGCCAAGTGCCGATACCCAACCAGATCCGTTGTTGTACTCAAGGGTTCCGAGCGATGGTAGGCTCGTGATTTGAACCTCAGCAAGCGAATCGCCTTCCACATCCGAATAAGTACCAAAATCCGAAAGGTTGAAGTAGTACAGAGCATCCTCATCGGAGGTGATCGCATCGCCGCTCGAAATCGGCGGATCGTTGACCGGAGTGACGTTGATTGTCACTGTGTAACTGCTTACCGAGAAATCAACACCGTCAGAGACTTGGTACACGATCGTCGTGTAATCGTCACCGTTTTCGTCTTGAGCCGGGATGTAACGGAACTTGATCGATGCATCGGAGATCGCGTAGTCTCCGCCATTGGTGGTGATCGGTGTCCAGACGCCGCCTATGTTGTACTGCAAGGTTCCCTTGTCTGGACGTGTTACGATCTTGATCGCCGAGAACGGTTGGTTCTCGACATCGGAATAGTTACCAAAGTCTGCGGTGGTCAAGGATCGGACTTGATCTTCGTCGATGGTGATCGTGTTGTCGGTCGAAATTGGAGGATCGTTGACCGGGTTGACCGTATGGGTCAATGTCACCAACGCTGAGGAAATTTCGGTAGTGCCATTGTTCATCGATGTGTCGACAATCGCACCGGCGGTCTTCGCGTTGGTCGTAGTGTTGCTGTTGTCTAGCAGACGCACGACCAGCGGTGTGGCCGGACCGTTGTAGTTCAGCGTTGGAACGAATCGGATTCGATCGGTCGATCGCAAAAGAATTGCATTATCGCCCGTAACGGTCGCCAACTTCGGTGGATTGGCCGGCCATGAAGAATCGCTGGTGTACTCCCAATATCCTCTAGAGGCATCTTGGGTATGAACTTGTACGGCAATACCTAGGAAGTTGTTGGAGCTAGATCCACCGACTACTTGATCTTTGGCATCCGAGAAGTTACCTGCAAAAAGACTCGAAACAGTCGCACCTGGAGGAGTAGTGTTGTCCTCATTGATGGCAGCCAAAGTCGCAGAACCATTGGCCACTGGAGCGTCGTTAAGGGCCGTCACGCTCTGGGACAGTACCACCTTGGCGCTGGAGATCGTCGTTGATCCACCATTGTTCGATACATCGACGGTTGCCCCGGTGGTAACGGACATTGGGGTTTCCAAGAGGCGTACCGAGAGGCTCGGAGCAGGACCATTGAAGTCCGTCTTGGGCAAGAACCTTAGCCTGTCTGTACTTGCAATGGTCAAGGTTGCTGTATCGCCAAGTTCCGTTGGACTGATCGATGCACTGATGGACGTCCAGTTGGTTCCGCCGTCGGTCGAGTACTGCCATTCCCCCTTGGAACTCGCACGGGTGTAGTTGGTAATGGCGATCCCTGCGAGCGAGTTCGCGCTCGTACCTCCGGTCACTTGGTCGGCTGAATCATTAAATCGTGCCGAGAAGAGATTCGATACGGTATCTCCAGCAGGGTTGGTGCTATCTTCGCTGATCGATGCCAGGGATGCTGCACCACTAGCAATCGGTGCGTCGTTGACGGCAGTGACTGAAGTCGAAAGGACTACCGTGACTTGCGAGAATCGGGTTTGGCCTCCGTTGGTGCTCACATTGAGACTTCCTACGGTGACAGCGGTAGCAGAACTCTCGATCAATCGAGCCGTGATGCTTGGAACCGATCCGTTGTAGTTTGCCACGGGCACAAATCGTAGTTGATAACTTGCTGGCAACGCAAAAGCCGTCACGTTGTCGTTGCTTCGAGCTGGGACAGCCGTCCAACTTGCTCCGGTCTCGGAGTACTGCCATGCACCCTTGTTCGCATCTGGCGAATAATTGGTGATAGCGATTCCAGCCAAGGTTTGGCTCGTGACATAGTTGGTGTTTGGCGAGAAGTCCTTGGCGTCACTAAAGTTCCCCGAGAACAGAGCCGAAATCGTGGATCCCGCAGGGGTGTCTTCAACAACCGCTGGGAGTGCCGCAGATCCGCTTGCCACAGGCGCGTCGTTGACATTCAGCACCGACGTGTCGACGTTCGCAAATGTCGTCGGGTACTGCATCTGACCTGACTCAGGCTTATTGCGAGCCGATACCTTCAAGATCGCATACGTATCGGACGACTCGATGCCGTTGAGGCCGGGATACCTTGGATTAGCTCCCACTCCCAAATCCGTCGTGCTGAATTGATCGGGATCTGGAGTGAAGTTCAACGCGGCCAAGGCCGAGTTGACAAACGCGGTGTTGCCTTCGATCTGGTACTTGGTCGTCTTACCTGCGACATCCGTTGCCGTCACTCCGCTTGGCCATGAACCATCGAGCGACAATGTTCCAGGTCTTGAACGCGAATCGAGTTCGACGACAACGATCAAGTCGTTAACCGGGCCGCTTGGGGGAGCATACGTGACATACAAAGCGTTTGTCTGGCTAAAGCCATTGAACGACAAGGTGGTGTCTTCGTTGAAGTACTGTTCTCCCGGAACGTTAACCACGGGCGAGAAGCCATCGACGAGGGTAATCGGAAGGTTGTTGGGGCTCTGGTCCAAATCCACTCCGCCGTTTGCTGTTCCTCCATCGTCCTTCACCTGGAATGTGATCGTCGTGAATGTTCCTGCAGTTGCGGCCAACTGGAACGTTCCATTACGGGCGTACCGGGCCACACCGCAGAAGCATGGGCTGTAACGGAGTTTCCCGTCGGTGATGGTGGTTTTTGGAACAAAGTCCCCGTCGACAACGGTACTCCAGAGGTTGCTCACGTAGTCAAAGCCTCCGCCTGCATTCCCTGTCAAAGTGAAGGTCATCGTTCTACGGAAGAAGTCAGATCCATTTGCGCCCACATCAAACAAGAAACCATCCGAGACCATCGTTCCTGCGGGAATGCTCAGGGGTTCATACACTGGTGTGTACGGATAGCTGGTTCCTTCGTACCTAGCGATGTATCGGAAGCCAGTCGGACCTCCGGTGAATTGTTCGAAATAATACTCGCCGGTGCTGGATTTTAGATACAACGTTCCATAGCGTCCCATTAGGCTTCGATCGTACGTAATCCCATCGTAGGTCCATGAACCTGAATCCGCATTGACGAACTGGGGACTACCGGTATTGGTCGATTGACTGAAGGCTGAGGTTCGGATGTCCCTAGCACCTGTGATTGTGCCTGTTCTGGACGTGGAGTTCTCACCGACTTGAACCTGGAGCGATCCCTTATTGGGAACCGTCGGGGGATTGGGACGCTCGGGGACATCGGTAAAGACAACCCCTAGGAAGTTGTTTTGTTGGGGAGCATCATCCGCATCGCTGAGCGTGAACATCGATTCGGTGAGGGTGATGAAGCCACCGACGTAGGCGCTTTGGGCTGGCGACACATCGGTACCTGCGGGGGCGTCGTTGACCGGTGTGATGTTGATCGTCACAGTGCCAGCGGCGGTTGACCAAACTGCCCCATCGTTGACTCGCAAAGTGAACGTTACAGGAGTGGTTGTGGTGAACTTGTTAAGAGCAGGTTTGAACCTTAGTCCGTCAACACCGATTCCACTGAGACCCGAGATTTGAAATTCGCCCGGGGCGGTGATGTCCACCCAACCTGCTTCCAATGGCACACCGTTGGCGTCACGAGTCGTCGCCGTTTGAAGATAGCCCATCGAGGAATCGGGCAATCCGGTAATGTCAATCGCCGACAATCCAGAACCCTCTGGATCGGTGTAGATGTTGGCTGGCTGAATCACATACGATGTGTCTTCCAAGGTGGTGATCGTTCCACCGGCAACCGGTGGCTTGTTCGAATCGAGGATCGTACCGGTTGCAGAACTCGTTCCGAGGGTTGCACCCCCTGTTGGATTGCTGATTTGAAGCGTAAAGGCTTCAGTGCTTTCTACAATTGCGTCGTTCTTGAGGGTCACCGTCACCGTCTGAGACAATGAATCTGGTCCAGAGTTGGGGAAAGTCAGCGTACCGGCAACGGGAACAAAATCATCCTCGGTTGCCGTTCCGATAACCGTCGCATAGTCAACCGTCTGGTCTGCTTGGGAAACGATATTCCTCGAAACCCTAAACCGAATCGTTTGGCCTATGCCGTCGACGCTTTCAACGGTGTCTCCATCGATCGCCGTCACCGAGAAAACAGGAGCGGTTTCATCGTCGAGGATCGTACCCTTGGCCGAGCCATTGAAAGTACTGATCTTGGTGCTGTATCCCACACCAAGATTTTGCAGTGCATCAAGTACGACCGTGAGGGTTTCGTTCCCCTCGTAGAGTGTGTCGTCGATGGTCGATACTGTAATCTGCTTGGTCAGTTCGTTTGTCGCAAAAGTTACCGTTTGGTCACCGGTAACTCTGGCCGTAAAATCAGTACCACTCGTGGCGGTATCACCCGTTGTACTCGTATAGAACGAGATCGTCTGAGGGGTGTCGACAAGCCTGGATCGGGTGATCGTGAAGGTTATCGTTCCACCTTCGGTGATTCCACTGCTTGCAACCGAATAGATCGTGTTGGTTTCGTCATCTTCGATCGTTCCTACTGCAGAACCATTCGATGGACTGACCGATGCACCACTGGTTGGATTGGTTAAAACCACATCAAACTCTTCGTTTGGCTCATCGACATTATCTGGGACGGTCGTCACCGTAAACGTCTTGGTCGTTTCGCCGGCAAGGAAAGTTAGAGTGCCAGAAACGGAAGTGAAATCATCCGCGCTTGCAAAGCCGCTTCCGGTGCCGCGAAGGGCCGTCGCGTAGGAGATAGTTTGAGATACAGCCGATGAACCAACACGCGTGACGGTGAAGGTCATCGCATTGCCTAATCCAGGCGGTGTGCCTTCCTCGGCCCCACTTGCAGCAACCGTAAAGACCGCCGTGTCGTCATTGGTAATCGTTCCGGTCGCAGTCGAGTTGATCAAACGCCCTTGAACTATTTGGCCATCGTTTACCAAGGGGTTCGAAAGTGTCAGCGTGAACGTTTCATTGTTTTCAAAAACCGCATCGTTTCGCGTTGCGATCGAAAGCGTGCCCGTCAGCGAGCCGTCAGGGAATGTATAAGTACCCGATGCGGCAGCAAAATCGTTGGCGCTAGCGGTGTCAATTCCGCTGATCGACGTGGCGTACTGAACCGTCGCTGTGCCTAAGGCGGAACTTCGTGTAAGAACGAAGTTAATGTTGTTAGGTGACGCTGTACCTTCGACTGCAGAAGCACTTGCAATGTCAAAGGTTACTGCCGTTAGGTAACCATTCAATGCCGTATCTACTTGATCGCTACTGCTGTTGTAAATCGCGCTTCCCGTGAAGTAATTCGGATCGACCACCAAAAGGGTTGCGGTGTCATCGGAGACACTGCCTGTCGTACCGGCATTGTTCCACATGTAGTAGCCTTTGACGACATTCCCAGGCGTCTTGATCGGACGCGATACGCTGCCGATTCCCGCGCTAGGTACCGTGACCACATCGCCCGAGGAGTTGATGTACATCAGCTTACCAGGAACGTTATTCCCGCTAAACGATGTTACTCCGTCTTGGAAGAACACAAAGTTGGTGCCTTGGAAAGGGCTCGATGCGGTGGTAAACGAGTTGGTTTCTTCTTGATAGAATCCTGAGTTGGAATGGACTTGGGGATTGACCAAGTCATAAGCAGTTGCGAACCCGACCGACGCGATCGAGTTTCCATTGAGGGTCGCAACGGTGGTGATGGTAAAGTCTTTGGTTGCCGTGCCGCCCGATGGATCCTTGGCAGTGACCGTTACGGTAATACCTGGGGAAGTCAAGGTCGGTGGCACACCGTAGAACTTGCGGCTCGTCGCGTTGAAAGTCAACCACGCAGGAAGTGCTCCACCGGCGACTCCAGCGGTGTAGGTTAGCGGGTCACTCTCCGCATCGGTGAATGCGTTGGTTGGGAAAGAGAAGCTAAACGGCAAACCGGCCGTCAATGTTTGATTGACTATCCCAGTGTTGTAAACAGGCGGGTTGTTGATCGATGCCAAAGCAACGCTCGAGGTGGAAGCAGCGCTGTCTACCGAATCAGCACCGGCATTATCTCTAGCGACAACCGTGATGGTCCGAACGGGACTGGTCGTCGGGTTCTCTGAAGTGTTGTTGTAAGTCACCGATTGGAGCAACGTGCTGTAGGCTGCCAACGATTGGTTGCCACTGATCGTCACCGTGGTGGTTCCGTTGCCGGTGACCGTAAAGCCGTCCGTATTTCCCGTGACGTTCAAGACTTCCGCACCGGCATTTTGAGCGTTGGTCAAAGTGATGGTGAGGCTTTGGAGTTGGGTTGTATCGACATCACCAATTACTGCAGAAGGTGCAATGTTCACTGCTGAACCTTCGGTGAATTGTCGTAAAACGTTCAGTGTGGTGCCACCACCGAGATAGACCACTGGTGCGTCGTTGACTGCCGCGACAGTGATGGACAGACTTTCGGTCAAGGTGTTTGACCCGCTGTTGGCTGTACCGCCGTTATCGACCACCGTCCATTGCAACGTCCCTGAACCGTTCGCATTGGCAACGGTCTTGTAGACGAGATTTTGGAGTTCCGAAAGGGAAACGGTCGAATTGACGGTAACTTGGTTGACACCGCCAGATTTGAAAATGTTAACGAATGAAGGTATCGAGGTTATTGTGTAAGTGAGAGTTTGCGAACTTTCATCCGAACCACCACCAGGCCCGTAGGTAAAGGCACTGAGTCCCAATGTGACAGCAGTCGAATTCGCACTGTCCTCATTGACGGAGATCGTTGGCATCGTTCCTGTCAGACGTACTGGGGCATCGTTGACAGCAGTGACATTGATGGTCGAGTTTGCAGATGCACTCAGTGCGCCATCCGAAACGCTGGTGGTCAAAGTTCGTTGTGCGGTGTTGTTAAGTGCCGTGGTGTAGGTGATATTCCCGGCGGTGGTGAAGTACGTGTTTAGGTCGCTTACCGAACCGGCAAAAGTTCTGGCAGTTGCAGTTCCTCCGATCGTGATACCTGTTGCGAGAGCACCCGAAATAGTTCCATCTGCCACAGAGAGGGTGACCGTCAGGTTCGTCGAATCGACGTCTGCAAACGGAGTTCCTGTATAGAGCAAGTTACCTGCGACGTCTTCGGTGACAGTAAACGTTGCCGGGGCGCTCACCGTAGGAGCGTCATTGACAGCGGTCACATTGATGGTCGAATCTGCCGAAGCGCTCAAAAGGCTATCGGATACCAATGTCGTAAGGGTTCGACTGGCCGTGCTGTTCGCCGCAGTCGTGTAGGTGATATTCCCGGCGGTGGTGAAGTAAGTGTTCAGTGCACTAACGGTTCCAGAAAAAGTCCTGGCCGTTGCAGTTCCACCCAGGGTGATGCCAGCAACGGTCGCGCCGGTGATCGTCCCATCTGCGACCGAAAGAGTCACCGTCAGATTCGTTGAATCCACATCGGCAAACGGTGTGCCTGTGTAAAGCAAGTTGCTTGCAACGTCTTCGGTGACAGTGAACGTTGTCGGGGCTGTGACGGTCGGCGCATCGTTGACTGCGGTGATAGTGTGCGAAAGGACTACCGTCGCGTTGGAGTACTGGGTCGTGGCTCCAACGGTTGTGATGTTTAAACCGGTCTGGAAGCTTACGGCTCCCGAGCTATCGTCGATCAGGTGGGCCGTGATTGTTGGTGCTGAACCTGCGAAGTTTGCTGCTGGCAAAAACCGCAAGGAGTGACCCGTTGGAATAATGGTCGCAGAGGATCTGGCTGCAACGCTGGCCAAGTTCGTCCAGCCCGTTGTTCCGTTGGCCGAGTACTGCCATTGGCCTTGAGCCGAATTGACGGTGTAACTGGCAATGGCGATTCCCGCGAACGCGTTAGCCGATGACCCGCCGGTGACGGTGTCGATGGAATCATCAAAATTCCCGCTGAACAAAGACTGAACCGTGGCTCCAGGCGGATTCGCGGTGTCTTCAAGAATTGCGGTAAGGGAAGCACTTCCGGTAGCCACAGGCGCGTCATTGACAGCATTGACGACGATGGTAACGGTGTCGGTTGCTGTCGAGAAAGCCGTTGTACCTCCATTGGTCGACGTATTAACCTTTGATCCTGCGGTGCCAGACGTCTGATCCCATGCTCGGAACGTAAATACATCGGTAATCGTACCGTTGTAATTGGCCGCTGGAACAAAGTGAAGGCGGGTATTCGCGTCGGACGCAAGCAACAATGCACTCGTGTTGCTGACGGTGCCGACGGCAGTCCAGGCGGGAGTTGCAGCGGTAGAATACCACAATGTACCGTTTGCATTTACTGCTGTAATCGCGATGCCTTGAAGAGCTCCAGCATCTACGTCCGAGATTAAACCTGAAACGTTGAGTAACGTCGATACCAAGGTGCTGCTTGTGCTCGAACCTGCAGTAGGTGCGGGGTTATCCTCATTGACCGCCGTCATCGATACAGACTTGGTGCTATCCAAAACCGGTGCGTCGTTGACTGCAACAACGGTAACGGTTGCTGTTGCTACTGCGGAGCTGTTTGTGCCATCACTTGCGACAGCCGTGATGAGTCGATTAGTAGTGGTGGGGCTTTGAGAAGTGTTGTTGTAAGTGATGCTCCGAAGAACCGTTTGATAATTGGCCACCGTCGTGTTCGGACTAACCGATAGCAAAAGAACACCAGTGCCGGAATCGTAGGTTCCCGTGATGCCTGCAGTTGACGTAAACGAAAGAGACTCCGCAGTCGTATCGGGCCTATTGGTCAGACTAACGGTTAGCGATTGAAGATTTGCAGAATCCGCATCGGTGATTGTTGCAGATGTTGCCGCAATCAGTGCTGCCGCACCATCCTCGGTAAATGTGACGGTGTTGTTTATCCCTGCAGTTCCTCCATTCAGATCCACTACGGGTGCTGAACCTTGGACCGTTATAGTCAAATCCCGAGTTACTGCCGTACCCGTTGAAACATCCCTTGCGGAAATTCGAAGAGTGTAGGTTCCGGCAGCAGTAGCGGTGAAGGTAGGCAATGCGTAACTAGCATTGGTTGCTGCTGGCTTGAAGTACGAATCGGCCGTCGCAGAATAGACTACTGGCCAAGGCCTCTTACTAGCACCTGATGCGCCGGAAAGGGTGATAGTATTACCTGCACCTGCTGTGATGGCGCCGTTAAGATCTGAACTGGAAGGAATGGTGCCAAGAGCCAACGTTCCAGTCGGGGAACCAACTGGTGCAATGGTAATGCTCAAAAAGTTCGTGGACCCGCTTAAAGTTGAGGTGGCAGTAATTCCAGCGAGTTGGATTGCAGTATTGATCGAACCTGTATAGCTTTGCGTCCCCCCTAGCGTAACCGCGAATGTACCATCATATCTATGCAAAGACGCATCATTAGCAAACAGGGCGGCACCAACCTCCCCAACCTTCTCCTCCAAATCCCAGTCCCCACCGAGGCTTGCCGCTCCGGTGATGTCGTTCGAACCGGCCACGTCGGCGCTGGTTAAACGAGCCAACTGTTGCAAGAACTGCTCGCCTTGCTCGCCTTGGGCTGTCTCGCAACCGTAAACGAGAATATCCCCATCGCTGGTCAGAGCACCACCGATTCGAGCCAACTCACCTGCGTAGCTAGAAAGGGTGCCATTGCCCAAGACGCTCGATCCCAAATAGATCTCGCCAGCACGCCCGTGGCCGACCAAATGGATCGCTTGGATCCCGGATTTGCCTTGCAGATAAGCACTAATCTGCGCAATACCGTCTTGCGAACCATCGAGCATCACGAACTCAACGCCAGTTCGCAAACCTTGCATGAGGCTCTGTGGATCGGTTACCCCTGGATCGACGAAGACGATCTCGGATGCCGATG
>JAJTFC010000004.1 GCA_021298315.1 Planctomycetaceae bacterium
TATCGCTAATCGCGATGCTGGATGAATCATCACTCATTGCACTTATCCCGCTTATAAAAAATGAAACTAATTGTTTGTTTTCAAGCTATATGTATTTGATGGAACCACCCATGGCTCGTTCGTATTTCAAGCGGGCACAACACTCTTCATCTTCTTGAGCCCCACAGTAGCGTTCTCAAGAGGATCGAGTTTCCAATACTCGCGATTGAAGAGCTCCAACGACAACACGCCATTAAAACCACTTGCAAACACCGTCTTAAGCACCGATCCAATCGGTGCGATCCCGTCGCCAGGATATACCCGATCCGCATCGGTGATCTTGTCTCGCGGCATGTCCGGATAATCGTTCATGTGGAAAACAGGGATCTTGTTGCCTGCCAAGAGTCCAAGGTCGCTGAAATTCGAACCTCCCTTGTACAAATGGTACACGTCGGGAAGCACGCAAGCGTCCGGATGCTGCGAGGCAGCCGCCACATGCAACACCTCCGAAAGCTTGGATAGGTTCTTCGAAAAACCCCACACCTCAAGCATCGGCAGACAACCTACGCTGCGACCGAGTTCGAGCAAAGCCCGATATCGCTCGCCAGCAACATCCAAGTTGAGCAAATCTCCATCGACCGCTCCTGCCGGAGGTGCCGCTATCCGCTTGCCTCCCAAGGACACGACTATCTCCATCTCCTTCTTAGCCTGCTCCAGAGCTTTCTTATGGCCGTTTGGATCCATCAAGATCCAAGGCGCAAAGGCGATGGCACTTTCCAATGTCAGTCCCGCATCGCTGATCCGCTTGCGCAGATCCCCAAGACTACCACCCGACGCGGTGTACTTGTCTACGTCTCGAAGCCAGATCTCGATCGAATCATAACCGGCCTTTTGCGCGATCCCAACTTGGTCGACGATGGGAACGACTTCCCCATGAATCGTGCTAGTATTCAAACAGTACTTCAATTGAGAAACTCCTATCGGTTTGGCTTGGGCCTGGGAATGCAGTACCACCGAAGGCCCGACGGCAAGAGCCACGGCGGTGGTGGCAAGCAATTCTCGACGTGGTATCTGCAGGTTTGTTTTATCTGGTTGCATCATTCAATCAAAACCTTTGCGGTCAAACAGTCACTGGGCGGATTGTATCAGATTTTCTCCGGCTCGACGTAAGGTAAAAAGGCCAAGCCAAAGCAACAAGCCACGAGCCCCATCGACCAATCCCCAGCCAATAGCAAATGGCTTATCCCAAGCACCATGGTCAGCAGGATCCCGAGCCCTCGAAGACTCCGATTGCATAAACAAAGCAGACTCGATGCTTGAAGCAAAAGTGCAAGAACCCCAAGGATTTGAGCAAACCAACCCCCGCGAGGCATCTTACCAAACCATCCTGACCCCTGCTCGGAGAGGATCGAAAGGGCCGTACCATCCCACCACGGCGTTTGCTGGAACATGCTCGCTAATGAAAACCCGGCCCACAAGATCCAATGCACCTGCAAACAACGCAGCGCAAGATTGGCAAGAACGCTCGATGGTTCATCCCGCACCGCTTCCCTTTGCTTACGAAACATCGCCGTCCCTGGCTCCATCGCAAGATACAAAAGAGCCGCAGAGGCAAGTACCTCGGCAGGCATCGTAAGCCATGGTGCTCGGTGATGGATCATCATCATGCAGGCCCAAGCTCCTATCGGAGCCCAGCGCCTTGCAATCCCCAAGACCATCAAAACACCTGCCACCAAACCCAGCACGCAGATGACTCGGCCGACAATCGGTGTTGCTAACGGATAGAGCAACGACCAACGATACTCACTACCTGTTCCTGGCATTCCATCACCAATGAAATACCTCCCTGCGTCGATTCCAAGCCAACCGTCGGCAGAAAGCCAATCGGGAACCCAAAACCAAGACCACAGAAACAACAGCCCAACCAAAACTCCGACCCCTTGCCGCACAACGTTCACGCAAGAAGCATCGATGGGTTCAAACCAAAAGCGTGTCCATGCACGAGGCACAGCCAGCAGAGATTCTATCCATTTTTCAACTGCTGTTCGCTGCACGCAATGATTCCTATCGAGCGAATAAAGGGAAATTGGCTAAGGCTTGGTAACTTGGGAGACCGGCACGGTTCGTGTCGAGTCGAGCTCTGGAACCAGCGTCAACTCCCCGCTCGATAACGGGATGATGGTCGCTTGGTAAAGGAGCACGTTTTTTTCCGAGTCAGCCTCTTTGGCAGTGAAGCGAATCTGTTCGAATTCCAAGCCCTCGGCTTGTGCACGGCGAACTAAAGAAAGGGCGATCTGTCCCATCCCCTCATCGTCATCGTTAACCGCTAATGCACCGGCCAGTTGAGCTAATCGTTTCCATCGAACATCCGAGGTTGTCGAATCGATCCACGAGTTCCATGTCTTGCTGGTTCGCTCCAATCGGTAGTCGATCGTCACCGGTTTGTCATAAGCCTCAGAGCCGATGATCGACATCGGCAAAAGTTCGGTGTACCAACCAAAACCGATCAGATAAGGGTGAAATTTTTCAAGAACTCGATCCGCCAAAGGCATACGGCTCAGGCTGTTATTGGAGAAGTACACCAATGCGATCAAAGCAAAATGCAGGATTAAAACCAACGATACAATGAACTTGACCCAAGCCGGCCAAGCACCCTTGGGCGCAGTCCGCTCTTGGGACCCGCTATTTTCGTTGGATATTTTCGAACCCATAGAAGTCTTAGCATTCACACGGTAAACAACCAGAAAACATCGGTTTTCGCAACCGTTGGCTTGCTGTTGGTTGTCGACGAACCAAGCCCGTTGGGATATCGTAATCGGAATCTTTGATCGCAAAAGGTCGCTTGATTAGTCGTCGAAGGATTCCGATACCTAATTCGATACCGAATATGGCCGACTCGAACCAAAACCCAACAAGCCCCAGCCCCCAAACCATCGGCATCCATCCCATCGAGCTAGGGGGCGCGAATTCCTCACGCACCCCCGCATCGATGGCATCCGAGCTTACGAATATCCCCTGTTGCCCAGTTTGCGGGGCCGCTTTGATCGAAATCCGAGCCAAATACCATTGCAGTCGATGCCATCGCATCTGCGAGACTTGCTGCGAAGGGGGACGGGGTTAAGCCTTGACGTTTCGAGGCTTGAGCCCATAGACTCTAGGCCTTTTCCACTCACTTTTTTCCAGGAACTATCCGTGCCAGCGACTTGCGTAATCGGTCTGCAATGGGGTGACGAAGCCAAAGGTAAACTCGTCGACTTGCTCGCTCCAAACTATGACGTTGTGGTTCGGTACCAAGGTGGAGCCAACGCCGGCCACACGGTCGTCACCGGTAGCGAGGTCTATAAACTGCACCATGTCCCATCGGGGATCCTCTCGAGCCATATCCAAAACGTCATCTGTCCAGGGGTGGTGATCGAACCGAACATGCTCATCAAGGAGCTAACGGGCCTGGAATCTCGTGGAATTCAACCTCGCCTCAATTTGAAGATCAGCGAGCGCGCTCACGTCGTCATGCCTTGGCACATGATCGAAGATCAAGCGATCAACAAGACCGTTGTCAGCGGCGAAAGTATCGGAACGACCAACCGAGGCATCGGCCCGTGTTACCGCGATAAGGTAGGTCGGACACACGCGATTCGCATGGCCGACTTGATCAGCCCCTCGCTGCCCAACCGCATCTCCGAGATCGTCCAAGCAAAACGGACTCTGCTGGCACCCTTGGCAAGCCGAGAAGAACTCGATCAGCTCGATGCAGATCGAATCACCAGCCTATGTCGCACTTGGGCCGATTCCCTCGGAAGCATGATCTGCGATACGACTTACTTCCTCCATGACCAACTCGATGAAGGAAAAAAGCTTCTCATGGAAGGGGCCCAAGGATCGTTGCTCGATATCGATCATGGAACGTTTCCGTTCGTTACCAGCAGCAATGCTTCGGGTGTCGGTGTTACCAGCGGTTCAGGGATCCCTCCCAGAGCCATCGATCGAATGATTGGCGTAGCGAAAGCTTATTCGACCCGTGTCGGAGGTGGACCGTTTCCGACCGAATTGCTCGACGCGACCGGCAATAAGATCCGGGAGATTGGACGTGAGTATGGTACAACCACGGGTCGCCCACGGCGATGCGGATGGTTTGATGCCGTTGCTGTTCGTTACACGGCAAGACTTAGCGGTGCGAACTACTTGTCCTTGATGATGCTCGATGTGCTCAGCCACTTCGATGAGCTCAAGGTCTGTGTCGCTTACGAATTGGATGGTCAACGCATCGACCGATTGCCTTGCCAAGCTGATGTGCTAAGGCGTTGCCAGCCTATCTACGAAACCCTTCCTGGATGGAATCACGACGTGACCAAAGTCCGTTCGATGAAGGATTTTCCAGTCAACGCACGCAAGTACATGGATCGGATCTCCGAACTCGTTTCCGTTCCACTAGGTGTTGTTTCGGTCGGCCCAGACCGCCAGCAGACGATTTTCCTCATTTAGTCGCTCCGGCAAGGTCAACTCGATGGCACTTTTCGGTCGAAAAAAACGGGACACCAGCCAGGTTGTTTCACTCGATGCCGTCGATCGAAATCGGATGCCCAAGCATGTTGCGATCATCATGGATGGCAACGGGCGTTGGGCAAAGTCTAGGGGATTGCCGAGGATCGAAGGGCATCGCCAAGGTGCCAATTCGGTCGAGGAGGCCCTGACTGCATGCGGCGAGTTAGGGATCCCGTTTTTGACCCTCTACTGTTTTTCGAATGAGAATTGGAAGCGACCCAAGGACGAGCTCGATTTCTTGATGGGGCTTCTGAAAACCTACTTGATCAATCAGACCAAACGACTCATTGATAACGGTGTTCGATTGTTGGTCATCGGTCGGCGCGATGGCTTGGGCAAGGAGGTGCTTGATGTCATGGAGCAAGCGATCGAAAAATGCAAAGGAGGCACCAAGCAGACACTCGTCTTGGCGATCAATTATGGAGCAAGACAAGAGATCGTCGATGCGGTCAAGGCGATTGCCAAGGATGTTGCCTCGGGAGAGCTAAAGCCCGATTCGATTTGCGAACAAACCATCTCAGAGCATCTCTATACGGCAGGTATGCCTGATCCGGATCTATTGATCCGAACCAGTGGAGAGCTGAGGATCAGCAATTTTTTGCTGTGGCAGATCAGTTACAGTGAGATCTGGATCACGCCGAAGGCTTGGCCTGAGTTTGGTAAACCTGAGCTTTACGAAGCTGTCGCGGAGTACGTCAAGCGAGATCGACGATTTGGGGGCTTGGCCTAGTTTCATCGGTTCACTGATTCGAAAGCCCAAGCTCTATGGTAGAGACAAACAGAGAACTGCTAACGATCGCTATGGTAATCGTCAGCTTCGTTTGTTTGTGTCTTGCGATGATTAGCGTGCAGCTATATCGAGCAAATAGGAATTTGAAATCCCAATTGGCTCAGCGTGTATTTCAATCGAGGGACGATCACCATCAGGCTCGGCATGATTATTTAACTGGTTTATTGAATCGCAGAGGATGGGACGAGGTATTGCGTCAGGCAGGCAATGACGGGGAGTGGACCTTAGTGATTTTCGATTTGGATCAGTTCAAGCGGATCAACGATCAGCATGGACATGCGGTAGGTGATCGGGTTCTTGTGGAGTTCGCAAGTCGGTTGCGTCAGGTTTTTGAACAGAGGGCAGGGGGGCGAATCGCGCGGCTTGGGGGAGAGGAGTTTGGGCTAATATCCAATGAAGAACCGAAAATGGTTTGTCGAGAGGTCGAGCGATTCCTAGTGGGTTTGGGAGAGCAGCCGAGTGTTGTCATGGGTATAGGGGTAACGGTTCGGTGCAGCGTAGGGATAGCGGGTCGTTTGGAGGGAGAAGGGTTAGAGGGCTGGATGCATCGGGCCGACGCAGCCTTGTACGCGTCAAAGCAACACGGGGGCAATCGAGTCAGCCTCGCTTAATTGTCGTTTCGTCCGTACGTGCCGATGAAACAACGAAGGGGCGATATGATCCCCCCCAACTTTTCGGAAAACTCCTTTTCTCCCAATGGAACCGCAGGCCCCTAAGGGAATCTAAACGTTTATTCAAAATCCTTGTTCTATCGTGGGTGGGAGTCTCCTCGGTTGACACAATCAAAACACACAACCAACGCCGTCCTTGTTCCTGCCGCTCTTATCGGTTGCTTGGATCAAGCTTCTCTCCAGCACCGTAACCTTTGGCTGGCCAATTTTACCGATGTGTCTCTCCGTGGCTCGGCAGCCGAAGAATGGCTCGTCGTCTCACCCCAAGAGGTCTCCGTCGTTGAAAAATTCAACGACCCCTCCGGCGAACCGTCCGCCAAACTCTTGAGGTCGATTCCCTGGGCCGACATCAAATCGATCCGTACTCAATCCGGTGTCGGTAGCGGCACACTCCAAGTCCGAGTCGGCGACGATTGGATCGACCTAGTCCGATTCTCCAACGCTTATGCAACCCGATTCCACAAGATATCCCGCTTGATGGAGAAGATGAGGGAGATGCCCGATAGCTGGGCCGAAGACCTCTTCGAGGAGTCCCACGATCCACATGCCAACAGCCAAGGATTCGACGCTCCCCAATGCCCGAAGTGCGCACTCTATCTGTCGAGCAAAGAGGAAAGCTGTCCTCGCTGCATGCAAAAGGGACAGATCCTACGCCGGGTCCACCAACTCTTGCGCCCCTATCGACGCGGTGCAATCCTTCTATGCTTGCTAACCTTTGCAGGGGTGGTCGCCGAACTGATCCCCCCGAAACTTCAGCAGTACATGATCGATCATGTACTGACCGGCTCGGCCCAAGGCTCCGATGCTCGTCAAGTCGACTTCCGCACGGCATTGCTCTTGATCGTCCTGGCTCTTGCAGCCTCCCGAGTTTTGCTTTCGTTTGTCGCGGTTTTCAAAGGTAAACTCGCCACACTCATCGGCACGGGCTTGACCCGCACGCTTCGGGCCGAGATGGTGCGCAAACTCCAAAGCCTTGCGATCGTCTACTACGATCGGCATCAAGTCGGCTCGATGCTCGGTCGCGTGGCCCATGATTCGGAAGCCATGCACGGATTGATGTATCAAATCACCGGCGGATTCTTGCTCCAAATCGCTCAACTGATCGGCGTTGGTGCCATGCTCCTGTGGATCAACCCGAAACTAGCTCTCTTTACGTTGATCCCAGTTCCCCTTGTCATCCTCGGAACCTCGATCTTTTGGAAAAAAGTCTATCCGAGGTACTACCGTCTCTGGGACGCTTCTTCGAAACAGATCTCGGTGCTCAGCGGGATGCTCACGGGTATCCGCGTCGTCAAAGCTTTTTCGCAAGAAGATCGCGAGTACGAACGTTTTTCGAAAACGAGCGAACAGCTTCGGGATTGGAGACTCTGGGTCGAGAACGCAAACGCTTGGTACTCGGCGGCCATGTCGATCGTCTTTAGTCTCGGCGGTTTGATCGTTTGGTATGTTGGTGGCCGCGATGTGATCGGCAACTCGATGAGTCTCGGCGAACTGATCGCCTTCCTGGCTTACTTGGGTATGTTCTATGCACCCCTCAGCGCCTTGTCGAGCTTTACCTCTTGGTTGACAAGCTTCCTGACTGGTAGCAAACGGGTATTGGAGTTGCTCGATACGCCACTGACAGTGTTGGAGCCTAAGAATCCGGTCAACTGGGAAGAATCAAGAGGAGAGATTCGATTCGAAGAGGTCACCTTTGGCTACGACCGCAACCAACCTGTCTTGAAGAACATCAGCTTTGATGTCCAAGCTGGCGAGATGGTCGGAATCGTAGGCCGAAGCGGCTCGGGCAAATCGACGATGGTCAATCTTCTAGGTCGATTCTATGACGTTCAAGAAGGTAAAATTTTGGTCGACGGTCACGACATTCGGGATCTATCAAGCCAACAGCTTCGAGAAAGGCTTGGGATTGTCTTTCAGGAGTCCTATATGTTCCGGGGCACCATCTGGCGCAATTTGAGTTTTGGAAAGCCGATGTCGACGGTCGAACAAGGATTAGCGGCCGCCAAAGCAGCCGGTGCTCACGATTTCATTTGCCGGCAACAACTCGGCTATGAAACTCTGCTCGGTGAGAATGGATCAGGCCTCTCAGGTGGCGAAAAGCAGCGGCTTTCCATCGCCCGAACTCTCCTGTACGATCCCAAAATACTCGTGCTCGATGAAGCCACCAGCAATATCGATGCGGAAGCGGAAAAGAGTATCCAAGATGCCTTGAAGGTTCTCATCCGAGGGCGTACGACACTTGCCATCGCGCACCGTCTCTCGACGCTTCGAAACGCCGATCGCATCATCGTGTTCGATCAAGGTCGATTGATCGAACAAGGAACGCACGCGGAACTTCTGGCGATGGACGGAACCTATGCAAGACTCGTCCGCATACAAACATCCGTCAGCAAGAATCCGGATGTCGACAAACTGATCCATACGGCTGCCGAGATGGAAAAGGAGAATCAATCTGCGGCTACCAAAAAGACCAAGGGCAAGAATGCGCTCGGGTCTTCGAACGGATCCGAAACGAGCGTATCGGTCATGGAACGCCCTAAGAATGGATCTGAAAAAGGGGATACCGATACACAAGACGAAATCGATCAAGGAGAACAATCCGATACCGACTCGATCGACGGCCAAGAAGATCCTAATGCAAACGCAGAGACCAGCACCGCACCGACCCTGCGATGGCTTGAGCCGGAATCCTGTGAATTCCGCAACGGGAGCCACGACCGGATTGAACTATGGATCGATGGAAGCCTCCATGCCGCATCGGTTTTCATCGTAAAAACCTTCCCGTCGAAATACCCTCAAGGGTACTTGAGCGTGCGAAGTTGGAAGGACAACGGGGAGGAGTTCGAGTGCGGAATGATCCGCGATTTGAACCTTTGGGGCCCCGAGAATCGATGCTTGATCGATGAACTGATCGATCGTCGGTATTTGCTGCGTAAGATCCTCCGCGTCAAGAAAAATCAGTTAGAATCCGGCTACCTCAACTTGGAAGTTGAGACTGACCGAGGGCCGAGCAAGTTCACGATGCGATGGACTCAAGGTCAGGCGCTCGATTACAGCGAGAACGGCAAACTACTGATCGACACTTGCGAAAACCGCTATGTAGTCGAAGACGTCGATGCATTGCCTGCTGAGGATCGAGAGCGATTCCTTCAGTACATTTATTGGTAGTGCTCGACTTTGGATCGTCTTATGAATTTTCGTTGCCAGTCTTGGTTATCTGTGGCTGTTTGTTTGATCTCGACTGGACTCCAGGTCGGTTTGGCTCAGGACAAAGCATCGCAAGTCGATGCGGGTGATTCGGTACGCAGCAGCGAATCGAAGCGCGAGATTCGCTTGCCTAGGGCTACTCCGGAATCCCAAGGTGTATCATCGGAAGCGATCGCAAAATTTGTGCGGGCTGCTGACGAAAAGGTCAACTCCATGCACAGCGTGATGATCCTCAGGCATGGCAAAGTGATTGCAGAAGCTTGGTGGGCCCCCGAGGATGCAAGCAAGCCGCACGTATTATGGTCGCTGAGCAAATCGTTTACGTCGACTGCCGTTGGACTTGTTGTCGAAGAAGGAAAACTATCGATCGAGGATCGTGTGGTCGGTTTCTTTCCCGACGATCTGCCGGCAGAACCAACGGAGAATTTGCGAAAGATGCAAGTGAAGGATTTGCTGACGATGTCCACTGGACACGCAGACGAACCCAATGTCAGGCAGTCACAGGATTGGATCAAGAGTTTCCTAGCTCACCCGTTGCCTCATCCACCTGGAACCTTTTTCCGGTACAACACGCCAGCAACCTTCATGCAATCGGCAATCGTGCAAAAGGTTACCGGCAAGACCGTTGTCGATTATCTTCAAAGCCGTCTGTTTGATCCGCTTGGGATCCAGCCCCCACGTTGGGATACGAACCCACAAGGAATCTCACTGGGCGGTTATGGTTTGTTTCTGAAGACAGAGGACATCGCTAAATTCGGGCAGCTGTATTTGCAGAATGGAAAGTGGGAAGGAAAACAATTGATCCCCACAACTTGGGTGCAGCAGGCCACCAGCAAGCAGGTATCCAACGGGGATAATCCTTCGAGCGATTGGAATCAGGGTTATGGATTTCAGTTTTGGAGATGTCGGCATAATGCGTTTCGAGGTGACGGCAAAGATGGCCAATTTTGCGTCGTGATGCCCGATCAAGATGCCGTCGTCGTGATGACAGCGAATACGACCAACATGCAGGCGCAGTTGAGCCTCGTGTGGGATCATTTGCTCGAAGGATTCCAAGAAGGAGCGATGGCCGAAGACCCCAAAAATCAAGAAGCACTATCGGGTTTGTGCAAAAACCTACGGGCAACCCGCTAGGTTTTTTTTGAGGGCTCGTAATCGAAACTCCTTCATCAGCTCTAATCGTTTTCTTGATGAAAACGGTAGGGCGCAAGCCCTCCGGTTAACCGTTCACAAGACACTCACCGGATGAGTAAACCTATTGAACATTCCCTCGATGAAGTCGGAATGGTTCAAGATCGATCGCCGTGGACTCACCTTGCATGTGCTGTCCCATCAGAAGTGCCGTCGCGGTCGACCAGTGCAACCCATGTCGAAAGTGACCCGCAGCGATGAAACCGTTTGTATAAGGATACAACGTTCCCAAATAAGGGAACGCATCGATCGACCCGGGCCTCAAGCCCGACCACTGCGATTCCAAAGTGGCTTGGGCAAGCTTCGGACAAACACTCACTGCCCAAGCCTTTAATTGCTCCATCATCTCCTGAGTTGTCGCTTTGACAAAGCCCACCTCTTCCTCGCAAGAGCCAACCAAGACTCGTCCATCCTCTCGCGGAACCATGTATCGATGCCCTTCGTTGATCACGCACGGAAAGGGAATCTGGTCAAATCGATACAACTGCATCTGCCCTCGCACAGGATAGATCCCCGTCTCGATCCCCAACGGCTTGAGCAGTTGGGCAGTCCACGCTCCGGTGGTCAAGCAATAGCGTTGGGCGACAATTTGCATCCTGTGATCCTCGTGCAAATCGCTAGCGCATTCCGCGCGTTCGATCGTCGACCCACTGGCATTCAATTCCAAAACTTCCGTATGCTCGAACAAGTCGATGTTGAGTTTTCGGCATGCAACTTTTAGCGCTGCTAGGTGGCGCGGGTTCCGCAACTTGGCATCGCGCTGGATCCAATAGTACTCGCCGGCTGAACCGTACGACTCGATCGGTGCGATAGTAGCGCTCAAGTTGCAGACTTCATGCATACTTAGTTTACGATAACCGATGCCAAGTTCCTCCCACCAGATGCAATTGCCTCGCAAAGTCGCCCGCTCGGCGGGACTTCGAGCAAGATACAATCCACCGCTGCGTCGATATTCGTTATCGATTTGAGTAAAGTCCAGCAACCAAGCAGCCCACTCCTCATGCAATCGATCCGACAATTGTCTCAATTGCTCGATCGGATCATCCACCGAGACAGTCGCTCCGGCGGGCAAGATGCCCGCACCGGCCCATGAGGCTTCTTTACCGACCTGACCCCTCTCGACCACACAAACACGCCAACCCAATTTGGCACATTGGACTGCGATCGAAAGGCCCACAACTCCACCACCGAGAACTGCAAGGTCGTAATGCGACGCCAAACTCACCTCCGCATCTGATTGCATGCCACCTGTATCAACGCTGTGGCTTGATCTGCCCCGACTTGAGCTTGCCTATATAAATCTGCAATTGCTTGTAGATTTCATTGCTCAAGATAAACACACCCAGCAGATTGGGAATGGACATCGTGAGAATCATCATGTCACTGAATTCCAGAACGTTCGTCGGTTGAACGATCGATCCGAGAATGGTGAATGCCAGGAACAGCAACTTATAGATCAACGAAGATTTTTGGCCAAAAAGAGAAACAAAGCATCGTTCGCCGTAATAGGACCAAGACACACAGGTCGAATAGGCGAAGAAGAAAATCGCCATGTAAAGAACGTATTTGAACCAAGCGAAGTTCTCGTTCTGCGTGACTGCTTTGAGTGTGATCATCGATCCTTGATTATCGACGGCCATCTGCTGCACCTCAGGGTTCTGATAAACTCCTGTGATGACGATCATCAGTCCCGTCAATGTGCAGACGATGACCGTATCGATAAAAGGCTCCAGCAAAGCGACGATCCCTTCGCTCACGGGTTCCTCGGTCTTGGCCGCCGAGTGCGCGATAGCCGCAGAACCCGCACCGGCTTCGTTCGAGAAACAAGCCCGCTTGGCACCGATGACTAGTACTCCAAAAAAGCCTCCGTACATGGCTGCGGGTGAAAAAGCTCCCCGCAAAATTTCCACCGCCGCTGTGGGTATCCGTTGATAATTGAACCCGAGAATCGCCAGACACATCATGATGTAAGCGATGCACATAAACGGAACGACGATTCCTGCGAAATTTCCGATCGACTTGATCCCTCCGATGATCACAACACCGACGGCAACAGCCATCAAAAGTCCGTATATCCATGGGGACGACTTGAGGATTGCAAAGGCCGGTTCGGCTTGAAAGGCATTGAGCGATTGAGCCACTTGGTAGGAGTTCCCGCCACCAAAAGACCCACCGATACACAGGATGGTAAAGACGATCGCAAGCACCTTGCCCAAACCCCCAAGTCCCCTGGCTTCCAAACCCTTGTGCAAGTAAACCATCGGGCCGCCGAGCACGCTCCCTTTTTCATCCGTCGTTCGGTACATGACAGCCAAAGTGCACTCGGCAAATTTGGTCGTCATTCCGATGAGTCCAAAAAAGATCAACCAAAATGTTGCTCCAGGTCCCCCTGTTCCTATCGCGATGGCCACGCCAGCGATATTCCCAAGCCCCACGGTTCCCGATAGTGCCGACGCAAGAGCTTGGAAGTGCGACACATCTCCTCGATCCCCCTCATGGTCATAACGACCTCGAATCAAATCGATCGAGTGCTTGAAAAGCCGCACATTGATAAAACCCATTCGGACGGTCAAAAAGATTCCAGCAAACAAAAGCCACAGGACCACAAACGGAACCTTCACCCCCAGCCAGTTCTTTGTCCCAAAGTCATAGAACAACACCGCTTCGAGTGGATCCACCAGATAATGCTTTGCGAACTGATCGAACTTCTGGATCCAGTCTGGTAACTCGCTTGCCTTGATCTCCGATGGCTCGGGTAACTTGTCTGGCAGTGGGTTCGCCGCTTGAACCTTTTCATTACCAACAGCCCGTTGGGTTCCAAGTGCCGCAGACGAAAACACCAAAACGAGGAAAGAAACTGACAAGAAAAGGAGTTTAGAAAAACTTCTTCGATGCGGTTGATTTGCTAACGAGGGAACGGGGGTTGAAACCATAACATCCACAACATCCATTAAAAACACAACAAAACTGCCAGCAGGAGGGCTATCATAGCCCGCAAATGTCCCTTACGCATTAGCCGTATTCGCAAAAGAACCGGCTAATGGCGTAGAAAAAACGCTCATTATTTTGCATAATAACGGTTACAAGACGCTCGCGTCCTGAAGGCACAATTCCTACCTCAAAGCACCTCGATGATCCCATCCCACCTCGATAACCGGTCAGAGCATCGGCTTGTGACCAGAGTTTCATCCGCTCTGCTGATCTTCGCCGTCTCGATGATTGCTTCCGAGCGATCGTTGGCACAAGAATCCGAGACGGAGGTTCGGTTCAGTCAAGACATTCAACCTCTGCTTGCCCGCAGATGCTTTGCGTGCCATGGACCAGACCAAGCCGAAGCAGGCTTGCGACTAAACTCCCGTGAGCAAGCCATCGCGAAGCTCGAATCCGGACACACGGCCATCGCGCCAGGAGCCCCCGACCAAAGCGAACTACTCAAACGTATTCGCTCGACGGATGAAGCAGACCGAATGCCACCCGAAGGCAAACCGCTTACGGAGCGAGAACAGAAGCTCATCGAACGCTGGATAGCCCAAGGTGCCGAGTGGAAACAGCACTGGGCCTTTGAGCCACTGGTCAAACCCGAAATCCCAAAAACGAACGCCTCGACAGGAAACCCGATCGATGCATTCGTGGACCAGAAACTCGAAAAACGGGGACTTCAGCGCGCCCCGCAAGCAGATCCGATCCATCTGCTGCGCCGATTGCATTACGACCTTACCGGCTTGCCTCCGAGCCCCTCAGCAGCCGAGAGCTTTGTACAACGGTCCAAAGAGAACTTCGATCATGCTTGGGAATCCGAAATCGATTCGCTCTTGGCATCAGAACAGTATGGGGAACGTTGGGCTCGTCACTGGCTCGATGTGGTTCGCTACGCGGAAACCAACAGTTTCGAACGCGATGGGGCCAAACCTCACGTGTGGCGATATCGAGATTATGTCATCCGAGCCTTCAATCAAGACAAACCCTACAACGAGTTCCTCATGGAGCAACTCGCTGGTGACGAGTTGCCTCAAGTCACTCGCGACTCATTGATTGCGACAGGTTTCTATCGACTCGGTATCTGGGATGATGAACCCGCTGATCGCGAACTGGCTGTCTACGAAGGCTTTGACGATATCCTCACTACAGTCGGCCAAGGCATTCTAGGTTTGACGATCAATTGCAGCCGATGCCACGACCACAAGATCGATCCGATCCCAACGAAGGATTACTACAGCACGTTGGCATTTTTCCGAAACCTAACCTCCAACGGTTACGGGCCTCAGGTCGAGAGACCTTTGATTGCAAGCGATGCCGACAAAGAGCAAATGCGGGCAATCGAACAGGAAATTCGCGAGACCGGTGATCGGATCCAAAAACGACTCTCAGAAGTTGAAAACAAACTGAGGGAGCAATTCAACGAACTAACAAAAACGGAGTCGGCAACTTACGATCTCGATGACCTCGAGTACAAGTTCTACAGAGATACCTGGGATAAACTCCCGAACTTTGACGAACTCAAACCTGAAACGATTGCCAAAGTCACCCCTCCACTGATCGACATCGGAGCTTCCACGCGTCCTGACTTCTTTGGATTCGTATTCACCGCTTCCTTGATCGTTCCCAAAGATGGTGAATACACTTTCATCCTCGATTCCGACGATGGATCTAGGCTGACCATCGACGGCAAGCAACTCATCGAATACGACGGAATCCATGGGGTCGGAAAGCCAAAGCGGGCTAGCTTGCAACTCAAACAAGGTCGCTACCCGCTGAGACTCGATTACTTCCAAAAGCAATTCGGCAAAGGTTTGAGCCTAGCGTGGTCAGGGCCCGGATTCCGCCGTAAACGACTCAGCGCCGACTCCGGCGAACAAGCCAAGGATCTGCAACAAGCGATCGCAAGTTCAAGGGTCGAAGGACTCGATCCAGGACTTGTCGAGGAATTCAAGTCCCTTCGCAAAGAACTCGAGGAGAACAAACGACGCAAGCCGTGGGAAGAGTACGGCATGTGTGTGAGCGAGGCCGGCACCAATGCGCCAGAGACATTCGTGCTAACCCGTGGAAGTCCGCAAGCCAAGGCCGATAAAGTTGAGCCAGGGTTCCTTTCGATCATCGGAGGAGATGCTCCAAAGATTGAACCAAACGCAACGGCCAACACAACGGGACGTCGATTGGCCTTCGCAAAATGGGCTACCGACCCGAGCAACAAGCTTACCAGTCGAGTCTTCGTCAACCGAATCTGGCAACACCATTTCGGGCGCGGCATTGTCCGATCTCCAAACAACTTTGGACAACTCGGAGAACAGCCGACGCATCCGGAACTGCTGGACTGGCTGGCGTCAAATTTCGTAGAACAAGGCTGGCGAGTAAAAGCCCTGCACAAGCAAATCCTCATGTCACACACTTATCGCCAATCAACGATGGCGTCCCAAGAGGGACTTGCAAAGGATGCCAACAACGACCTTTTCAGTCGCTTTGATCTCAGGCGCCTGAGTGCCGAGGAGCTACGCGACTCTATCTTGGCTGTAAACGGGAATCTGAATTTGAAGATGTTCGGGCCAAGCATTTATCCTGCACTTTCCCGAGAGGTGCTGGCAAGCCAGTCGGTGCCGGGCAAAGGCTGGGAAAGATCCGATCCAAGCGAGCAAACGCGACGCAGTGTTTACATCCACATCAAACGCTCGCTGCTGGTCCCCATGCTCTCGAACTTTGACTTCCCAGATCCGGATGTAAGCTGCGAAGCACGCTTCATAACGACTCAGCCTGGACAAGCACTCGGTATGCTCAACAGCGATTTCCTCCACAGCCAATCCGAAGAGTTTGCCAAGCGGCTCAAGGCCCAGGCACCGGACAACCAGGACCATCAGATCCAAATCGCCTACCGATTGGCCTTGGCTCGCGAGCCGTCGGCAGATGAAATTTTACGGGCCAAGAAACTCATCGAAGATCTTCAGTCGAAACACAACCTATCAGCGGACAAGGCTTTGGCCTTCTTCTGCTTGTTCGTTTACAACCTCAACGAATTCTCCTACGTCGACTAAACCCTAAACTCCAAGCAAAGCGAATATTCTTATGCGTCGAAATTTTTGCGGACGAACACGCCGAGAATTCCTCTGGCAAACCGGAGGGGGCTTTGGTGGTCTAGCCCTCACGGGAATGCTTTCGGGGGACGGTTTTTTTGGCAATGCGCAAGGAGCCGATGGGCGAAAATTGCCCGAGCCCCATTTTGCACCGAAAGCAAAAAGCGTCATCTTCTTGTTCATGTATGGTGGACCGAGTCACATCGATACGTTTGACTACAAGCCCACCATGAAGGGCCGCGACAATCAAGTCATCACTGTAAAAACCTTCGGTCGCGGTGGTCACAAGAATCAAGGTCGCATCGTTGAACCACGCTGGGACTTTAAGCAATACGGACAATGCGGAAAGTGGGTTAGCGAACTTTTCCCAAACGTGGCCAACCATGTCGACGACATCGCATTCATTCATTCGATGACCGCCGACTCGCCGATCCACGGCTCGGCCATGCTCATGATGAATTCCGGACGTGTCCAAAGCGGACACCCCTGCTTGGGCTCATGGGTCAACTACGGCCTTGGTAGCGTCAACGAAAACCTTCCTGGCTTTGTCGTCATGCTCGATCCAACAGGGGGGCCCATTTCCGGTGCCAAGAATTGGTCGAGCGGATACATGCCCGCAAGTTTCCAAGGTTCGATCTTCAGGACTCAAGGCACTCCGATCTTGGATCTTAAGTCGCAAGAGGGTGTTTCGCGTGATTTGCAACGTGAATTGCTCAACTCCCTGAACGAGCAAAACACGCTGCATGCCAAGCAGCGAGGTGATCGTAGCGATCTGTTATCGAGAATCTCGACCTACGAATTGGCTTATAAAATGCAAGAAAGTACACCCGAGGCCGTCGACATCGCCGACGAATCGGCAGAGACACTTTCTCTCTATGGGATCGACAAGGATCGTACGAAGGATTTCGGAACCAAATGCTTGCTCGCTCGACGACTCGTTGAGCGGGGGGTTCGGTTCGTTCAAATCTACTCGGGCGGGGCACACAACGACGACAACTGGGACGCACACTCCGATCTCAAGAAGAATCACGATTTCCATGCGGGCAACACCGACAAGCCGATCGCAGGCCTGATCGCAGATCTCAAGCGTCGGGGACTCCTGGATGAAACGCTTATTATCTGGGGTGGTGAATTCGGACGCCAACCGACGGCTGAGTATGCCGAGGGAACTGGACGCGATCACAATTCCTATGGCTTTACGATGTGGATGGCTGGTGGTGGGATCAAAGGTGGAGTAAGTGTTGGAACCACCGATGAGTTAGGTGCGGCAGCCGTCGAAAAACCGTTCCATGTAAAGAACCTTCACGCAACGGTTTTGCATCAACTCGGGATCGACCCGAACCGTCTGTCCTACTTCCACTCCGGATTGGATCAAAAACTTGTGGGCGTCGAACCCATCGAGCCGATCCAAGAGATCATCGCGTAATGGTCATCGAATAAGAGGGATAAGCCATGTCCAGCAAACCGATTTGGAACCACTCGCCGTTTGGTCGTCGCGAAGCGTTGCAGATCGGAGCGGCGAGCATCCTGGGTCTTGGTACCAACCATCTTTTTGCATTGCGAGAGGCCCAAGCGGCCCTTGGGTCGATGCCACAGGCGAAAGCCAAATCGTGCATCTTCATCTTTCTCTCGGGTGGTTTGGCTCAGCACGAGAGTTTCGACATGAAACCCGATGCCCCGGCGGATATCCGAGGCGAGTTCAATCCCATTTCAACGCGAACACCTGGGTTGCAAATCTGCGAACACTTGCCCAAACTCGCGAGCATCAGCCACCTATGGTCTATCTGCCGGTCGCTGACCCACCCGTCGAACGACCACTCTGCCGGACACCATATCATGCTCACCGGCCAGTCCAATCTGCCGGTCGGTTTTAATCCAAACGCACCGAGTCGAACCGACCACCCCTCGATTGCGTCCAAAGTTGGGCACGCCATGAGTCGCTCGCGAGGAATTGCTACCAACAACCTTCCTCCTGCGGTCGTACTGCCCGATCGAATCGTTCACAATACGGGACGCACTCTTCCCGGGCAAAGCGCCGGGATGATGGGCCAAGCCGCCGATCCATGGTTCATCGAAGCCTCCCCTTTCCACACGACCTCCTACGGTGCCTTTCCTCAATACAAATTCGATCATCAGCAACGCGGCAAACCCGACGATAGAGTTTTCCAAGCTCCACAGCTTTCGGTCCCTCATACCAACGGTATTGCCGATATCCACAATCGGATGCAGCTCCTGGATCGTTTAAACCGACAACGTAAACGAATCGATCAGATCGGCGAATCGAGCAACTTGGATCGCTATCGACAAACCGCCGCTTCGATGATGGTCGATGCCAATGTTCACAAAGCACTAGATGTCGCTAAAGCAGATCCTGCGATCGTCGACAAGTATGGCAGAAATTCCTTCGGTTACTCGCTCTTGATGGCGCGTAAACTCGTCGATGCTGGAGTACCGATCATCCAAGTCAACCTCGGGAATAACGAGACCTGGGACACCCACGGAAACGCCTTTCCGCACCTGAAGGACCGCCTCTTGCCCCCAACGGATCAAGCCCTCTGGGCACTCATCGAAGATCTCCAACAAAGTGGACAATTGGATGAAACACTGATTGTCATGGCTGGGGAATTTGGACGCACCGCAAAAATCACCCTCTTGGCCGAGCACTACAAGCTCCCTGGCCGAGATCACTGGGGTGCTGCCCAATCCGTTTTGTTCGCCGGCGGTGGCATTCGTCCCGGGACAGTCATTGGCAAGACCGATGGCAAAGGGGAGTACCCTGTCGATACGCCCGTTAAACCCGAGAATTTCGCTGCGACCATCTACCACTTGCTCGGAATACCGTCAGAAGCGGTATGGCACGACACTCTAGGTCGCCCATTTGCGATTTATCACGGCGAACCGATCGCCGGTTTGGTGTAGAATATAACGACTGCACCTAGGGAAGCGATTAGCGAAAACTTCGCACTTGCTTGCCGTCCCCTCCCAACCATATCCCCTCCGCAAACCGACCATGGCAAACCGAGCCCTACCTCGGCCAACTTCCTGGCGACACCACCGCGCCAGCCATTTCATTTTGCACTGGCTTGCAAGATCCTGGGTACTGCTAGTTACCCTGAGCCCCTGCGGGGAGTTCGCGAAACTCCAAGCCCAAATGCCATTCTCGGCGATGGCCCCGCAAGCTCTTGCACCTGGCAAAACCACTCGGGTTGAATTCACCGGAAACCAATTCAAAGCTCCCCTTCGCATCGGCGGTTCAATACCGATGGAAGCTCAGTGGGTTAGCATCGAACCGACCAAAGCCATCGCCGATATTCGCCTCCCTGAAAACGCTCCTCTTGGACCCAAATCCCTTTGGCTTGCAACCGACGAGTCGATCAGCGAACCGCTTCAGATTCTCGTTGATGATCTCAATAGCGTCGCCGACAACGGTGCCAATCATAACCGTTCTCAACCTCAAGTCCTTTCGATCCCTTGTGCGGTCGATGGCAAAAGCGACGCAGCCCAAAGCGACTTCTATCAAATCCATTTAGCGGCAAATGCAAGCATCAGCATCGATTGCATCGCAGAGCGTATTGGCTCAACCATGGACTCGGTCCTCCGCATTTGGGATGCCCAAGGCAAGCTTCTCGTGCAAGCGGACGATACCCCTGCTAGCCCCGATAGTCAAACTCGCTTCGTTGCACCGAGCGAAGGGGACTATACGATCGAGATTGTCGACAATCGTTTCGCTGGCGATGCTCGCTATCGCTTGCGAGTCTGCGATGCCCCATTATCTCCAGTCCCCTATCCACTTGCCGTTCAGCCCAACACTCCAAACCCTATCGCTTGGATTCTCTCCGAAGGCGTTGTGATCAAAGCCGAACAGAATCCTGACCAATGGGGATTGAACGTCCAAGTTCCACCGGAAGCGATCGGCAATCGCTTGATGATCAGTTCATCAAGCCCTGCTCGACCTGGCGGATTTTGGTCTGACATCCTCGTCCGAGACATCCCGCTTTACACCGAACCGATCGATTCGGAGTCCCATGCATCATCCAAGGATACGCCATTGGCGATCCCGGTGGGTATCACAGGTCGACTTACGAAACAGGGACAAACGGATCTTTATGCGATTGCAGGCACGCAGGGACAAACCATCCAGATTCAAACGATCACTCGGAGCCTCGGTCTGCCAACGCTTCTTAAAATCGCTGTGTTGCATCCTAATGGCAATGTCTTGGCCGAGAATTCGATCAACGACGCAGACGAATGGCCCCTGGATGTATCCTTTCCAGAAAATGGAGTCTATCAAATACGCGTCACGGATCTGCTTGGCCAAGCAAGTCCTAAGCATGCCTATTGGATCGAAGCCAAATCGAAGCCACTGTTTTCCATCGGAGTCAAACCCGATCCAAAAACTTCCGAAAGCCGTTTGCTCGAGACTGGCTCAGGCGCCACCTTCATCGACCTTGCTATACAAAGAACTCCCTACGAGGGACCGATCCAAATCGATTTGCAAACCCCGCTCCCAGGCCTTCGGATCCTCAATCCAAGCGTGCCAGCCAAGGCAGCCGAGTTCCGCATGTTCCTCTCGACGGACGCAAGCTGGGATCCTGCACGCATCGGACAGATTCGATTCATTGCAAGACAGGTCGAAGGAGGCACGTATTCAACTCCTGTCAGCACGATCGCTCTACGCCGTGTGAAAGCCCCCCACCAGCCATTCCCTTCCTCAGCCATCGAAGGAATCGTTGGATATGCAGCCCTAAGTGCCGGGGCGCAGTTCTTCACTGCGGAATTCCCGAATGCGATCGCGCTTGCAGCACCCCTCAAACAACACATAGTTACTGGTACCATCAAACGACTCAAAGAGGAATTCAAAGAGCCGGTATCGATCTTGTCGGCCAGCGGTCCAGATGGATGGAGCGTCCAACCGGTGCTCGATAAAGACGCCCTCAAACTAACGCTCACTCGCTCGGATGCGACGCCCGCCCCGAACCCTTCGGCAACACCCAGCGGACGAATCCAAGTGTCACTCTACGGTCAGACCAGCCGAGGCCGTATCGAAAATATCGAAATCCCATTCAATTGGTACGATCCGCTGATCGTTTCAAGTCCCGCGATTCCAGCACTTTTGCTGGGAGGAACGCAAAGCGTTCAAGTGGACATCCAGCGAAAAGGAATCGATGCCGCACCCGTCAACCTCCAACTTGTAAACCCTCCACCGGGAATTACTGCAGATCCGGTCGTCATCGCAGGCGATCAAACCACCGGAATTCTGAACTTGCGAACTGCAATTGAAACTCCGATCAATGCACCGCTCCAATTGGTTATCTCCGCAACGGCCAAAGTTTCCGAAAATGAAATAATCGCCATCAGCAAACCTATTCCTCTAACCTTTGAGCAATCACCGACTCGCGTTGAACCCTTTCCACAACAAATCGCTTTGACCCGCTCACGCGACTCGGCCCAATTTGTTCTCACGGGTTGGGATGCAAATGGCTTAGCCCGTGATTGGACCGAGCGGGCTCGCTGGTCGGTTGCAAACCCGGCCATAGCGACAATTGCTTCAGGAAGGATCATTCCAACAGCCAACGGTCAAACCGAATTGATCGCGGAACTAGCAACCCATCGCATCGTGGTTCCGGTAAGTATCAGCGGGATCGATGCACCCGCAAGGGTCGAATTCGAAAACGAAGTTCTCGTCGCTCTTTCGAAACAAGGTTGCAATTCAGGAGCCTGTCACGGATCGCCAAGCGGCAAAGGAAACTTCCGCCTGTCGCTCCGCGCATTTGATAAAGCACTCGATTCATTGACCCTCGTCCGAGAGGAAAACCAGCGGCGACTTAACACGCTCGAAGCCGATAAAAGTCTGTTGGTCACTAAACCTCTGATGAAAGTTCCCCATGGTGGCGGAATGCAACTTCGGAAATCCGATCCAGCCTACCGTACCCTTGTCGATTGGATTCAACAAGGTGCTCCGCTAGACCCCGCCAATCAAGCAAGATGCGTAAAGCTAGAGGTCTTCCCCAACTCCCAACGCGTTCTCTCGAAAGACCTAGGCACACAGCAAATCGTCGTCTTGGCACATTTTCCAGATGGAACGAAAAGGGATGTGACCCAACTGTGCGCCTACGAGAGCTCCAATACAACCGTGGCTACCATCGATGTGAAAGGCAAGGTTACTCCGCACCAAAAAGGCGAGACGGTGATCCTTGTGCGTTTCCTCGAACACATCGAGTCGATCCCATTTCTCTTCAATCAAGAAGTACCTGGCTTCCAATGGACTCCGCAAACCCAACTGAACTTTATCGACAACCTTGTCGACGCAAAACTCCAGCAACTCCAAATCAATCCAGCACCCCTTTGCACCGATGAAGTCTACTTGCGTCGAGTCTACTTGGATCTACTTGGAATCCTACCGACCAACGACGAGTCGCAGGCCTTTTTCTCCGATAGCAATCCAGACAAGCGGAATCAACTGATCGACAAACTTTTGGCGAGACCCGAGCACGCGAAGTACTGGGCCCTCAAATGGGGCGATCTGCTGAAGATGACCGGAAAGGCTGTCGGCAATGAGGCCGTCTTTAAATACTACCGATGGGTTGAATCGTCGATCCGCGAGAATCAACCTTACGACCAATTTGCTCGCGAACTGCTTTCCGCAAGCGGCTCGACCTTTGCCAACCCTCCGGCGAATTTCTTTCGAACCGCCGGTGACATGAACGAATCGGTTGAAACGATCTCCCAAGTGTTCCTAGGTGCAAGGCTCCAGTGTGCCAAGTGCCATAATCACCCCTTTGAACGTTGGACGCAAGACAACTACTACGGCCTTGGGGCTTTCTTTAACCGGGTTCAGCGCAAGAAAACCCAACGTCCAAACGAGTGGCTCGTCTACAGCAGCAATGCTGGAGAAGTTACTCAGCCTCGCACCGGGCAAACCATGAAGCCGTGGGTTCCCGGTAGCAATGAACTACCTTTGGATCCAGCCCAAGACCGCCGTCAAGCGTTCGTTGATTGGTTGGTCAGGCCAGACAACCCTTTCTTGGCTCGCGTGGAAACCAACCGTATTTGGTCGCAACTTTTCGCACGCGGAATCGTCGACCCGATCGATGACTTTAGAGATAGCAATCCTCCAACGAATCGCCCCTTGCTCGACGCGTTGACGAAGCATTTTGTCGATAGCGGATTCAATCGCAGGGAACTGATCCGAACGATCCTTCAGAGCCGCACTTATCAAGCCAGTTACGAGACAACACCCTTTAATGAAAAGGATCAGCTCTATTTCTCGCACCAAAGCCCCCGTTTACTGAGTGCCGAGCAGCTCCTCGATGCGATCAACCAATTGACCCAAACCGAACAGACCTTTGCCGGCCTACCTGCAGGTACCAAAGCCACCCAGATCCCAGCCCCGGATCTTGCGAAAGTCGACTTCTTGAAAGTCTTCGGCCAACCGGAGAGATCCACGGTTTGCGCTTGCGAACGCTCCGAGGATTCTAATCTGAGCATGGCGATCGAACTGTTCAATGGTGCCACGGTGCACGAGAAGCTCAAGAACCCCAAGAATCGATTCCGCAATCTAATGGCCGAAGGCAAACCGCTCGAGGAGATCATCAAGAACCTCTACCTTGCTGGCCTGTCTCGCAATCCTACGAGCGAGGAATTGCAGGAGTCGCTTAAGCATTGCCAAAGCAAACCTGACCCAGTTCTTGGCTTGGAAGATCTCTGCTGGGTGCTGATCAACACCGACGAATTCCTCTTCCAACACTAGTGGCTAACATGATACGTCGAATTCGGATCTTCGCACTGATAGGCGCAAGCGTTACATCGATTTGCATCAATTTACAAGCACAGGATGCTGTAGGTTTTCGCGATCAAGTCGCACCGATTCTTCAAGAGCATTGCGTAGCTTGCCATTGCGCTAAACGGGCCGAAGGTGGATACAGACTCGATACGATTGAGCAGCTTTCCAAGCCAGGAGATGGTGCGGCCAGTCCGATCGTTGCAGGCAAGCGTGATCAAAGCGAATGGATCCTTCGCATGAAGCATGCCGATCCAGACCTGCGCATGCCTTTAGATAGCGAGCCTCTTTCGGCGGAATCGATCGAATTGATTTCCAAATGGATCGATCAAGGTGCCAAGCTCGAGGGAATTCCCGCGACCGACCCCCTTTGGTCGATTATTCCACCTCGAACGTATCCGCCAGCCCCCGAGCACTATGCACTTGCATTCCCGATTACCGCTCTTGCCTTCTCCAGCGATGGTACCCAGGTCTTCTCCTCAGGGTACCATGAGGTTCTCGCTTGGAATGCCGCCGATGGCGCCTTGGTAGGCCGCTTTGGAAATCAAACCCAAAGGATATATGCCATCGCATCGAGTTCCGATCCTAACAAATTGTTCGTCGGGGGAGGTACTCCCGGATCGATCGGAGAAGTCCGTTTGCTCAATCTAGCGAATCGTTCGGTCGAGCAAACCATCGTACGAGGCTCGGACGTAGTGCTCGATGTGGCTCTCAGGCCCGGTAGCCAGGAACTCGCAGTGGCGATGGCTGACAACACCATTCGGATCATCAATCTCGAAAAGAACGAGCAGAGACGAATGATTGCAAGCCATGCCGATTGGGTCACACAACTTGCTTACAGCGAAGATGGCAAGCGACTCGGATCTTCGAGCCGAGATAAATCGGCCAAGGTTGCCGATGCCGAGACTGGCGAATTGCTCGGTAGTTACCCTGGACATGCTGCTGCCGTACGAGGGATTGCGGCTTTCCAAGATGGCAAGCAATGGATCAGTGTTGGAGCTGACAACAAAATCCATCGCTGGGAAGTCGAAAACGCCAAAAAGGTTGCCGAGATCCCTCTAGGGGGAGACCCCCAAAAGCTTGTGAAGGATCAATCATCGGTATGGATCCCAAACGCAGATAAGCATTGGTATCGACTCGAGCTTGCAAACAACGCGATCGCGACCAAACAACCTGGACATGAGGACTGGATCACCTCGATCGCCATCCATAGTGCAGCAGGCAAAATCGCTACAGGTTCGATGGACGGCTCGATTCGTGTTTGGAATCTCTCAGATGCAGCCCTTGTTAAGGCTTGGGTCGCGAAGCCTTAGCAATCCACTCGGATGCCAAATGCCGAGGATGTTGCGATTCATCCAAGGCTCTTGCAGGCAGTGTCGTGAGCACCACGCAAATCCGAGATGAATCACGATCGACCCAAGCGAGCGTACCGGTCGACCCCGAATGCCCGAATGAATTCGGAGAGCAACTGACCTTGCTGCTTCGCATGTCGACATCAAATCCTAAGCCTCGCGATTCGATTTCCGGCGGGTTATGGTTCGTAAGCATCAAACGCTTGGTCGATGCTTTGAGGAAGTCATCCTGATCGGTCATCATTGCACGAAGAAACTTGCCGATGTCGGTTGCTGAGGCATGTCCGCCACCCCACGGGGCACCTAGCTCCCTCCAATACTTGCTGTTCCAATTCCATCTTGCTGCATCTGCGGAACCACCACCGGCTTCGGGAGCCCCGAATTCGGTTTGAACGGGCATGCGGCTGACTTCCGATAGCTTACCGATACCGAGTGCGGAATCCGACATTGCCAAGGGATCCAATACACGCTTCTGGACTAGTTCCAAGATCGTTGTCGATGCGATCCTTTCGGCCACAGCGCATGCGAGCAAGATCCCCATGCTCGAGTATTCGTAACCAGTGCCAGGTGCGAAGCGGAATTGTAGGCTTTTGCAAGATTCGACAAATGCGTTCAGTGGTGAAAGCCCCGAGCGCAGCTGATGATTGTCAGGAACTTGATCGGGGAGTCCCGATGTGTGGGTCAGCAGATGCTTGATCGTCACTCTCGGAAAATCCGCTTTGGTAAACTCTGGCAGGTAGCAAGCTAGAGAATCGTCGAGCTTGAAGGCACCTTGATCGTAAAGACTCATCAAGGCGCAGACGGCGATCGGTTTAGTGATCGAACCTAGCAAATAGCTAGCGTGATCATCCGAGGCCAAACCGTAGTTGGCCGTAAAACGAGTACCAGCGTCCTGCGCGAATATCGAACCTGCAAGGATCTGTTTTTCTTGCGAGGAGTCCGAGAGAACTTGGCAAGCTTTTTCGCAGGCAGCAAGAAAATCAATCTCCATCGGTCGCTCGATTGGATCCTAGAGGATCGCCTCAATGGGTGAGCCCTTGCTGATCGCAAGGGGTCGTCCGAGGCGGTCGTGAATTTCGGTACTAGGGGCAAAGCCCAAGCAGTGGTAGACGGTGGCCGTGATATCTTGAGGTTCGACACGACCATCGAGTGGAAAGGCACCTTGGCGATCGGAAGCCCCGTAGACCGTGCCACCTTGAACCCCTCCGCCTGCAAGTGCTCCGCTAAAGACATGTCCCCAATGATCTCGACCGCCACCTGGATTATGTTTCGGGGATCGACCGAACTCACCCATCCACACGACCAAGGTATCCTCGAGCATACCTCGCTGCATCAGGTCTTCGAGCAAGGCCGAGTAGGCTTGATCCATCGGTGGCATAAGAACGGTCTTTAGCCGTTCCGCATTTTTCGCGTGGGTATCCCAAGCTGGAGCGTTGTCTGGGTCGTCCTTCCAACGGGTCCAGTTGACTTGGACAAGCGATACGCCTGATTCGACAAGTCTTCGAGCAAGCAGGACGCTCTGTCCGAACCGATTTCGACCGTAGCGATCCCGCATCGAATCGGACTCTTGATCAAGCGAGAATGCGTTTTGAGTTTCTTTCGTCCGGATCAGATCGATTGCTTTGTTTTGCCAAGTCCCCCAGCGCTCGAGGGCTGGGTTTTGCTGTATCTTGTCAAGCGAACGATTCAATTGTGCAAGAAAGTTTTTGCGTTGTTCGAATCGCTCTGTGGTAAGTTCTGCGGGTAGAGCGATATCAGGGACACGAAAGTCAGGAGCATTCGGATCACAAGTCACTAGCCAAGGATCCGCATGGCTACCGAGCCAGCCGGCATCTTGGCCTGGCCAAAGCAACCGTCCGGTATTCCATATCTCCTCGGGGAGTCTTATAGAACCAGGCAACGGGCCTGAATCTCCTTTGAGGTGTCGCACGACGGCGGCCATAGAGGGCCAATCGTTGGGGGGGCCGGGAAGTGAGTTCTCCGCATTCTTGGGCGAATGAGGATACCCTGTAAGCATCCAATAGCCGCTGGCTGAATGAGCATTATCATCAGTAGCCATGGCGCGGAGCACGGCGATCTGTTTAGTAAGTTTCGCCGTCAGGGGCATCAGTTCCCCAACGTGCAGTCCGGGAGTTGCCGTTGGAATGGGCTTGAATTCTCCGCGAACTTCGGCGGGCGCATCGGGCTTGGGATCCCAAGTTTCGTGTTGAGGAGGACCGCCGAGCATGAACAGGACGATGCATCTTTTGGCTTTGCCGAAAGAACCCGCGATACTGCGGGGCTGCATGGCAGAAGCCACTGCAGGGGAGCCGATCGACAAGCCGAACGAGCTTAGCGAACCGATTTCCAGCAATTCGCGACGCGAGAACTTCCCTTGTATCTTGATCATCTTGGAAAGCTTCGAAACGGTGGAATTCAGAGAGGATACAAACCAGTTGGAATAGTATAGCTTACCCTAAACCTGGCAACAAACCCGCTCAGAGTGCGGTGCTTGGATGAGCAAAACCGCCGATAAACCAGTAAAACCCCCCGTTGTTGCAACCAAGCACTCGCGCGGTATTCTAGGAAGCCTCTTTTTGAGAGTATCCCGGACAAGCTCACTAGGAATGATTTATGCCCGAAAGTTCGAAACTACAGGTTCGTTGCGGAGGTTGCCAAACTCTTCTGAAGGTCTCATCGGAAGCCCTCGGGAAAACTATCGCTTGCCCGAAATGTGGTAAGCAGATGAAACTCGCACGGCCCACATCTGCTCCACCTCTTGAGAGGAATATGGATGTAGGGTTTCCTGAAACGAATCAAGCCGACTTGTTCGATCTGCCGGCGACGAGTTACAGCATGCCGACTAGTTCGAATAAGAGTCTTGCCGGATCCAAGAAGCGTTCGACCCCTTGGCCATGGATCATCGGGATTGCTGCTGCCCTAGGAGTGCTGTTGTTCCTGGCTTCTGTGGGTGTGATTTTCTTGTCGATGATGTACAAAGGGCCCAACATTACCGCTTCTGCACCAGCAAAGAACGCACCTGCATTGGCTGCTAACACACCGACATCACCACCCTCTTATTCAATTCCGAAGCCCACGATCAAGATCGATTTTCCACAGCTTGGACAATTTCGTCCTTTTGGCAACAAAGGTATTCTTTGGCAAAGGGTTGACCTCCCTCGCCTAGGGATTCCGCCTTTAAAACTCAATGTATTCATACCAAGCGGAAACCACGCCGAGAAATCGTTGCCCGTGGTCTTCGAAGCCCCTTCGGGAACACCCTTGCTGCATGGAGCCAGCATAGAACAACCTCAACCTGATACGGAGTATCTACCCTTCACCGAGGCTGGAATGATCACTGTTAGTTTTGATATTGATGGACCGATGCGTAGTGACATGAGTCCAGAAGATGGTGAAAGGTATTGGCTAGCGTTGAACAATGCTTTTCAGAAGTTTCTTGTCGCAGACGCTGGTGTTGAGAACGGCAAGATGGCAATCGACTTCGTCTTAGAAAGGTTGCCGATGGCAGACCCGAAGAAAATAATCGTATGGGGACACAGTTCTGCAGCCACGCTTTCACTTTTGTTAGCCTCTAAAGATCCTCGGATCAGTAGATGTATCGCGATGGCGCCGATTACCGATTTGAAGCTTAGACTCGGCGAACTCTTGGAAGAACCAGCGATCGTCAAACGTCTACCGAATCTGAAAAATTACCTTGTTGCAGGATCTCCTCTGACGAGCATCGGAGCTTTAAAATGCCCAGTATTTATTGCTCATGCGAAAAACGACGATAACGAACCTTTTGAGCACACAAAAATTTTCGTCAATGCGCTTCAAAAGTCCGGCGGCAAGATCAGTTTCTTGGAGCTCGAGCGAGAGGGTCACGGCGATCCTCTTTTACAAGCTGGGATACCCAAAGCGATCGAATGGCTCAAGTGACCTGACGGTTCACTCGAATGCTTTAGCCGGCATGATCGCTATGACTGTAGACGGGACTCAGCCCCAGGTGCTCCATCAAGATATGACATCGGTTCCTGATAAACTGCGGTGCGTAAGACCCTGAGATCATACCGGTGATTGCAAAGACCAAGGCCACCAAAGGGGACAGCTTGGGGTTGATATCAGCCATCCCTGGTATCTGCAATACCTCCGCAAAAGCGACGAGGAACCAAGCTCCTATTCCAAAGGCAATCGAGCAGATTGCACCTTGTGTCGTGGCACGCTTCCAATACAGCCCAGCAGTCAAAGGAACGAACGCCCCTGCCAACGTGATTTGATAAGCGTTGGAAACCAAATCGTAGATCGGAGTTCCCTTGGTCAAAATCGCGTAGGTCAAGACCAACGAGGTAAAGACCAAGATCGTGATTCGCATCGCAAGCAACAACTGCTTGTCTCTCAGATTTGGATTGATGTGCCTAAGTATGTTCTCGACGAAACTCGTCGAAGGTGCAAGCAATGTTGCTGACGAACAAGACTTGATCGCCGATACCAAGGCACCAAAAAAGAGGATCTGAGCAAAGAAAGGCATGTGATCGAGAATCATCCTGGGCAAGACCTTCTGCGGATCACTCTTGAGTAACTCTTGGGAGTGTTCGGGCATCTTGATCAACGCCGCAACGACCACAAACATCGGTACGAAGGCGAAGACCAAATAACACAATCCTCCGATGACGGCCCCGTACTTGGCCGACTTCTCATCCTTGGCAGACATGACCCGTTGAAAAACGTCTTGCTGGGGGATTGAACCGAGCATCATGGTGATAGCCGCAGCCAGAAAGAGTAACCAATCGAGCAAATTGGGTTCGGGAAGAATACGGAACCAATCCCGATCTTGAGCATACTGGATTACTTTGGGTGCTCCACCGACCAAATCGGCTGAATACCATGCGATATACGATAGCCCTAGAACCAAGACGATCATCTGGATAAAGTCGGTCCAAGCCACTGCGAGCATTCCACCCATCATGACGTAAATCAGAACCAAGACGGTCCCGACGACCATGCCGGTCTCGTGGGAGATAGCCCCCCCAGAGAGGATGGTAAAAACCAACCCCAGCGCGGTCACTTGGGCCGCCACCCATCCCAAATAACTCAGGATGATCATGACCGAGCAGAGGATCTCGACGGGAACTCCGTAGCGTCTTCGAAAGAAATCCCCGATCGTCAAGAGCTTCATCCTGTAGAGTCTGACGGCAAAGAACAGACCTACGAAGACCAAGCACATCGAAGCGCCAAAGGGATCTTCGATGATTCCCTTGAGTCCACCTTCGACAAATTTCGCCGGTATCCCCATGACGGTTTCGGCGCCGAACCACGTTGCGAAACTCGTGGTGATCACCATATACAACGGCAGCGTGTGGCCTGCAACGGCAAAGTCCTCGGTGTTTTTGACCCGAGTACCAGCCCAGGCACCGATAGCTAACGTGCCGATAAGGTAAATAAACACGAAAATCAGTAGTTCGACGTTCATGGTTTCGCACCCCGCAGATGAATCTATAACTATTGAGCAAGCAAAAACGGCACAGAGACCATTGATCCGTCTTTATCTCTGCAATCAACTTCTAAGAACTCTGGGAACTGCGAATCGCTTCCCAAAATGAGGATAGCTACTCCGCTGGATTCCTCGAGTTGGATCAACTCACGGCGTTTGCGATTGTTCAAGTAAGCGGCCACGTTCTCGTTGACCCGAATATTGACTTTCGCGACACCTTGATGATGACAAGCGAGCAATAAAATGCGAGTCACCTCGATCGCCATGCTTTCGGCGGTCTTGACCAGTGCACGACCTCTGCAGCAAGGACAATCTTCGTAGACGCTTCTCTTGAAACTCGGTCGAATCCTCTGACGGGTCATCTCGATGAGACCAAACGGGCTCGTGCGAAGGATTTTCGTACGAGCTCGATCCCGTTTCATCGCATCGCGAAGAGACTTCTCGACTTTGCGTCGATGGGACTCTTTCCGCATATCGATAAAGTCGTTGACGATCACCCCGCCTAAATCCCTCAATCGCAATTGCCTTGCGATTTCTTTGGCTGCGGCAAGATTCAAATGAAAAGCGTTTTCTTCGGCGTTTTCATCACCACCGCGGAAATTACCGCTGTTGACATCGATGGCCACCAGAGCTTCGGTCGGGTCGATAACGATCGAGCCACCCCCTTTGAGAGGGACAACTCGCTGGTGGATCCGAGCGATCTCTTGCTCGAGTTTGTAACGGTGGAATAAAGGTTCGCGGCTATCGTAGAGTTGGATTCGATCTGCATATTTTGGCATGACCAATTCCATGAACTCTTTGGCTCGCTGGTAAGCATCAGGAGAATCGATCACAATCGAATCGATATCTTCGGTAAACGTATCTCGGATGGTACGAATCATGATGTCGGATTCCTCGTAAACATCACAAGGCCCGGACTCATTTTTGATCCGCTTAGCGAGTAATTTCCACAATCGCAGCAGATAAGCTACATCGCGGTAAAGCTCTTTGCGATTGCGTTCTTGAGCTGCTGTCCGAACGATGAACCCGACCCCTTTGGGGATGTTCATCTCGTGCATGGTGGACTTAAGCTTCTTTCGAGCCGCTTCGTCCTCGATTTTGCGGCTGATGCCAACTCGGCCTAACGAGGGCATCAAAACCAAGTAGCGACCTGGGATACTGATGTAGGTCGACAGGGTTGGACCTTTGGTTCCGATCCCTTCTTTAATCACTTGAACGATGACTTCATCGCCACGTTTGAATATCTCTTGGATTGGGGGTTTGAACCGTGGACGACCACTTCGCAGCTTCCCGCCGCGTGGCCCGGGCCCAGAAGTCCGTTGCGAGGACTCTTGGTCACCGGAGGCTTCTTCGTCGTCGATGCCAAAGTTCTTACCGCTGAGAATTTCCGCAGGATCGTAACCGGCTTGTCGAAAGTATTCGGGTTCGATATCGCTGATGTGCAAAAATCCGTTTCGACCTACACCGAAATCGACGAAAGCCGCTTGGATGCTCGGTTCGATGTTGACGATTTTGCCTTTATAGATGTTTCCAACCCAATTGTTCTGACTGGTTCTTTCCGTGTAGAGTTCTTCAAGAGTCCCGTCTTCTAGGAGTGCTATTCGGCACTCTTCAGCCTGCGAGACATTGATGAGCATTTCCTTCTTCATAGGGAATGGTTTCCTTTTGCATTGAATTTGTATCCTTGTAGTTTTTTCATGCTTGGAGCACGATTTCGGGCACGAGCCCTGCGAGTTGGTTCATCAAGAAAGCGTCGACCTCGCGCGCAGTACCCAGTCTCAGCGCGCGCCACGCTATGGCTTCACATTGCCCGAGCGTCACCGAACGGATCGCTTTCTTGATCACCGGGATCGTCGAAGGAGCAAGGCTCAACGAGCGGATTCCCATCCCAACTAAAAGTAGTGCGTAAGCGGGGTTATTACTCATCTCCCCGCAGACACTCGTAGATTTGCCATGTTTTGATGTGATCTCATGTGTTTGTTTGATCAACCGCAACACGGCCGGATCGCACGCTTGGTAAAGGTCTGCCACCGAGTCGTTGCTTCGGTCAACAGCAAGCGTGTATTGCGTCAAGTCGTTGGTACCGATGCTCACGAAGTCGATTTCTTCGATGAATCGATCCAACATCAAAACCGCCGCAGGCACCTCGACCATCATGCCTACTTTGATATTGGCTGGAATGCGGATCCCTTCGCATGTCAAATCGTCGGCGACGCTCCGAAGCAGAAACTTGGCGCTTCGGTACTCATCCAACGTGGTGACCATCGGAAACATGATCCAGCAATTTCCAGAACTCGCGGCCCTGAGGATGGCGCGTACCTGGACTCGAAATAAGGCTGGATTCCGCAAACTCAACCGGATGGATCTAAGTCCCAAGAACGGGTTGTTCTCGGGTTCAATCGGCCTTGTCATCCCCATCTTGTCCGCACCTAGATCCAAGGTACGGATGACCACAGGGCGGCCTTGCATATCGCGCAGCACCTGCTGATATGCCTGATAATGCTCCTCCTCGGTGGGCTCTTTTTCATGCCCAAGATAGAGGAACTCGGTGCGGTAAAGCCCCACACCATCGGCTCCACGGGCCAAACACGTCTGAGTTTCGGTCGGAAACTCGACATTTGCCATAAGTTCTACATGCACCCCATCAGAGGTTTCCGCAGGTAGATCCTTGAGTTCCGAAAGCTCCGTGAAGATCGTTTCTCTCGCGAGGCGTCGCTTGAGATATCTTTCTCGAGTTGGCAGATCGGGTGAGACAAATATGCGTCCCAGATGGCCATCGATGATGACCTCATCGCCAGAGCGAATGTTGTGCAGAAAGTTACCCACCCCTACGACCGCAGGGATCTCCATCCCTCGAGCGACAATCGCCGTGTGCCCTCCAGGACCACCGGCTTCGGTGCAGATGGCCAAGACTTTTTCGGTGTCGAACGAAGCGGTCTCGCCAGGAGTTAAATCGTGGCTAACGACGATCGCCTCGTGGGGAATCTCTTTGAGAGTCTGCGTGGGTTTCCCCGTCAAAGCCTCCAGCAGAGTTTGTTCGACATCTCTGACATCTGCGGCGCGTTCTGCCAAGAACGAAGAACTCGCTTTGCGAAACGCAGCAGCATACTTCGCGAAAACCTCGCTTACCGCATACTCGGCTGCATAGAGATTGTCCTTGATCAGGTGCTCCATCTCGGATCGAACGTGAGGATCCAAGAGCAATTGCTGTTGCGCAGAAAAGATCCCGCCTAAATCCGATCCCCATGTGTCGGTGGTTTGCTTGCCGCGTAGACCCAACGCATGGTGTGCCCGTCCGACAGCTTCGACCAACCGCTCCCATTCTTTTTGCGTTTCGGATCTAGAAATCAAACATCGGGCGATACTGTACCCTTCTCGGTCAAAAACGATCGCTTTGCCGATTGCTACGCCAGGGGATACTGCAATGCCTTGTAATTCCAGCATGCGAGGGTTAGTGGTCATCAAATTGTGAATCAAAAAGACGCGAGATGGCCTCGATGGCCAAATCCGCATCCGGGCCCTGAGCTCGCAAAGTCAATTGCGTGCCTTGGGGTGCCCCCAGTGTCAATAATCCAATCATCGAGCGACAGTCGGCAACCTGTCCGCATCGCTCCAATTCAATCTGGCATTGGTATCCAGAGGCCGCACGCACCAACTTGTCAGCCGGACGCATATGCAAACCTTCAGGGTTTTGTACCGTAACTAATCGGGTGATCATCGTGAGTTTGCTTTACCCGCTAGTTGCCACTTTGTTGGCTGTCGGCTTCTTCGAGCAATTGCAAGATGTCATGCGCCGACTTGGACTGACTGAGCACTTTGCAAAATTGATCGTCTCGCAATTGCCTAGAAATATTCTCTAAAGCCCGCAGGTGATCCCCAGGGCGATCTGGAGGAGAGACCAAGAGAAAAAACAGACAAGCCTTTTGGCCATCTAGGGATTCGAAGTCCAAGCCCGAGGCACTTACACCAACAGTGCCAACTAGCTTTTTAACACTCGGATGCTTCGTATGAGGTACTGCAACCCCTCTTCCAATGCCGGTGCTTCCGAGCTCCTCACGTCGCATGATCGCCTTGATGATGTCTTCTCGATCCTTGTCCAAGATCTCGCCAGCATCGACAAGCGATTGAACCAATTCCGAGATCACATCATCCTTGGTAGTCGACGCAAGATCTGCCTTGACCGCTTTAGGCGCCACGAAAACAGAAAACTTCATGAATGCTGTTGCCTTTTCCTGAAACAAATCCCGCCCGAACTATCGTCCAGTCCACTGATGAACTTCGAGACTACCGGGGCTTTCAAGGATCGAGTATATGAGGACTAAGTGTGCCGAGCGTTGGGACCACCCTTGTGATCGGTCACACGCTCTTTGTGCTTGCGAATCTGCTGTTCAACCTTGTCGATCGTCAAATCCAAAGCCGAGATCACTGATGTCGACTCGGTGGCCGCAACGAAGTCCGGTGCGTGCTCAGCCGAGACGTTGATTTCAACACTCGGACGATCCAACTTCTCCAAGTCTACGGTCACCTCGATGGCGTTGATACGGTCGAAAAATCGACGGAGCTTCTCCACCTTCGTAGCTATGATCTCTTGGTCTTCACCTTGTAAGTGCCCGTGACGTGTAGATATGTTGACTTGCACTGCTTACTCCCCCAAATCGGTTCCTTAGAGGTAGAAAACCTATCGAATTGCTCCCGTTAAACGGGCAGCGACAGGCGTTTCAAAATACCGAAAGAATTGTAACCCTTGTTATGCCGGTCAGAAATCCCAAACCCTAAACTACCAAGAAAACCGACCGGGAAACCGAATTAATCCGGGAAAATCGAATTTCCTTGATAAACATGAAAAACCTTAAACCCTCTTGAGGGTTTGCGATATTCCGGTTCCTTCTTGTCTATACTGACGAGTCGATTGGTCGATCTGTCGCGTCATACGCACGTCTTTATCCTATGATTTCACATCCCAAGTCGTCGAGCATCCGCAATTCACGGTTTCCAGGCAGCACAAACTTCATGAGCAAAACTTATCGAAACCTCGCCCTATCGCTTGCCGCTGCAACCCTAGGGCAACTATCCCCTTGTCAAACGGCTTGTGCCCAGCCCCCAGGAATGTCCTTTGGCCCGGGAGGGCCGGGGATGGTCATCATGGGAGGCGGCGGTGATCGCGTATCGGATCGGGGGGGAGACAGGGGCGATCGAGGGCGTGGAGGCTTCAGCGGCGGTTGGGGTGGTGGAGGCTTCAGCGGCGGTTTTGGTGGTGGAGGTTTCGACCCGTCGTCATTTATCTCCCGCATGGATACGAACGGCAACGGTTCGATCGATCCTGAGGAGGCCCAAGGCCCGGCTCGCTTCATGCTCGATCGCATGGCACGAAACAATCCAAAAATCGACCTTAGCAAACCCATCCCTATCTCGGTTATCACCGAATCTTTTCAGGCGATGCGAAGTGGCGGTAGCTTTGGCGGCGGTGGATCTTGGGGGAGCCCCTGGGGCGGAGAGAACTCCGATGAGTCAGTCGCTGGTAGCACAAGCGGATCCTTGGTACCTGGCTTCGGTGTCAAAGTCGCAAAAAACCCTGTCCCAGGATTTGGCTCGTCGAGCAAGACGCCTCCGACCAAAGTGGAAGACCAAGACCTTAGGGATGCCGACGAACGAATGCGGCGCTACGACCGAAACAACGACGGTAGTATCGATGAAACAGAGTATCGAGAAACCCGTTGGTCCGAGCAGATGTCCCAATGGGACACCAACAAAGATGGCAAGCTCACTCGAGAAGAAGTGGCCGTCCGCTATGCTCGACGAAGACTACTCAGTAGCAACCAAGCTTCTCCAGAGCAATCTCGAGGAGGCTGGGAAGCTCGCAATCGTGGCGATTCCCGAGGTGATGGCCAAGGTGGGCAAAGAGCCGAAGGGGATCAAAAATCCGCATCTGTGCCACATCCCTTCGAGAAGCGAGCCAGTTTCCGCCTGACCGATAACTCAGGCAACAATCCAAGACCCGCAGGCGTTCCGGAATGGTTCGCTCGAGACGATACGAACATCGACAACCAAGTTTCCATGAGCGAGTTTGCTCGCAAATGGGACGCGACGAGCCTCGAAGACTTTTACAAATTCGATACCAACCAAGATGGTTTCATCACCCTGAAGGAATGCCTTGCGGCAGTCAAGAAAGGGTACCTCAAGGGATCTGGAGGTTCTTCGAGCAGCGTAGCACTCACCGAAGGAGGACCTGCTGGTTCGGACAACTCGGCTATGGCTGGGTCTGCCGGAGGTACCCCATCTGCCCCCGCTGCTAGCGGTGCACCGTCGGCTCCCGGAGTCATCGATGATCGAATGAAACAATTTGCAAAACGATCGATCGAACGAGCTGACAAGGACAAGAACGGATTCTTAACCCCCGACGAGTTCAAATCCACCAATGGTTCCAGTTTTGCCGATGTCGATAAGGATAAGAACGGCAAAATTGATGTGGATGAATACGCCCTGTATCGCAACTCTCGCTAACACAAACCGTTTTACCCGAATCCACAATGATATCCCCAATGTCCGCTTACCGCATCGTTGGCAAACAATTGCAACGAGCGGTTCTCGCAGGTGCGTCTCTTGCACTCTTGCTGACCCTATCGTTCGATACCCAAGCTTGCCAAAACCAAGAAGAGATTTGGGTCGGTTGGTTGGAGACAAAAGCCCAAAACCTTAGGCTCGTCATCAATCTCTCTTCGAGCAAAACAGCCAACCCCTCGGGTACGATCCACAGTCCCGACCAATCGGCAACTCCCCTCCCGATTACCAAAGCCACTATCGATGCCCAGCGGCAAGTGAGTTTTCAAGTCAACCCAGAGGGCATTGGCTCGGCTGCTTATTCCTTCCAAGGTAAATTTACACAAGATGCATTGATCGGTGAAATAGAACAGGGTGGCGCTAAGCTCCCGATACAGTTCACCAAAGCAGAAAGTTTGCCAAACGAGACTAAAGATCTCTTAGGAGCCGATTCAGCTTGGGTCGGGGCCTTGGACGTAGGTACTCGAAAAGTACCACTCCGTTTTCGAATCTACTCCTCGGCGCCTTATGCAACGAACACCAAGCCGAGAATCCTGCTTGACTCACTCGCAGAGAACGCCAATGGATTTCCCGCTTCGGTATCCTTGAGCGACTCTGGCATGATTGAATTCTCAATTCCAGCCATTCCTGGAAATGCAAAATACATTGCCAAGCTCTCAGAGGACAAAAAAATCCTCTCGGGCAAATTCCAACAAGGATTCCTGCCACTGCAACTCGACATGCAAAGAGTTGGTGAGTTGGGCAAGAAAGATCCCACCCAAGACGCCATGGTGCGGGTGCTTGGAAGTCTAGCGAATGCTGAAAAAACTCTCGAGGTTGCTCAAGCCCCGCAGCCTCAACCAGTTCTGATGCCAAAGAAGCCGACCGAATCACCACGTGCTTCGAATCCCTATGGCCTCCAACCCAATGGACTCCAAGAGCAAGACTTCGTAGTCGATCGATTCGATACCCGCAAACCCTTGCTCAATGAGTCCGGTAAACGTGCGGACAACTCTTTTAAACTCGCAGGCACCATCACCTTCCCCAAGGGTTTTGATCCCAAGCTTCAATACCCTGCGGTCGTCTTTGTCACAGGTAGCGGCCCCCAAGACAGGGACGAAACGATCGGCAAACACAAACCGTTTAGGGAGATCGCAAACTATCTGGCTTCCCAAGGGATGGTTGTGCTGCGGTATGACGATCGCGGTGTGGGACAAAGCAGCGGTGAGTTTATCAAGGCAACCAGTTTGGACTTTGCCGATGATGCTATGGCCGTCTGGCAATTCGCTCGCCAGATCGAAGGAGTCGATCGCAGTAGGGTTGGATTGCTAGGTCACAGCGAAGGAGGGATCATCGGACCGATGGTAGCCGCGTGGCAACGGGAGGTTGGGTTCCTCATTCTCATCGCCCCACCAGTGCTTCCCGGATCCGAGATACTCAGCAGTCAGATCGATCGCATCGCCGAGCTCGAAGGGGTTGGGCAAGAAGATCGCGCGGCGGCCAAGGCGCTACAGATCGAGCTTCAGCAGATCGCCCTGAGATTTCCATCAGACGACGAATCGGCACTAAGTGAAGTGCGCAGAGCGATTGTCCAGCGATGGGATACTCTGGGGCGACTTTCCCAATCGGTGGCTGCTGCCGATGAGGGTGCTCGTAAAAAGATAGTCATCGATGCAATCACGGCTCAGTTCAAAGGTCTCCAATCCCCTTGGATGCGCCAGTTCTTGGCTTACGATCCCTCCTCGAACTGGGTGTTGTTCGACTGCCCTGTGCTTGCTGTATGGGCCGAAAAAGACACGCAAGTACTCTACGAACCAAATCTTAAAAAGCTCGAAAGCATCGTTACTCACAATATGAATCTGAAGGCTGACATGGTTGTGCTCTCTGGGCTAAACCATCTTTTGCAACGAGCCGATACGGGCCTTCCCGACGAGTACGATAAGATCGACCAAACCATCGATCCGATCGCTCTGGATACTTTTGGTAATTGGCTTAAGAAGCGAGAAATACTGCCCTAGAGTCGGAGAGTGTCATGAAAACTCGATGGATGGAACACGAGTCGGCCAGCAACGATGATATCCGCGATGAAATCTTCCGCTTGCTCATGGAGATGAAGTCTGGGGAGAGCATTTGCCCTACGGACGCAGCTAGAGGTTTCGGTTCCAAATGGAGGCAGTTGATGCCCCAAGTCCGAGAAGTCGTTACCGACATGGCTCGCGATGGAGCGATCGAAGTTACCCTGCGTGGGGAATTGGTCGATGTCGACGAGGTCGACCTGGAGACAATCAAGGGCCCACTGCGATTGAGACTGGCACCAAAGCAGATTCTGTTTGCCGACACGCAGGAACTAAGCGATTAAAACGGGTGGGTCATTAGGTAATTCTCCGCACCAGCGATCTCATTGGGGAAAGGTTCTTGTTCTTTTTCTGAAATCACCCTTTGGGGTCGCCTGTTCATCGGCAAAAGGTTTCTGTAGACTCTCAAAGTCTGCTTAGTTCAGGAAGCTTGCGTCTCAGGAGGAGTAGCGATGAGATCTCGTTTGAATGCGCTCGGTTTTTTCGCGATCGCGATTTTGGGTTTGAACAACGGTGTCTTTCCTGGGGCTTGCTTGGCTCAAAACACCCCTGCGACAACCGTCAGCGGACCTGCCTCCGTGCCTGGCAATGCAGCCCAGGACAACAGTCAGCACGTTGCCCTGATGCAGTTGGTTGAGTCCCTCGAACCCTATCATGCCAAGAGTGAGATCAAGGGAACGGCGGTCATATCGGGATCGACAACCATGCAGTCGTTGGCTCGAGCTTGGTCTGAACGATTCCAAAAATTCCACCCAGAAGTTTCCTTCAGCAAGGGAAAAGACGGCACTGAAAGTGCATTGCAGGAGATTTCCGAAAATCCTGCGGTGATCGCAGGTGCGAGTCGACCTTTGACCGATGCGGAGCTCTCGGCGCTCAAGAGCAAGAATTGCAAAGATCCGATGTCAGTGATTGTTGCATTGGATCCTTTAGCGCTGTACGTGCATCAAGACAATCCGATCAATAGCGTTAGTCCCGAACAAATCGAATCGATTTTCCGCGCCGCAACATCGGATAAACCGCAAGCCAAAAAGTGGGGCGATTTGGGTGTGAAGGGAGAGTGGGCCGATCAGCCGATCCGTATCCACAGCCGTAGCGACGTCAGCGGTACAACAGGATTCATCAAGCAGTGGGTTGCCGGTGGGGCAGAGCTAGCGAAATCCGCTCAAGTGCACGAGACCAACCACGATGTGACCAAGGGTGTCGGCAGCGATAAATACGGCGTGGCTATGAGTGGATTTGGCGAAGCAATCCCATCGGTCAAAGCGGTTCCGCTGGTCTTAAATGGTGCCGCGATTGAAGCGACTGAAGCGAACTTTCTTGCAGGTAGGTACCCGTTGGTCAGGCCCTTGATTTTGATCATCGACAAAGAAACAGCGAAATCCGATCAAGGCTTGCGAGAAGGCATTCTGCGTTATGTTCTGAGCCGCGATGGGCAGTTAGAAGCGATCCGAGCTGGATTCTTCCCAGTTGATCCAGCCTTCATCCGTAAACAACTCGATGGGATCAGCGGCCCTCAGGTGCGTTGATACACCCCTGCAAAAAATAGTCATAAGGAGTATCGAGATGAGATCTGCATTGTTTGTTGTCTGCTTGCTGGCGAGCCTTCCAACTGCCTTGGGTCAAAGCTGGCTGGGTTTCAACGCGGCTGTTCCAAAGGTAACTCCGGGGTACGGCACTGGAGTTTCCGTAACTACGCCCGGAGTTTCTACAATGCCGGCCCCTGGCGTTGCATCACCAAACCTTACCTCCGTCGCACCAACACTTGTTCCAACATCAAGGCCCTGGAAGCTTGGGGTCGTCGTTCGAAACACCGATATCGGTGCGATTGTTCAAACCCTGGAACCCAACAGTGCCGCCCAAGCGGCTGGAATTATTCCCGGTGACAACATCATCGCCGTCTCTGGAACTCGAATCGGGGAGTTCGATGGCAGAGTGGTCGATATCGGCGAGGAAATCAAACGCTATGTCGACGGCGCAGGTCGCGTTCCTTTGCTGATCCAAGACTCCCGAACCAAAGCCCTCCGAGCCAGCGTCGTGACTCTCGCCTCGGCAGCCACCGCCTTGAGTGGTACTGTTTCGATTGCCGACCGCAGCAGCCTACCTCCTGGCTCTGTACTTACTGTGCAACTGCAAAATCTTACTCGCCCCTTCTATGAGGTCGCCGGTGGCAAAGCGGTCTTGAAAGCCGAAGGCCCCGGACCTTTCCGTTTCGACTTATTTATCGATCCTCGCTATCTGACACCTACTGATCAGTACCAACTCACATCCTTTGTCAGTTGGAACAATCAGGTTCTCTATGCGCTCAGGCAACCTTTGTTGGTCCCAATCCAAGCGATCAATCAGCAGTTCAATTTGCTGCTCGATCGTTCGGTATCGACAGCCGCTGCGACGACCGCATCAATACCCACCGCAGTACCCGCCGGCGGAGTCATCACTGCGGCGTTGCCTGCAGCACCAGCCCTCCCAGGACAAGTCAGCACCGATGCTTTGAATCAAGTCTTTGTGTCTCTACTGGGTAGACAACCCTCGAGTCGCGAGCTGATCGCTTGGCAAGACTACATGCAGCAGGGCCATACGCTCAACGATGTGGCAGCCAAAATCATGGCCAGCCCCCAGTTCCGTGAACGCTACGCGACGGATCAAGCTTACGTGCAACAAGTCATACAAACCTTGACCGGCAAGCTTGCTACGAGCAATGACGTGAACTACTGGATCGGTCGAATGCAAACTCTCGGATCAGCCGAGAAGATGATTGCCGAGTTGACCGCGCAGAAGCGATAATTTTTCGATGGAATATACCGGCCAGCGCGAGTGATGCGATATCGCTTGCGCTTCGGCATCGCGGGCCACAAACAGGAATGCATCATCGCATGGAAGGTGCGAGAGCCTAATGTCTTTTTGCAGCCGCCATTCTTTCTCGGTGGTCCAGTCGCGGTCGGACACTTTTTCCGCAATCGGCTGGCAATAGGCTTGCTCATCAAGATCTAGCGCTGCGATCTGCTTCCTCGATAGGTAACGGACAGGCTTTGCCCCCAGTTCCTCTAAGGTGGTTTTCTTGATCGCCAGCCCGTAAGGTTCCCAGTCCCAACGCGCAAGGTGGGATTGAAAGGCTCGCATACCCAGGAGCACCGAGATAGTGTTTTCAGTAAACGAGATCGATGCAAGCCCTGCGCGTTTGCAAGCCGTCGTCGCTAGTAGCCTTTGATCGGTAATGATTCTCAGAAGTGTTTCAAGCGGTGTTGGATTCGGGTTCCAGGCCAAACGGAAAGCCTCGTCGAGAACATCGAGATTGGACTGATCAGGCCAAAGCGATTGACGAGCTCTTGTGGTATGAATCAGGTACTGCTGGCTTACGGCAAGTGCCTCAGGAATCCCTGCATGGATTTGCAGCGTTGCAGGGGTGACTCGATGGTGGCAAGCCCAGGAACTGAACTCGCTAGGATGGGTGGGTTTGGGAAACCATAAGATTGCTCCCGCATCGCTCCACCTTTTTTGGGCTTCAGCCAAGGCACTCGATGGTTTCGGTTGAGCATTTATCCACACACGGCCAGGATCGGTCGATGAGCAATCCAAAACACGTTCTAGGATCGTCGCGATCTTGCCACCCGGAGTAACATTCAATGCAGCAATTCGCTCGGCAAGAACGGCAACCGCAAGGTCTTCGGCGGGCAGTTTGCCCGCAGCGATTTGTCCTGTGGAGTCAAATACGATTCGAGAGGACAGGCCGATTTGCTTTTGGCTTGTCCGGCTCGGGACTTGCGATCCGGTGGTCACAGCGATCGAGGGGAGGCCTAAACGGGAACAGGCAAAGGCAATGGACTCTGAGTGAGGAGCCGACAGCGGAAAGAGCACCACGGATGGAGTTCGTTTCGCGTGCTCGAGGATCGAATGCAAAGCTTGTTGCCACGCTGGGGATCGAAAGGCGTTTCGTGACGGATGCGAGGAGAGAATACCGAGACTTCGATAATTGCTAAGCCATCGGAAGGCATCCTCTGATTCAAAGCGAACAACGACTTGATCGCTCAGCCAATCGAGTCGATCTTGGATGGACCAGGGTGAGAAATCGCTGAGTTTAATTAGGATTTGCGTCCATTCAGAAGTATCCGAGCTCATGGTTTGAATAGTTCGGTTTGACTGGTTTGGTTCGAAATTTTCAGCGTATCAATCCCAAAGCGACCTAGGATAACGTAAAATGGTTTTTTAAGCCCGGATTTGGTTCGTTTGTTTTTTCAGGCGACTCCGAGGATAACTCGTCCACCCAATTCTCTGCACTTTCAAAATGAATGATTCGAATGCGTCCGACCCATTGGTAGGATCCCCCGAAGGGTTGTCACAAACGGTTTCCGAAGTCCGGACGTTTTTTGAAAGAGTCAGCCGGGAGGTTGGCAAAGTATTCGTTGGACAAGACGAGTTGGTTACTACCGCGCTGATTGCACTGGTTTCCGGCGGTCACGTGCTGATCGAAGGCGTACCGGGGCTAGGGAAGACTCTTTTTGTCAAGACATTGGGCAGAGTGATCGGTTGTCAATTTGGCCGAATTCAATTCACCGCCGATTTGATGCCTTCGGACGTCACGGGAGCTCCTATCTTCGATATGAAGACCCAAGATTTCCGTTTTCGTCCAGGTCCAGTCTTTACGCAATTGCTCTTGGCCGACGAAATCAATCGATCACCGGCAAAAACGCACGCCGCACTTTTGGAGATCATGCAGGAAGCCCGAGTGACAATCGATGGGGTAACCCATAGTGTACCGGCACCCTTTTTGGTCTTTGCGACGCAGAACCCATTGGAAAGCGAGGGAACTTATTCACTCCCCGAGGCCCAACTCGATCGGTTCATGTTCAAGGCGATGGTTGGATACCCCAGCGAGGAAGAGGAGGCTAGGGTTCTGCAGATGCACTCGCAAAAGGTTGACATGGACACCTACCTCTCGAACGAAGTAGCGAATGTTTCGAACTCGCAAACAATCCAAAACTTGATTCAACAGGTATCAAAAATCAATGTTGAGCCCAAACTCTTGCAGTACATCAATCGGATCGTGCGGGCCACACGGAATTGGCCGACCTTCCATCTAGGTGCTTCGCCCCGAGCCGGACTGTCCTTAGTGCAAGGGGCCAGAGCGCTGGCAGCTTTTCGTGGTCGCGATTACGCAGTCCCTGACGATGTCGCTGAAATTGTCTTGCCTGCCTTGCGACATCGCGTCGTATTAGGGGCCGAAGCGGAAGTCGAAGGGTTGGGAATCGATCAAGAGTTGCGGACGCTCCTGAAGAGTATTGAAGTACCAAGGACGTAAAGAATCGATGGATCCACAGGTACCTTTGTATGATCTGATTGGCCGGTATCTTTTCTTGGCTCCCTGGCTGGGCTTGTTTTTGCTAGTAGCTCCGCTTCTTGTCCTTGCCTTTGGCTGGCGGATTTATCCGACCCGTTTGGCAGTCCGATTGCTGTTTCCCTTATTGATTCTGTCGATCTTGATGGTCGCTGCACCTCCGATCGCCCAGATGTTTGATCCAGGTGGTAAATCGCGGATTCTTTGGTTGCTTCAATTCAGTGCAAATCTGTTGATTTACTTCCTGATCTTGATCGATCTTCTGGTGCTTGCCACGCTTGTGTTCGATCTGCTGACGATCACCTCGCCTTCGGGGATTCGGGTCTATCGAAACATGATTCGAAGCGGTTCGTTAGGGGGACAACACTCGGTCAAACTCTTTGTGGAGAATCTCGGTCGCAGGACACATCGGCTTTCGGTTAAGGATGATTTGCCAGAAAGCATGCAAGCGAGCCCAGAGTCCCAGGATGCGGTTTTGGATCCTCGCAAAAGGCTCGAGCTCGAATACATGCTCACCCCTACGCGGCGTGGGGTCTTCCATTTTGAAAATATTTACCTGCGATTGCAGAGCAAACTAGGGTTTTGGCAACGCTTTGTATCGCGAGAATGCCCATCGGAATTCTTAGTTTATCCCGATATGCAGCAATTGCAGGAATATGCGCACTTGGCTCGAACCAATCGCCTTAACCTCATCGGTGTACGCAAGACTCGCAAAGCCGGACAAGACAACAACTTCGAGCGACTCCGAGACTACAACTTAGATGACAACTACAAACATATCGATTGGCGGGCGACGGCTCGCAGGCAAAAGCTAACTGTCAAACAGTTCCAACAGGATCAAAGCCAACGTATCGTATTTATGCTCGATTGTGGTCGCCTGATGACCAATGAGTACAAAGGGCTGAGCATGCTCGACTATGCGATGAACTCCATCCTTATGATGAGTTATGTTGCATTGAACCAAGGGGATTCGGTCGGTTTGCTCTGTTTTTCGGACAAGGTCGAAAAGTACGTGCCTGTGCGGGGTGGTCCAAGACAGATGAACCACATGTTGCACGGCCTGTTTGACCGTTTCCCAAAATTCACTCAGTCGAATTTTGATGAAGCGTTCCTCTATTTTTCGAATCACTGCCGAAGACGTACGTTGGTGATTCTTATTTCCAACGTCATCGATGAGATCAGCTCGACGCAAATCACAGGATACCTGTCGACACTTATGCCAAGGCACCTGCCAGTACTATGCTTGATGCGGGATCGAAGTGTTTTCGAAATAGCAGACAACCCCGCGTTGGACGAAACGGTACTTTATCGAAGCGGAGCGGCGGCGAATCTACTCCTGTGGCGGCATGAAGTTTTGAAAAAAATATCCGACAATGGGGCTTTAGTTGTCGATGCATTTCCCGATCAATTGACAGCCCCACTGGTCAATCGATACCTTGAAGTGAAAGCCAAGCACCTCCTGTAATGCCGCTTGTACCGTGCTCTCTTGCAAACCCTACTATGGAGTTCCAGAACCTCGAATCGCAACTGATCGATCGGTTTGGCAGAGTTCATACCTCGCTGCGAGTGTCGGTTACCGACGCTTGCAACATCCGATGCCGTTATTGCATGCCCGAATCGGTTGAAGGATTTTTGCCTCAAAACCATCTGCTCAGTTTTCCGTCGATCACACGGCTCGTGAGCGTTCTGGCACAAGCTGGGGTCAACAAGGTTCGATTGACCGGCGGCGAACCGCTGATGCGACCCAAACTTTGGGAATTGGTCGCACAGCTAGCAGAGATTAAGGGTCTAAGGCAAATTGCACTCACCACCAATGGGATGCTTTTGGCAAGCCAACTCGATCAGTTCGTTCGAGCAGGCTTGACCCATATCAATCTTTCCTTGGACACCTTGCGTGAACCCGCATTTCGTCAAATATCTCGTCGCGATGGACTGGATCGAGTTTTAGAAGGGATTCAAGCGGCAGTGGAGAGTCCACTCAAGGTTCGTATCAACGCGCTGCTCCTGAGGGATATCAATCTCGACGACTGCCTACCCCTGATCCACTACGCGAGAAAGCTTGGGGTCGTTATCCGCTTTATCGAGTTCATGCCCTTGGATGCCAATCGATCTTGGAGCCAGTCTCAAGTGGTCACCGGGAGCGAAATACGCCGATTGGTCGAGGATGAATTTGGCCCATTGGCACCCTCGGATCATTCAGATCCCTCGCAACCAGCCAAGGACTATCTTTTTCAGGATCGGATTGGCGGAATCGGCTTCATCTCGCCAGTTTCTGAGCCTTTCTGTTCGAGTTGCAATCGTTTGCGGTTGACGGCTGACGGTAAGTTCCGAAACTGCCTTTTCGGTCGGGAGGAATGGGATGTGAAAAGCATTTTGGAACCGTCCGAGGGCGGGAGTCCGTGTTCCGATGAAGCGATTCTTGCGGTTGCCAAAAAATGCGTGGCCAACAAGCATGCTTCGCACGGAATCTCAGAGACGCATTTTCAACCGCCCGAGAGGGCGATGTATCAAATTGGGGGATAGGGTTCGATGAAGCGTTACGATATTTGCGGACTGGGCAATGCGATCGTTGACATCTTTTTGCAAGTCGATGAATCCGAGTTTGTAGCCATGGGCTACGAGCGAGGAACCATGCGTCTTGTTGAGATCGAAGACCAGAAAACCTTGTTGAATCGATTCGCTAAGGGGAACCACGAACTGCAATTGGTAAGCGGTGGGTCGGTCGCAAACTCGATCATTGCAGCTTCCCAACTCGGAGCCCAAGGAGCTTACATCGGTTGCGTGGGGGATGATCGGTATGGGCTTCATTATGTCGATGAGTTTAAAGATCTCCGGATCCATATGGGCAATCCAGTCATCGTTGGGGAAAGCACAGGGACTTGCGTTGCGGTCATCACCCCCGATGCCGAACGGACTATGCGCACATGCTTGGGCGTCGCAAGTCACCTATCGGATAAACATGTCGATGAGGAACGTATCGCCCAGTCCACATGGCTGTTCATCGAAGGGTACATGTTCGCTAATCCAAACACCGGACAACACGCTATCCGTAAATCGATCGAAATTGCTAAAAAGCATGGCACCAAGGTCGCCGTGACTTGTTCTGAGCAATTCGTCCCGCAGGTCTTCGGTGATGCATTTAGAGACGCACTGAAAGACACCGATTTGCTTTTCTGCAACGGTCCTGAATCTCTTGCCGTTACTGGCAAAGAGAATACGTCGGATGCATTCGTTGCGCTAAAGGAGATTGTTCCCCATTGCGTCTTGACCGATGGCCCAAACGGAGCCTTCGTTCGATTCGAAGGCCAAGAGGCCCATGTACCCGCTTTCGCTTGCCAGCCTAAAGACTTAACCGGAGCGGGCGATATGTTTGCTGGCGCCTTCCTTTTCGGTATCACTCACGGATACGATGCCGCGATCGCTGCACGAGGCGCAAACTTTCTTTGCTCCAAGGTGATCAGCCAAATCGGTGCCAGACTTCAAGACGACGCGGTCTCGCTGTGGCGAGAAGCTCTCGAAGAAACACGCGCGACAGATGTAGGTGGCTAAGCGATCCTAAAAAAGACGGTTTCGGACCGCCCAAACCGCCGCTTGGGTTCGGTCCGTCACGCCAACCTTGCGCAAGATATGTTGGACGTGCTCCTTGACCGTTTCATAGCTGATCCCAAGCTCTTCAGCAATTCGCCTGTTGGTTAGTCCGGTTGCAAGTTTGCTTAAGACATCCGATTCGCGTAACGTAAACGGTGTCTCGAGTCCCGGGATCGAAGGTCCAGTCGAAAAACAAGCTTGATACCGTCTAAGTTCTTCTTTGTTCCAGAGGTTCTGTTTTCTGACCGCAGCATCGAGTTTCCGCAAAATCTCTCCTGGACTATCCGTCTTTTGAACGACTCCAAGCACCCCGCACTGAAGGCCGCGAAGGAACAACTGGGGCGAATCCGAACGCGCTAGAAACAATAGCGGTATACCTGGACGAAACTCAGACAGCTCTGAGGCAACTGCGATGGGATCAGCATCAAATAGTTCAGCGTCGATCATCCCAACGAGACTCGAATTGGTTCCTTCAAACAAGCTTGAATTAATACGATTTGGACGAAGCGTATGAAGCTTGTATCGCATCGATGTATCGAGGATCGACGCAAGTCCAGATCGATCGATGTCAAAGGATGTAATCAAAAACAAATCATGCGTTAGAGTCATCGAGAAAGACCCTGCCAGCAAAAGAAAAAGAAGAGATAAGGAAAAGGAGATTCGTATCGTAATTCAATCCGCGGCAGATGAAAAGGTTCCTCAGGTATTTTAGGGTTCTTCAGGAATGATCGTGGCTGAGTCGATTTGTTTAGGGACAGGCTGCTGCGTGCTGGTGCTCAGTGATACGGTGCTCGTACTCAAAAGGAGTTTAGTTAGATTTTCGCCAAGCCAATAAACGCTCGTGGTATTGGGATTGCTCGGCCGACGCAGCTACCAAGTGATCCGCAAGTTGGCTAACAATTCCCCGAATCGAATCGTCGTATCGATAAGCTTGTTCCAAATGCCAATCACCCGATTTTGCATCACCGGAAACAACTTTGCAAAGGGCTAAAAACAGATGCACCATGGGTAAATCCAAGCCTTCGACGAGCCACTGGTTGAGCGCGTTTTGCAACTGTTCAAGTTCCTGTTTCGGTCTAAGCAACGATTCAGAAACGAAATTTCTAGTGGATTTTTCACCTCCTTGAGTTCTTGCGATTCGGACCAAACAGTAAGCGATTTCTCTTGGATTTCTAGGTTCGGCCAATGCGCTTTGGATACGGCGTTGTAAAAAGCCTTGATAAGCCATCGCTGTTGGCCCGTCACGACTAATTTGTAAACCTTCGATGAACACCAACTCAGCCTTGCTCCACTCACCTAGGGACTCATAAACTCCTGCAAGCTGACTGCGCGCGCTTCGATTCCATGGATCGGAACGCAATAGATTGCCAAGCAACTGGGCACTGGTTTGTAAAACCTCGGTGCGTTCCTGCTCCTTACCCATCCTTTTGAGTAGCGAAGCATAGCCGAGACTCTCTGAAGGGTTCTGCTGCCATAAAGCACGATACGCCTCTAGTGCTTGGGATTCCTCTCCAGACCAATAGAATTCCAACGCTTTCAAAACCCCGATTTGGCTCGGATTCACACCTGAGGATCTCTCCAAATGCCAGCGGAATCGCTCGAGTTGCTCACCCCGATTTTCAGTATCCGACGCGTTTTTTTCCAGCTCCGCAGCATACTTGCTTGCTCGCCAAAAATGGGCCACTCCAAGTCCGGTCGAATCCTCCGGAGATAAATGCTCTAGCATGCTCTCGGCAGCTTTTTCTTCTCCGGCCTGCACCTGAACGAGCGAGATCAGAAATTTCCGATCGAGATTCGAAAAATCCTGGTCGTTGATCCATCGCATGGAGTATCGAACTCCCAAGGATCCTTTTTGCTTCGAATAAGCATTCTGAACTTTTGCAAGATACCGGTTGAAGATTCTCTCTTGATTAAAACCTACAACCAACCAGACGGCGAATGTACCGATGGATAAAACAACGAATGGAAGGCTCCAAAAGTAAGATCTTTTTCGAGCACCGCGATAGAATAAACCAGCGATAGGATAAGTGATAACCTGCGCAGAATATTGCACCAATCGCAGCACAATAGTTTTTGCACGTTTTTTTGAATCCTGCGATTTAGAAATATCTTCGGTATCTAAAGGTCTAAAGATTCTCAGGCTGTTTCGCAGGCCCTTTTCGATCGCGTCGGACAACCAAGCGATCAATCTAACTGGAATCGTTGTCAAAAATCTGAGCATGGTTTGTGCGCCTAGCTATCTATCCAAACCATCTGAAACCTTCGCCCTAATTTGTTCCTCAATCGCCTTGCGAAATTTTCCGAAGAGCTCCTTCTGGGACTTTTGTTGCTTTTGAGAATAAGGCTGATAGCCTTGTTGAATCAAAGAAAGCTGCAGCACCGGCGAACCCGATGGGTCGGAACTAGCAATACCGAGGTTACTACTGACCACAAAGGCTTCCTCGACGATCGATCGATTCATCGCCCAACTGAATTGCCCAAGTTCGTCGACGATCGGTGTGTTTAAATGCCATCCAAACCAGCGCCAATGCCAATCGATTTGCGGGGGATACGACCAAGGCCCCTCTAATCGAAGTTGCATAGAAGACGAGTCATCGGATTGCTTCGCTAGGTGCCATTCACGTTGAAACCAAGTCTCCCCATGTTTAAAAACCGGCTTGATCGATTCCTTCGAGTTAGAGACTTCGGTTAACTTCCAACCCTCTATTTCCTCAGGTATCTTTATCCCCTCTAGGGCACTTGCCATCGCTCGACTTGATAGCCGGACATAGGGATGCGTCGAATCTCGATAGAGGATGGCCGATCCGATGAAAACAATCCCAATCAAGAACCCATAAACGAAATAGATCGCTTGGCTGAAATCCTTCGTCGCTGTACCTGATGAATTCGCTTGGTCGGGATCTGATTCTACTTCCTTGGTTCTCAGCGCCTCGAAGAACTGATTTGCACTCCAACTGAGAAACAAAATCCCCAACAGACACAGCGTATCGGCCAACGGAGCATTGAAGCTCAACGGCGAGGGCTGGTTATCTTGTCGCCAGGCAAAATAAGCAATTCTGACTCCATTGAGCACCAGGACCCAAAAAACACAAACCAACGCAAGATAGATCGTGCGCATCGAGCGGTAACCGCAAAGAAATGAATACCCCAGAGTGACCAGCAAAGCCGGACCGAGCAATCGTAGCCCCGAACATTGACCGTTCTCCAAAAAATCTGTACTGACCAAGCCGATGACGTTTCCTCTGGCAAAGTAAAAGATCTTTGCAAGATCGAGCATCGCACCGGCAAAGCTCGTTGCAATCATCTGGCCGTAACTGTGAATCTCCGGTGCAAGCCTCCAGAGCGATAGCGGCAGAAAGAACGCCAAACAGGCTAGGTGAAAGAAGGTCAATGATGACAATCTCGCGGAAAGACAAATCAAGCCGCTCAGACACACAGCCCAACCTCGGAAAACCCAAACGGGGTCGGACGCATACCAACCCCAAACGACCCCCAAGAACGCCAACAAGAGGCCCATTGCCAATGCATTTGGAGTTACAGCGGATGTTGAACTCGTAGCGCCGGAACGTCTGCTTGCAATTGCTGCAAGCAGGATCGATGCAAAACCGAGTATCAATAATCCAAATTCAAACCAGAAACCACCTAAGACGATCTCCGAGAGCACTCGCCAAACGGATGGGGACAGAACGGCAACCGAAATTGCCAGTAAGCCAAGGGTTAAAGTCTTTACCATGACTCGGTTGTTCGTTCGATCAGAAGCATAAGACGGGCCGTTTGCTTGCTGCCAATTGAAATTTTCGCTATCGAATACTTTCGCCGGGACTGCCTTTAGCTCTCTCGGCCAACACGGTCGTCAGACCGCACCCTATCAGAATAATCTGAATATTTCTTGTCGTAGTAATTTTTGTAGGAATATCCGTGGTAATAAGCCCCCCGATAGTAGGTTCCATACTCATTGTAGTAGAGATTCTCGTCCATTCCATTGACGATCACTCCAATGAGATTCCCATTGACCATCGTCAAACGACTCTTGGCTTTGTGCGCCGAAAGCACCACACCCCTGCGAATCCGTAGTACCATAATGATACCGTCGACCAAACTGCAAATCGAAGTTGCATCGGCAACGGGAATCACTGGGGGAGAATCGATCAATACGAAATCAAATCGATTGCGTAATTCAGAGATAAAATCGACGAATGATGAAGATGCGACCAATTCTCCTGGATTTTTAGGACGGCCACCGGTCGTAAGGAGATAAAGATTCTTTTGAAAATCACAAGGCCTAATTGCATCATCGAGGCTACAGGTACCTTCCAAGTACTGCATCCCCCCGGGTTCGAATTGAACACCAAAATTCTGCTGAACTCTTGGACGTCGATAGTCTGCATCCAGTAAACAAACTCGCTTGTTGGTTTGCGCAAGCGATATCGCAAGATTGGCGATCGTGGTGGATTTGCCATCGCCCGGCGAAGGGCTTGTAAACATAAAGACTTTGCCGCCAGACTGTGCTGCTGTAAAGAGCAATGAGGTTCTGGCTGCCCGGAACGACTCGGATACCGATGAGTTCGGTTGATGCGTCGCGACAAGCATCGGAGACCCAACAAACCCTTCAGGCGTCTTGGATTTCCTGATTCTTGGGATCTTGCATATGACCGGTGTGTTGAGGTTCTCTTGGATATCGATCGGGGTTCGATAGGCTAGATCAGAATGATCGATCAAAACAGCTAGTCCACAACCAAGCAGACCGCCCAGGGTTAAACCGGCGAGTAGAAACTTCCAGAGTTTTGGGAATACCTGTAGTGGAAATGAAGCCTCATCGATGATTTTAACCCGAGTCGAGGAGTAAGAGTTGGACATGGCTCGCATCGCCGATAGCTTTTCAAGGATTTGCCCGACAGTATTCCTACGATCCTCGATCTGATCGCGAAGCATATTTAGCTCAGTGATATCTCCCGCGATGACAGTCGACTTGCTGGTTAGCTCCGTGATGTCTTCTGCGATACGATCCAGATTGTATTTGGCGCGATCTCGCTTGTTGGACATCGCTGCTGCATAGAGTTGAAGAATATCGGTGTCTCGGGTGCGAGACTGCTTGGATAGTGTTTCAGCATACTGCTCGACGGCCTCACTGCCTGACTTACGGGCAACGCCGCCTAAGCTATCGCTTTTTGCCTCGATCTCTTGTTCTTTTCTGAGGAAACCTCTTAACGTTTCGAGTTCTTGGCTGAGCCGGTTCCTGGTCGCGACGGCCGCTTGAAATTTCGCTTCGACGAACTCGACTTGCGGATGCTTAGCCCCATAGCGGGCCTGAGCCTCGGCTCGTTCCGAATCCATCGTCACAACATCGGCGTTGGCCGCCTCCATACGCTGCTCGTATCGCATTAACCGCAGACGGTCTTCTTCGGACATACCGTTGAGAAAATCCAATCCACGATCCTGCTTATCGAGACTAAAGTACTTTCGCCCTTCGATCACTGCTAAGCGTAAAAGATCATCCCTGGGATTATCTGGATCGGTTGCTACGCGAATCTGCTCGAGCTGTTGATCTGCATCGCGAAAATCCTCGAGGATTTCATCCCTCTCCAATCGAAGCTTTTCAATCTCAGAGACATAGGGATTGACCCACCGCCCTTTGTCATTCTCAGCCGTAAGATTCAACTCCTTGAGCAACTGATAATATCGCTCTTGGTCTGTTTTTTGATCATCGACCAATGACCTTTGTAGTCGTTCGATAAGTTCAACGGACTCTTTGCCAGAGATTTCAGAATCCTTTTCAATCGCCGAGATGTACGATGCAACAACTTGATTTAGAATCCCGGGCAAATCCTCTTTGACGGTCCCTTCCAAGACGATCTCCAGAGCGTCTGATGTCAAATCTTTGCCAACTGGAGATATCGTAAGCATTTTCCGCAGATCACTGATCGGTGAGTCTACGGACTTGAACGTTTCGAGCTTATCGAGCTGGCCATTGCGGATCGCTTCGGTTAGCACCGTTTGTCCTGAGAGCAAGACGCGATGTTTCTCCAGCGAAACAGCCTGCGGGAGAACCTCTCCATTGACAACGCTCGGAGGCGCCTGAACAAAGAGCATGAGCTTCATCACCGAGGCATATGCCGGTGTAACCTGGGTGTAGAGGATACTGGCGATTGCAGCACCCAGTACCGAGAGCAGAATGATGACCGATTTACGCCGCCAAAGAGCGCCGTAAAAATCGATCGATGGCATCGATGGCTCATCCTGAAGCCCACCGCCCCGTCCGATGTTGCTAGACTCATCGAATCCATACTGCAAATTTGGCTTATCCATCGATTCGACTATCCTCGCGATCCAGCAGTTTCACGGTACCGATTCTTTGCATCGAGTATTTTCACGTAGCGCAACGGCTATCTACTGATTTCCCTCTTCATCTTAGGAAAGCCCCTATTGCATGTCTACTCGTTTCGACCAATCCAGCCTTCGACCTACACTGCTTCCCCAGAGAGATGTCCACAAATTCTTCCATTTTTCAGCCGGTCGAGCGAAAAAACTGGGACAATTTGCGAAGTGGTTTCAAGACCCTCAATGCCCATGGCGGTCGTGTCCCGTTGACGGTCCAGGCTCTGGCGTCCTGTCTGTTGGCCTTGATTCGGTTAAGAATCGATGCGTTGCTCGCTCCTCCGGTTCGCATGCACACGAGAATTTCTGGAATATAGGCTATCGGTATCCTCCCAAAATACATCATGCGAAGCATGATTTCGTAGTCTGCTGCTGACCCGAAATCTTCCCGGAAAAAGCCATAACCCTCATAGCACGCCCGACGAAGGTACACTGTCGGATGAGGAGGCATCCATCCATAGCGAAAGTTCTTTAAATCGTAATTGCCCGAAATCCACCGACGGACCAATCTGGAGGGATCTTTGGAATCCACATAATTAAGGTCTCCATAAGTACCCATGAGCTGCCGGTCGCTTTGGAATTCCTCGGCAATTCGAGCCACCACCTGCGAGCCGGAGAAAAAGTCGTCGGCGTGCAAGAAACCGACAACTTCGCCAGTCGCTAGCCTGAGCCCCTTGTTGAGCGCATCGTAGATCCCAGAGTCTTTTTCTCTAACATAAGTGGAAATCCGATCCGAGTACCTCCCAACAACACGATGCGTACCGTCGTCGGACATTCCATCGATCACGATATACTCGATATCGGGATAGGATTGACTCAATACAGATCCAATTGCGTTGGAGATCGTATCGCAACGATTGTAAACTGCGGTGATAATCGAAACTTTCATATCCCTTGCACCCATTGAATCATCTGCGTCAACCCCTCCAAAACCCCGATCGATGGCGACCAACCAAGCACCCGTTCCGCTTTATCGATATCGGCAACAAAAAAATCCTGGTCGCTTTGACGCCTCGGTAGCTTATCGAAAACCAATCCTTGGTTCATCCCTAAGAGATCTTCGAGCATCTGAAAAAGCTCCAACATACTCACGCTGTTTCGGATCCCACCACCGATGTTAAAAACCTCGCCTGCACACTGTTGGCGGTGCTGAAATGCTTGCCGATAAAGTGCAACAAGATCTCGGCTGTCGAGCAAATCTCGAACCTGCTTTCCGGATCCGGAAATCGCAAATGGTTTTACGCTCGAACCTTCCAAGCGACATCGTTGCTGCTGGATCGCTTGGGTCGTTGACCAACCTACCCAGCCTTGGTCTTCCGTAGCGTATTGCCTCTGGCCATAGATCGATGAATGCCTAAAAACGACCGTCTCCAATCCGAAATTTCGATACCAGTCCTTCACATACTGATCTGCACAACCTTTTGAACATCCATAGGGTGATGCAAAATCAACCGACATCGATTCATCGATACCCTTTGGGTAGTCGAGCAAACAATATCTAGTTTCAGTTTCTCCGTACCTAAGGTGTTTTAAATCTCCATAGACTTTATTGGTCGAACTAAAGGCAAAAAAACAATCCGGAGACTTCCTGCGCGAAACCTCCAGTAAGTTCATCGTTCCCAGAGCATTGGTTCGAAAATCCGCAATCGGGTCTTTCATCGAAAACGTCATCGCCACTTGGCCCGCAAAGTGACATACGTAATCAAAGGGTCCACGTCTAGAGAAGACATCTTCGAGCGAGCCGATTTCTGCGATGTCCGTTTGAACCAATTCCAGACATCCTGGCCGGCAACGCATACCCTCAAGCCAATGAAAATTTTCCCAGCAACCTCGCTTGAGCATCCTATCAATGATCGTTACTCTCGAACCTTCTTGCAAATAGCTCGCCGCAATGTTCGATCCTAAAAAACCACACCCACCAGTTATCAAAATGTTCATACCAAGGCTCGTGGATACTTAGAACTCGTCAGTTTTTGTCAAATCCATCAACGCTTGCAAAAGGCTCGGATCGTAGCGATGATGTGACCAATCATGTCATCGCTAAGCCCAGGATAAGTTCCAACAAAGAACGCATGCTTCATGATTTGATCTGCACCTGACAAGTCGCCAATGATTCGAATCGATGCAGGAGACTCTTTGAGAACCTGGGTAAAGACTGGCTGCCTGAGGAGATTCCCTCCGAAAAACATTCGATTGCCAATCTTGTTTTGATCGAGGAATTGAACGAGCTCCGTTCGGGAAAAACCAGCTTGAGGTCTAACGCTCATCTTGAAACCAAACCAAGAACAATCGGACCTGCAGCCGCTTGAATCCCATGAAAAATCACCCGAGGGATTCCAACTCGTCGCGTGGGTGGGTAGGGAGAAATCAAGCACATCCTCTAGATCAGCCAATCCCTTCCGCAACTTCTGCCAGTTTCGCTTCCTTGCTTGAATAAAACTTGGCAGCTTATCGAGCTGCCGGAGTCCGATCGCAGCTTGCAAGTCTAAAGGTTTTAAGTTGTAACCCAGATGGGTGTAGATGTACTTGTGATCGTATCCACTCGGAAGATCTCCGAGTTGCCATTGATACCTTTTGTTGCAGGTGTTGTCTTTACCTGAAGCGCACCAGCAATCTCGCCCCCAGTCGCGATAGCTCTCAACGATCGGCCTTAGCGCCGCCTGACTGACGACATTGACAAGCCCCCCCTCTCCCATGGTCAGATGGTGCGGTGGGTAAAAACTCTGCGTTGAGAGATCGCCCCAACTTCCGGTGTATTTGCTCGTCGGTTCCGATGCACTGCCGACCGAAGCGCAATAGATCGATCCCAGGGCATCACAATTGTCCTCGATCAACCACAGATCGTTTTCCCGGCAGAATTCCAAAGTCGTTTTAAGATCGAAAGGATTTCCCATCGCGTGGGCCATCATCACCGCTTTGGTCTTTCCTGGGCAATATGCGTCTTGAAGCCTTTCGCACTTGGCATTTCCTGTGATAGGGTCTGCATCGATGAAGACTGCCGTTGCGCCGCACTGGAGGATGGGCGCTACAGTCGTTGGAAATCCCGCAGCGACCGTAATAACCTCGTCACCAGGTAACAACCGCCGATCCCTAGGCAACTTGGGACTTGTAAGGGCTGAAAGGGCAAGCAGATTAGCGCTCGAACCTGAATTGACCAAGAGCGAATGGCGAACACCCAGAAACTCGGAAAACCTTCGTTCGAATCGTTCACCATTTGGACCTAGAGTCAGCCAAAAATCCAGTGCGCTGAGCACCGCCGCTTCAACCTCCTCCTCGTCAAAAACACGACCCGCGTAGGGGACTGGAGTTTCACCAGGTTCAAAGAACTCATGGTTCGATGGATCCTCGCCCGGTCGATTCGAACCGTGTTCTAACCGAGAATACTCTCGCACCAAGCGAGATATCTCTTGGCGGATTCTTTCCGAATTCGAGTCCATCGGTTTTCTGCTTGTTTACCCCAAAGAATTTTAGATTGCCCAAGCTTGTTCAGCTCGGATTGCATCATCCACGTAGGATCTTATCGACCGATCCGTAGCAATCACAGGATCTATCCCTGAATGAACGGATTGATACCAAGCCGCCGTTTGGGAAATACAGGTCTCGAACGACCAAGTCGGCTTCCAACGTAGCAACCGGATCGCCTTGTCGATCGCAAGCCTCAAATTGGCTGACTCATGCGGCTGACTTAGGATTGACGATTCGATCCAATCTCCTCCTGTATGTCGGATCATCGTCTCGACCAATTCCAAAACAGTGCGTTCGTGATCTCTTTGCGGTCCAAAATTGAAGGCTGAACACAAGGATTCGCGGGAACTTGAACTCTCTTCTTCGCGACTCATTTGTGCTGCCAACCAAAGATAACCTGATAGAGGTTCCAAGACATGTTGCCATGGCCGAGTCGATTTTCCGTTACGAACCACAATCGGATCTCCGGCCAAGACGGCTCGCATGATATCAGGCACAATTCGATCCCTAGCCCAATCTCCACCTCCAAGTACATTTCCGGACCGACCGCTAGCCAAACGCACAAGATGTCCGTGACCAGAGAAGAATGAAGAACGATACGCTGAGACTACCAGCTCAGCACAAGCCTTTGAGGCGCTATAAGGGTCATGTCCTCCGAGTGGATCTTCTTCGCGATAGAAATCTATTGTTTCTTGGTCGCGATAGCATTTATCGGAAGTAACGACAACAACCGCACAGGGTTTTTTGTAGCCGACTAACGCCTGCAAGAGATTCACCGTTCCAACGACGTTAATCTCAAATGTCTCGTCAGGTATTTCGTAAGAACGCCTTACTAAAGGCTGTGCTGCAAGATGAAAAACAAAATCGGGTTCGAACTTGTGAATGTGTTTGGACAACAAAACCCCATCCCTGATATCGCCTTGCACCTGGTAGGGGATCCTGTTGTTCAAACCCAATTGCCCGTAGAGCAAATCCTGTGATTGAGGCTCAAGAGAAAATCCACAAACCTCGGCACCCAAGCTCAATAGCCAATGAGAAAGCCACCCGCCTTTGAAACCTGTGTGACCAGTGACCAAAACACGTTTAGAAAAGTAGGCGTCCTCAAACACGACCGAATCAATCCTTCCAAATTTTCCAAGGTGCTTTGCCGGAATCCCAGAGATTTTGCAATTCGTTGCGATCGCGTAGGGTGTCCATGGCTAACCAGAAACCTCGATGTCGATATGCAGCCAACGCACCTGTTTCTGACAGTTTCTTCAGCGGTTTACGTTCCCAGATCGTCTCGTCTCCTTCCTCGATGAAATCAATCGCCCCAGGTTCCATGACGAAAAAACCTCCGTTAACCCAAGCATCGTTCACCTCGGACTTCTCCTGAAAATCAGAGATCCGGGAAGGGTCTTTTTTGCTAAACGATAAAGCACCATAACGTCCTGGGGGTTCAACGGCAGTCAAAGTGACCATCGCCCCGCTGGAACGATGAAACTCGATAAGCTTCGTTAAATCAACATCTGCGACTCCATCGCCGTATGTTAAACAGAAAGTTTCGCCTCCCAAAAAACGCTCGATTCTCTTGATGCGTCCACCCGTCATCGTGGCTTCACCGGTATCAACAACAGTAACTCGCCAAGGCTCTGCATGCCTTTGGTGAACCTCGATGGAATTGCTCGCCATATCGAAGGTTACATCGGACATATGCAAGAAGTAATTCGAGAAGTACTCTTTGATCATGTATCCTTTGTATCCTGCACAAATGATGAAATCATGGATTCCAAATGCAGAATAGATCTTCATGATATGCCATAGGATTGGCTTTCCTCCGACCTCGATCATCGGCTTAGGTCTCAGATGCGTCTCCTCAGATATCCTCGTCCCCATCCCACCTGCTAGGATCACAGCTCTCATCTTTGGACGTGCTCCGTTTTGGGATCGCCTTCCTGATCGGTCAAAGATTGCTCTTGAGCCTTTCTCAAGAGCTGATCGATAAGCTTATTCGCAGGATCGATCTTGGCAAGCATTTCCAAATCCGCGATGGCTTGCCCCCACCTGCGGTTCTCGCACAGAAGAATCGCCCGCCCTAGCTTAAACTCCGCACGGCTTGGATAAGCCTGAATCATCGATTCGACCACAGGTTCTAACTGCGTCCATTCCAGATGACGTTTTCGTGAAATCTGAATCAACAGTGACATCATGGACAACGCGACATCCATATCCTTTTCCGACCACTCTGGAGATCGATCCATCCCACGGATTGCCTCGACTGTTTTTCTTTCAATGACGCGTCTAATCCAATCCAATTGGTCCATGAATGGATCTTCAGAGCTTTTCAACGAGCGATCCGATCCTTCAGCCAGTTGCGTTTCTATTTGTTCTTGATCCAACAGCAAGCTTTCCAGAAGCCAACTCAAATCGGGATGATCAGAACCAAGCCGCACGGCAGATTTTAATATGGCACCTGGGGGCATCGAAGCGTAAGCACCCTTGGGATAGGATTTCGCTGACGCCCATGCCCTTAGCTGACTTGCTACCGCAAGATGCCTTAGCAGCATCTGATCGGAGCTGGGAATTTGTTCCAGGCGACTTAAGACCGAACTTGTGGCCTCCTCTGGCCCGGAAAGAATCATCAAACAACGAAAAAAACCCTCGAATTCATCGATGCGCTGAGCAACGCTCAGATTCGATACGTTTTGCAATCGCGATGAATGTTTCAGAATCACATCTCGAGCGATCTGAATCGCTTTCTCCGGTACGATGCTCGCCAAGCCTTCGGCCAACCAAGCTTCCGCAGACAATAATCCGCCGGGTTCTTCTTGCGAGGCACCGGACCGTTCGAGATTCATGGCGATCCTTTGAACTCCTGAACCTAGCAACTGGTCCTTGATATCGTGGCTCAAAGGCGGACTTAGGCGGTTTGCCAATTGAATCTCAAGTGAGCCAATCGCAATAGCTGATTCCGCAGTTTCCGACTGATTGCTATTTTGGAGATATCGCTCCAGGAGCCCCTGAATCTGACCGGAATCGTCTCGACAAGACTGCCGTATCCATCGGATTTCCTCCCCAAGAAGCCATCGCTTGGCCCATTGCCCATCCGTCCCCTTCAATCTGGACGCTGAGCGTATCGATTCTCTCGCGCGGCTTCGAGTTGCATTCATCAAATGACTCCACTGCTCGTATTCCGAGGAATCCTTTCCGATTTCCTCGGACAGGAGCCGACTAGTTATCGATGAAATCTTCAGATTGACCTCCGCATGCATACGCCGGTACTTCGGTTCATCTGGATACCGAACCATCAACCTTTGCGAGGCCAACTCGGCTGTTTTGAGATCCTCAAGTCGCCCCCCGCCTAGGGCCCTTTGGACCACCGAGTCGTATCGACTGTCTATGGACGGTTCAATGACCCATTGACTTGTGGCGACCAGCACAACGGTAGTGATTGCCAAAATCAGCGAAGGCAAACCCCATCTCCAATAGGTTTGGGGGGTCTCCGGAAGGTTTACGATCTGCGACATAGGCTCAATCGCTTCGAAGGTTTCGTAGCGCGTCGGAGGATTTGCCTTGAACCTGCCGCCTATTGGATATAAATATTTTGCGAAGTTTCGCTAGTTGCTCTTGATGGGGTTCAGAGCTGGTATAGGCAATCTGCTGAAACTGAAAAGTGATCGGCTCTAGGATAGGGTCTGAAGGACGCTTTCTATTGAACAAAGTCGTCGTCCATCGATTCGCTTTCGATCGATACTCAAAGGATCCTTCGTAAGTGTACGGTTGGCCGTTTTGGTCAAAAAGTGAAAAATGCAAAATAGCAATATCCCCAAGATCATTTCTCAGTTTCGTTTCATAGAATGATTCGCCTTGGTCATCGGTAACAAGCTGGCTATTTTCTCTTTGCCAACCAGAGTTGATATAGCACTCCCATAAGGGATGCCATCCTCGAAACGGAAAATCCAGACAGACCGTCATGTTACCGAGTTCCCATTGCAGATCCCAGATCCGAGAATGCTGACCGAGCATGTCATTGCGATCTCGCGACTCGGTATGGAACCCTACCAATCGAGCACCGCCACCGGGAAGCAAATCCTTCATGCCGGGGAATCTTTCGGAATCCTCTGCCCTTATGCTCGGCAGATCTGGCTTGGAATGGAACTCAGAGACCGCTCGAATGCTTTCCGGAAAAAACAAAAAAAGAACCAAGGGTATTGCCGCCCACGGGTAACCGAGGCGTAGAAATCCAGGTGACTTCAGGGCAGGGGGGGCATCAGCAGTCACTGCTTCGGA